>JAYEKG010000001.1:0-6418 GCA_034660935.1 Patescibacteria group bacterium
AAAAAATATGGACAAACAAAAAATACAACAAAATATTATTGAAGAATTCGGTTTAGAAGGTTTGCCGGAAGAAAAGCAAACAGAGCTTTTGACGGCAATGACGGAATCGGTTTTGAAGCGGATTACCGTTAAAATACTTGAGCAATTATCCGATGAAGACAGGGGCGAATTTGATAAATTAAGAGAAACAGATGAACCGGATAAAATCGCTGAATTTTTGAGGGAAAAAATTAGCGATTACGACCAAATGGTTGAGAATGTAGTCAAAGAATTCAAGGAAGAAACAAAAGGAACGATGGCGGAGATAGAAGAAGGAATGAAATAGGGGAAGAATAGAAAAAACAAGGGCTGCCCTTGTAAGGGAATGAAGTTGTGGCAGTTAAGGAAGAAATGGCAAATGAAGCAGGAAAAATAGAATAAAAAAGCATAATAAAACCCCCAGAGAAAGAATTAATCTTTATCCGGGGGTTTTTGTTTTGTCGTTGTTTTGTTAGCCGCGTTCGCCAATAATGGCGACGCAGCGGTTGCTGGCACGCGAACCGTAGCGGGTCGTTTCGCCTACTGAAACCATCTTAATTTGACTGACATCAATTTTTTTGGTGGTTTCTAGATAGACCTTAACTGATTCTGCCCGGCGCATAGCCAGCGCCTTGTTGGCTTTGGCGTTCCCAATCGTGTCGGAATATCCGACAATCCGTTTTATTATAATATTCTCTTTTTTCAAGGCACCGGCTAGGACATCCAGTTGCGCTTTCATTTTTTCGGGCAGACTGGAACTGCCAGAAGCGAATCCCCTTGCCCAAAAAGCGTAAACTTTTGGATTAGCGTGGCCAACCCGGTCTTCAAGTTGACCGCTCCTCTTTGCCTGGCTGTTTATGGCAGCTCGCAGTTTCGAGACAGCTTCAACGCGAGATTCTATCGCGCCTATCCGGACAATATTTCCATTGACGGCTCCCTCTAGCATTTCTACGCGTTCGTTTAATGTTTGAAAATTACCTTTTGACACGGGCGTCATTGCGCACCCGGCCAAAAAAATCATTGCTATTACCATCGTTACCACTACCGTTGTCGATTTCTTCATTTTCTCCTCCTTCTGAATTTTGGGTTTTAACGAATAAAAATTTTAACGAACTCTTGCCAAGAATAACATATCCTACAAATTTGTCAAGCAAAATCAGAGCGCGCATAGCAATTTTTTCTTTGTGGACAAATTATTGTTGTTCGCCTATTTTGATTGTGGTATAATATTAAACATGGAAGAAAAAAAAGTTGATAAATATCAAGAGCCAGTTGAAGACGAAGCAGTTATTCCGGAAAAAGAGCTTCCGGCGGGTTCGCAATTGAGTGAAGAAGCAAAACAAGAGGTCCCATCAGCGGAAGCGCGAGTTGAATCGGTTCAAAAACCGGAGTTATCTAAGCAAGTAGAAAAAGTTGAATTGCCCAAAGAAGCAGAGCCAAGTAGGGAAGCAGAACCAAAAAAAGAAGCTATTGAAGCCGCAAAACCGACAAGTCCTGCTGACGATAAATCGTCGGCAGTTTCAACAAAAGACGACAAGGCGCTTTACGCTAAGAAAGTTGAAGAAATTAAAAAATTAAGCCAAAAAGAACAAATTAAAGCGCTTTGTAATTTGGCTTTTGAAAAAGACATTGATTTTGCCACCGAAACGGCCAAAGGTTTGAATGACGCTTATGTTCTTGACGAATTTCATGATAAATTAGATAAATTAGATTTAATTAAAAAAGGCAAATTAAAAGAGATTTAATTGTTTGCGCGCGGTATTCCGCGAGATTGCTTCGAAGGGCTCGCAATGGCGGGCTTAGCAGACGATTGCTCGTAGATTTAATGGAATTAAGCCAAATTCTTTTATCAACCGTTATTTTGCTGTCCTTGAGCGTTATTATTGTGGGCAGTTTAATTTTTGTCCGTTTTATTAAAAACAAGGGGCAGATAACGCGAGCTTTAAATATGAAGCTTTTTTTAATTTCTTTGCCGAAGAAAATCAAGAAAGAAGAAGGAGAAACGCCAAAAAATGATAAGGAAATTATTTCGGTAATGGAACAACTTTATAGCAGTTTGAGCAATATTAGAGAGACAAAAGATGTGTTTATGTATGGTCAGCCATATCTGTCTTTTGAAATAGCCACGCCGCGGATTGGCGAAGAGATTTTGTTTTATATTGCCGTTCCCCAGCGCTACAAGAGTATTATAGAAAAACAGATTCACGCTCTTTATCCGGAAGCGCTTATTGAGGAAAGCGAGGACTATAATATTTTCAGTCCAAAGGGGGCGTCAATTGGCTCGTATTTAAAATTGGGTAAAAATTTCGTTCTGCCTTTCAGGACATATCAGGACTTAGAGGCGGACCCGCTTAATGAAATTACTAACGCTTTAAGTAAACTAAAAGAAAAAGGGGAAGGGGCGGCTATCCAAATTGTTATCAGGCCGGCCTTGCCTAAATGGCAGAAATTAAGCCGTGATATTGCCCAAGAAATGTCAAAGGGAAAAAGTTTTCTTAGGGCAAAGTCGGCGGCGGATGGCAATTGGCTTGCGATGCTCATAAAAGACATTAAGACAAGCGTTAAACCGCCGAAGAAAGATGAACGGTCTGTGGAAGAGAAACCAACAGTTACACCCGGACAAGAAGAAATTATTAAAGCGATTGAAAACAAAGCGGGCAAAGCCGTTTTTAATGTTAATGTCAGATTACTTGTCTCAGCCGGTGAACAAAAAAGAGCAGAAGAAATGTTAGGTCATTTGGAATCGGTGTTCACCCAATTTAGCGCTCCCAATATAAATCAGCTCAAATCGGTCCAATTGCGAAAAGGGCGCGGGTTTAAAAAATTGGTTTATGAATTTTCTTTTAGGATTTTTAACAAAAAACGGGCGATGCTTTTGGGAACGGAAGAATTAGCGAGTATTTTTCACTTTCCGACAGCCGCGCTGGAAACACCCAAAGTAAAATTTCTCAAATCAGGACAGGCGCCTCCTCCGACAAATCTGCCGAAAGAAGGAGTAATTCTAGGCAGAAACATTTATCGCGACGAAGAAACAGTAGTTCGCTTGCAAAAAAATGACCGGCGCCGCCATTTTTACGCCATTGGCCAAACAGGAACAGGAAAATCCGCTTTTTTGCAAAATATGATTGAACAGGATGTTAAAGAAGGGCGGGGCGTATGCGTTCTTGACCCTCACGGCGATTTAGTTGAAAAGATTTTAGAGTTAACGCCCAATAACAGAACAGAAGATGTAATTGTTCTCAATCCTTCTGATTTAGAAAGACCCTTGGGGTTGAATATGCTTGAATATGATCCTAAATATCCAGAGCAAAAAACTTTTGCCGTCAATGAATTGATGAATATTTTTGACAAACTCTATGATATGAAGACGACAGGCGGGCCCATGTTTGAACAATATACCCGCAACGCGCTTTTGCTTCTAATGGATGATCCGAGCGAAAAAGCCACTTTGATGGAAGTGCCCAAAGTTTTAGCCGATAAAGATTTCCGCGGCCGCTTGCTGGCTAAATGCCAGAATATGATTGTTAAAGATTTCTGGGAAAAAGAAGCGGAAAAAGCGGGCGGAGACGCGTCCTTAGCAAATATGGTTCCGTATATCACATCCAAATTCAATGTTTTTATTGCCAATGATTATATGAGACCGATTATCGGACAATCGGAAAGCTCTTTGGATTTCAGAAAAATCATGGACGAGCAAAAAATTCTGCTTGTTAATTTAAGCAAGGGGAAGCTGGGAGACATAAACAGCTCTTTGCTTGGCTTAATTGTTACGGGGAAGCTATTGATGGCGGCTTTTTCAAGGATTGATGTGCCGGAAGATGAACGCAAAGATTTTTATTTGTATATGGACGAGTTTCAGAATTTTGCCACGGACAGTATCGCGACTATTCTTTCTGAAGCGCGGAAATATCGCCTTTGCCTTATTCTCGCCCACCAGTTTATCGGGCAGTTAACCGATGAAATTCGCAACGCGGTTTTCGGCAATGTGGGCTCAATTGCGAGTTTTCGGGTTGGCGCGGAGGATGCGGAGGTTTTAGTTAAGCAGTTTGAACCGGTTTTTGACGCTAATGATTTAATTAATATATCTAATTTTAACGCTTATGTTAAGTTAATGCTTAACAATGAGACATCCAAGCCGTTCAGCATCGCGACTTATCCGCCCGGAACGGGAAACGCAGACGCGGCTCAAGCGATTAAAGAGCTTTCTCGCTTGAAATATGGCCGCGACAGGGCGGTAGTTGAGAGGGAAATAGGGGAAAAAGTGAGTAATTAAAATCGCGCGCGTAATTGCAGACATATAAACTATTTTTCAAATGGCAATATTTTTCAAAAATTTATTCTTTGACACTTTTTGGCTGGTTGTTTACTTTCCGATTTGGTGGTATAGCGAAGGCCTAAAAGATACTCTTATCTTTTGTTGGCGGAGAATTAAAGGGAGCTGGCGCGGATTGGCTCTGTCTATTCTCTTTGAAAACTTTTTTAAGCCGATGTACGGACAAGAAGGATGGGATGCCTATATTTTGAGTTTATTTACCCGTATTTGGCAGATTTTTTGGCGTTTTCTTTTGTTTGTTATTTTCGCCGCTTTTTGGGCGCTTGTTTTGGTTTTTTGGCTATTTCTACCCCCTTTTGCTTTTTGGCAGTTAGTGAATTAATTTTGTTGCTTATAATGAGATAGAAATTGTGTAACTTTTTTCCAACATTCCCAAACCAACAAATAATTATTTTCGCAAGCATCCGTCGCCGCAAGCGCCGACGGCTCCCTCCCACCCTCCATTTGCGAAAATAATCATTTGTTAATTTGGTAAAATTTGGAAGAAAACCAAGCACTAAAAGGCGCTTTTGAAAAATAGTTTTATCTTGTTATGAATTGCCAACTTTTTTATGCTCAAAGAATTCGACATACAAAATACGGATTTTAGTTTTAAGCCAAATCTCGGTATTTTGGCTTTTGCCTTAAAAAAATTAAAAGTTTTTTTGGGCTGGCTTTTTATTGTTTTTTTGGTTCTGTTCGGGTTATATGGAATTCTTGCCTTGGCGTCTTCCTCTGGCGATATGGACATCTTCTATTTGTCCCTGTTGACCGATATGTTCCTTTTTTATCTTTGGCGGCGCAAGAAAACAGGAGCGGAAATAAAGAGGTTTAAATTGCTTGAACCGGACGATAAAATAGAAGTTTCTTCTTTTTTAAGCAAGCCGGCCTGGAAATCTTTGGAAAAAGCGTGGCTGCTTTGTAAGCGCAAAAGATATCATTCTTTGCGCCCGATTCATTTGTTTTCCGTTTTTTTGAAAAATAAAGAATTTAAAATCATTCTCAAGCGCCTAAACTGCCGGCCGGAAGATGTTGCGAAAAAGACAAAATTGATTCTCAACAACACTTCCTTTTTCTCGGAATCAAAAGAAAAAAGAAGCATTTCAGGGCCAAAAATATCTTCGGATTTCAAGAAAATATTTTTTGACGCTTATCTTTTATGCTTAAAAAAAGAAAAACAATCAATCAACTCGCTAGACATTCTTCAGGCAATTAGCCGCCAAAAAAATCTGGTCGGGATGATTTTTGACGAATTTGGCGTTAGCCCGGAAGAAATTGAAAAAGTGGTTGAGTGGGCGCAAATAGAAAAACAGATTAAAAAACGGGAAAAATTATTTTTTTGGAGGCGGCTTTTTAAGCCGAAAGGGAAATTAAATCGGGCAATGACAGCAGCTGCGACACCTCTCTTAGACGGTGTAAGCCGTGATTTAACTTTTTTAGCCAGACAAGGCGGTTTTGAAATGGTTTTAGGCAGAGACAAGGAAATAGAGGAGATTTTTAATCTTTTCAGTTTAGGGAAAGCAGGGGTGGCGCTGGTTGGCCAAAGTGAAATAGGCAAAAAAGCGGTTCTTAAAAAAATGGCCCAAATGATGACAGCGGAAAATGTTCCTAAATTTTTACGGGACAAAAGATTAGTTAAACTAGAACTGGACAGTTTGGTTGGTTTAAGCGGGGCAAGCGAAAGGGGTGAAGAGTATTTAAAGCAGATTCTTTTTGAAGTAAACAGGGCGGGTAATATTGTTTTGGTTATTGATGGCGTTGATAGGCTAGTCGGCCTTAAAAGCAGAGAAACAGGCCTGGATTTTGCCGATATTATCGCTTCGGCGCTGGATAATTATGCATTTCTTTTTATCGGAACAGTTTCATCGGATGGGTTTGCTTCCAAAATTGAAGGGAAAATATTAGGCAGGGTTTTGGGTAAAATTGAAATGTCCGTTCCTTCTAGAGAACTTCTTTGGCGAATTTTAATCACAAAGATTTTTATCATTGAGCGGGAATTAAAAGTTTTCTTTTCGGTTGACGCTTTGGATAGGGCGCTTGAATTAGCCGCTCGCTATATTTACGGAAAGGCGCTGTTGGGCAAGGCGA
>JAYEKG010000002.1:0-6242 GCA_034660935.1 Patescibacteria group bacterium
AAGCGCTCAACAACCCGCCAGCCTAAATTGTGGCGGGTTTTATTGTATTGAATTCCTGGATTTCCTAAACCAACTATAAGTTTCATTTTCCGATGGTTCTTTTAATAAACTTTTTAATTTCCTCGTAATTTCCCTGTCCCGCATTAGGATAAACAACAGACGCTCTTTGCTCTCCAAATATTACTTGTCCGCCTGTTAATAATCCTGTTCTTTTCTTATCTATGACCAAGCTAATAATGTTATCCGAATCAATTTCTTTGGCTGTTCCCCATAGCGATTTTATCTTAAATAATCCCAAATCGGTTTCAATATGATTTTGCATACTATTAAATATTTTCATATATGTCGGAAAATCCCAAAGAGGATTAAGAGCGAGAACTTTTTGTTTGAGAAGCTGGATAATCTGTTGTTGGCGCGACATTCTGTCGAAATCTCCGTTGGGCGATGTGTAGCGCGTTCTGATGTATTTCAAGGTTGTTGGGCCGTCTAAGTATCGCCAACCGGCGGAGATGTTGAATGTTTGGTGAGAATAATTTGGACCAGGAAAATATGGGTCGTCAATATCCTGTTCAATAAAAACATTTAATCCGCCAATTAGAGAAATAACTTCTTTGACAAGAGCCAAATCAACCATAATATAGTTGTCAACCGGCAATCCTGTGATTTCTTTTATTTTTTCTTTTAGCGCTTCAATTCCGACTGCATTATAGAGCGAATTTATTTTGGCCAGATTGCCCGCGCCGGGAATTTTTACCAATAGATCGCGCGGCAATGAAATCAAAAACGCTTTTCTGCCGCTGTTAGAATTATTATCATCTTGCTCCAGATGAATTAAAATAATTGTGTCTGTTAATTCTCCTCCCGAATGGCCGTCTCCGGGCTTTCCCAGCGCCAAAATATTTATTTCTTTTTGGTTTTTATTTCGCAAAGGAAAAATTGATTTTACAATATCGGCCTTTTTGCTTTTTGCCTCTATTTTTTCCGGTGTATTCTCGGCTTCTTTTTCTACCGCGAGTGAAGGATTTAATAATTGATAAAAAAATATTGAAAGGAGTAATATAACTGCTATAAAAACAAAAGAACAAACAATTTTTATCTTTTTATTTTTTTGTTTTTGCTCTTTAACTCGCTCGTCAAATAAATCCTTTTTGATGAGCCGATTAATTTGTTTAAGATCATTATCCATTAGCAATAAGTATATCAGATTTGATTTTTTTTGGGAAATAGGCTAAAATGGGCTTGTTCTTGTTAGCGGAGAAAGAATTGTTCCGCAGGGGGCTTGTTGTATGAAAAAATTACTTATCTTTATTTGGGAAACCGCCAAAATAGTGATTATTTCTTTGGCTATTATTATTCCCATTCGTTATTATTTAATCCAGCCGTTTTTTGTGTATGGCGCTTCAATGGAGCCGAATTTTAGCGATGGCCAATATTTAATCATCAATGAATTTGGCTACCGCCTTAATGATCCGCAAAGAGGCGAGGTGATTGTTTTCAAGTATCCTTTAAATCCGTCACAGTATTACATTAAAAGAATAATTGGCTTGCCCGACGAGACAGTTGAAGTTAAAGACGGCCGAGTGGTTATTTACAATAGCGGTTTTCCGGAAGGAAGGGTTTTGGACGAGTCGTCTTATTTGCCTGACAACAGAGTCACATCGGGAAGCGTGAAAATTGAATTGCAAGGAGACGAATATTTTGTTTTGGGCGACAACAGGCAGGCCAGTTCTGATTCTCGGCGCTGGGGAAGATTGTCAGAAGAGTATATTATTGGACAGGTATGGGTAAGAGCATGGCCGTTTAGTTTAGCCGAAATATATTAGGTAACAGGTTTATTAGTTTAATTATTTTTATGTCTACAAAACCGAAACGAATAAAGAAAAAATCTTTTCAGACAGTTAGGGGGATGCGTGATATTTTGCCCGAGGAACAGATGTATTGGGAAAAGATTAAGCAAGTCGTTAAGAAATCGGCCGAAACTTACGGTTTCGGAAAAATAGAAACGCCTATTTTAGAAGATGTGGATTTGTTCGCGAAAGGGACAGGAGCTTTTACGGACATTGTTGAGAAAGAAATGTTTATCCTGAAAACAAAAGGGGGCGATCGGCTATGCCTTCGGCCGGAATTTACCCCGGCGGTAATAAGGGCGTATTTAGAAGACGGTTTGTCTTCTTTGCCGCGTCCGGTAAAACTATACAGCGTTGGCCCGATTTTTCGTTATGAAAGGCCGCAAAAAGGGCGATATCGCCAGTCGTATCAAGCTAATTTTGAAATAATCGGAGAAAAAGACCCCGTTCTTGACGCGCAACTAATTCAGATGTTTTTCTCAATTAGCGCGAATTTAGGCCTTAAAAAGCTTGTCACGCGCATAAACAGTATCGGTTGCCCGCAATGCCGGTTAAGTTACAAAAGAGAACTTTTGAAGTTTTATAGAAAGATAAGAAAATCTCTTTGTCCCGACTGCCAAAGGCGCCTTCAAAATAATCCCTTAAGATTGCTTGATTGTAAAAATAGCAAATGTGTTCAGTTGTCTGAAGACGCTCCGCAAATCATCGATTTTTTGTGTGACGAATGCCATAATCATTTTAAAAATGTTCTGGAATATTTGGACGAATTAGAAATTCCATATATTTTAGATTCACGTTTGGCGCGAGGACTAGATTATTACACTAAAACAGTTTTCGAAATTTGGCCTGAAGATGAAGATGGCCGCCAACTCGCCTTAGCCGGTGGAGGGCGCTATGACGGTTTGGTTAAGCTTTTAGGAGGAAGGGATACTCCGGCAGCCGGCTTCGCTCTTGGTTTAGACAGGATAATTGGCTTGATGAAAGGAGAAAAAGTGAAAGTTCCCTCAAGGGCTTGTTCCGAGGTTTTTTTAGTTCAATTGGGCGAATTAGGCAAAAAAAAATCCTTAAAATTGTTTGAAAAACTGCAGAAAGCCGGAATAAGAACAACGACTTCTTTTAATCGCGATAAAATGACATCTCAACTTAAAATAGCCAACAAATTAAAGGCGCGTTTTGCCTTAATTTTAGGCCAAAAAGAAGCGCTTGATGAAACAATTATTATCAGAGATATGATTTCAGGGACACAAGAAACCGTTCCTATTGAAAAAATAGTTAAGATTTTAAAAAGAAAACTTAAAAACAAATTAATCGTAAAGCGCTTGTCATAATATTATTATCGTTGCGTTTAGAAAATGAAATCCGGCAATTTTTTATGAAAAAAGATTTTCTTAAAGCATTTGCTACTTTAACGGGAACCATCCTTGGCGTGGGTCTTTTTAGTTTGCCCTATATTACCTCCAAAGTTGGCATTTGGGTAATGCTTTTTTATTTTCTTGTTTTGGGAATAGTTGTTGTTTTAATAGGTCTTTTCTATGGAGAAGTGGCTTTAAGGACAAAAGGTTTGTGCCGTCTACCGGGTTATGCTGGAAAATATTTGGGTCCGTCGGCTAAAAAAATCGCTTTTATTTCCAGCGGTCTTGGTTTGACGGGTTCAATTTTGGCTTACATAGTTGTGGGAGGGAGTTTTTTAAGCGCTCTTATGGGACCGCTTTTTGGAGGCAGTGAATTTTTTTATACTATTGTGTTTTTTGCAGCAGGCGCAAGTTTAATATATTTTGGCGTTAAAAGTATCGCCCGAATTGAATTTTTTCTGCTTATTTTGCTTTTTGTCGTACTGGCGTTAATTTTTAACAGGGGTTTTAATTTGATTGAAATAAAAAACTTGTTTGTGTTTGATTTAAAATATCTTTTTTTGCCCTATGGCGCGGTTCTTTTCTCTTTGTTTGGCGCTTCCTTAATTCCGGAAGTTAAGGAAATCCTGAAAGACAATCCTAAAAAATTAAAAAGCGTAATTATTTCGGCGATTTTAGTATCGGCCTTTGTTTGTCTTGTTTTTACATTTTTGGTATTAGGCATTACCGGACAGGATACTTCCAGTGAAGCGATTGCCGGTTTAAGCAGAGCGCTCAATAACGGTGTTGTGGAGATGGCCCTAATTTTTGGCGTTTTGACAGTTTTTACTTCTTTTTTAACATTGGGACTCACACTCAAAAAAATTCTTTGGTATGATTTGAAGTTAAAAAAGAATTTGGCTTGGGCGTTGGCATGTTTTGGACCGTTAGCGCTTTTTCTTTTAGGTTTTAATAATTTTATTGCTATTATAGGATTAACCGGCGGGGTTTTTTTGGGAATTGACGTTATTTTAATAGTTCTTATTTATCTAAGAGCCAAGACAAAAGGCGACTTGGTTCCGGCTTACAATCTTAATCTTCCCCGTTTTTTAGCTTATTCTTTAATCCTGTTTTTTGTCCTCGGCGCCTTTTACGAAATTTTCTATTTTATCGGATAATTTTGCATTATGATGAGTTATACGCTTATTCCCTAAGCGAGCGAAGCAAGTCAAAGGATTTTATGTCCTTCGACAAGTTCGGGGGATAATAACTTATGTATATGGAATAAATTAACGCGGACGGAATTCGGCTATCGGATAGCCGAATTGTTGTTTATGAGAAAGAGGATAAAAATTAGCGATAAAAAAATCGATTATGTTTTAAGAACGAGCCGGAGGGCTAAGAGGGCGCGTTTGTCGGTTGAATTGGGCGGGCGCCTTGTGGCGACAAGGCCTTTTGGTTTGAGCGAGGAAGTAATTGAGCGATTTATTAGGCAAAAATCCAAATGGGTTTTGTCTAAAATAGATTATTTCAAGCGGTTCAAAGGCGCGCCTTTTTCGGGCGGTGATGAAAAAGAATATTTAAAAAACAGAGAAAAGGCGTTAAAATTTGCGCGAGAGAGAATTGCTTATTATAACAAAATTTACAATTTTAATTACAACAAAATCAGCGTTAAAAATCAGAAAACAAGATGGGGGAGCTGTTCTCAAAAGGGTAATTTGAATTTTAATTATAAAATAATCCTGCTTCCAATAGAAATGGCGGACTATATTATTATCCACGAACTATGCCATCTGGGAGAACTCAACCACTCGCCGAAATTCTGGAATTTAGTCGCGAGAACAACGCCGAATTATTTGGAGATTAGAAAGGGATTGAGAAATATAAGGTTGAGGTGAAAATTATATTAAACCTTAGAGGTTTAATATAATAAAAGAAGTTAATTCGGCTATGCGATAGCCGGAGCCAAATTATATGTTCGGCTCCGTATTCTGAACGAAATCCGAACTTTTTTCAAAGAAAATCCGCAAGCGGATTTTCTTTGAAAAAAGTTCGCCCCAGAAGTATAAACTTCGTTTAACTACGGGGTAAAGATTTCGTTCAGAATACGAATTGGAGATTGTGGCGAGATTCGTTATTTAGGGGCGCTTTTTATGGTAATATTTTTGTGTGGGGGATTTGCGGGTTTTTATAATCATAACAAACGATGAAATTTACTCGTTCCAAAAAGTTGATTTTTGTTAATAATAAGGACGGAGTTGGAAAGACGACATTGGCTTTTAATGAAAAGAAATGAATTATTAGATAAAGATAAATAGTTTAAAAGAATAAATTTATGCATGATCCACTTGAGAATTTTAATTGGGAAACATTACATAAAAGATATGATAATTTATGTAGTAGATTTAATAGTGATAGTGAATATTTAAGTTATTTTAAACCTCGTCCTAAATCAGATCGTGAATTGTATTATTGTTTAATAAAAGAATTTTCTAAAGGTGTTAATTTAGACTTATATAAAGCGATGCTTTATTGGAAACTTTATTCTCAACCAGCAGCTGAAGCTAATATTCTTGGACGAATTGGTAATCATAGAGACATAGATGAACGGTTAGTTATTTTATCAGAAAGACTTCCCTTAAAAATTGAAAGAAATATTGATGATATTGTTGAATTAATTCAAATTAATGAAATTTCTATTTTTGGAATGGGTAGTTCTGATTCTTTTCCAGTTAGAACGACTTTTCTGCACTTTGTATATCCAGAAATAGTTCCTGTTTTTGACAAAATGGTACTTCAAGCAGTTGGCATAGAAGAAAATAACGCAAATCATGATATTCAAGTTTTAAAAGACTATATTCCTTTTGCGTGGGAACTTGCAGATAAACACAAAAGTCAATTCAATAAAAATTGGCAAGAAACCCCTGTGCGCTTAGTTGATATGGCATTATGGGTAAATCGTGGAAATTAAATTATTATCAGAAAAGAAAAAAACCGCCAGGAACCTTTTTAGAGGGATAATCAAATGTTTTTAGATAAGTTTTCAATTAAAAAATCGCCATTG
>JAYEKG010000003.1:0-6083 GCA_034660935.1 Patescibacteria group bacterium
TTGAATGAGCCGAATATTTATAGTGGTTGTTCTTTTTTGTTGGGAATACATCCACCTCAAAAGAAAAATATTTTTAAATATTTTCGCGTTTTGAATAATTTAGCCAAAGCGCATAAGTTGGCTTATCGCTCTTTGCATTTAATTGACTTGGATTGCCAAGTTGGCATTTCAAAAAATAATATATATTTTGAGGGCGGGTTATTGGCGAAATTCGCCCATTATTTTTGGAACAAATATTTTTTGGACAAAATTAAGGATGAGCAGGATTTTATCGGCCTTAATTATTATTATCATAATCACGTTAAGGGATTTAGGTTTAACCAGAATAAAAATAAAGAAGTTTCCGATATGGGATGGGAAATTTATCCAAAGGGGATTTATTATGTCCTTAAAGATTTAGCAAAATACAAAAAGCCGATTTATATTACTGAAAACGGATTGGCTGACGCTAAAGACAAGAAAAGGGCAAAATTCATTAAAGAACATTTGTTTTGGGTTTACAAAGCGATTCAAGAAAGGGTTGATGTAAAAGGATACTTACATTGGTCGCTTTTGGATAATTTTGAGTGGGACAAGGGTTTTTGGCCAAGGTTTGGATTAGTGGAAATGGATTATAGAACGATGGAAAGAAAAGTTAGGCCAAGCGCGAAAATTTATGCAGAGATTTGCAGGAGAAATGAGTTGGAGATATAGGGGAAAATATACAAATATATCCTTAAGAGAATATATTTTTCGCTTACATAAAATTCCCCAGCGAGGAATTTTATTGCCGAGAAATACTCACTCTTTTTGCTTCGCAAAAAACCGTGCCCGTTCGTATTTCTAGGCAACCGAAAAACATATTTCTCTTAAGGATTAGCTGTTTTGATTTTCTTATTATGAACTGGTTATTAATCGCAATTAGCGCCCACTTTTTATTAGCTGTTGTTTTTGCGGTTGACAAGTTTCTTCTTTCAAAGACTGTTTTACGGCCGGCGGCAGCCGCTTTTTATGTCGGGCTTTTGAGCGGGAGCGCTTCTTTGCTTTTAATTCCCCTTGGTTTTTCATGGTTGTCTTTTGGGCAAATTGCTGCCAGTTTTATTGCAGGAGGTTCTTTCGTTTTCGCAGTTTTATTTTTTTACCAATTAATTCGAAAAAATGAAGTATCAATAATTGCCCCGATTGTCGGCGCGGCAGTTCCTATTTTTACTCTTACGCTGACTTATTTCTTTTTAGGGGAGCGACCGGCAATAAGCCAACTATCCGCTTTTTGTCTGCTTGTTCTTGGCGGCGTGATTATACTGTTGCCTCAGAAAAGCGAATTGAGTCTCCAAAAAACCGAAAATTTTTTGTTTGATAGTTTGTTAATTACAATTTTAACAGCGTTTTTATTCGCTCTTTCTTTTGTTTTAACTAAATTTATTTTTAGCGAACAGCAGTTTATTAACGGTTTTATTTGGATTCGGCTGGGCGGAATTTTAAGCGCTTGCTTGTTGTTTTTAATTCCTAACGCGCGGAAAGAAATTTTTGAAACATCTAAATCTATTGAGATAAAAGTAGGCGGTTTGTTTATTTCCAACAAAATCCTTTCAGCGTTTGCTTTTGTTCTGCTTAATTACGCTATTTATTTAGGCAGCGTTTCGCTGGTTAACGCTTTGCAGGGGGTCCAATATGTTTTTCTTTTAATGATTGTTCTATTCCTCTCTAAGAAATTCCCTCAAATTATCAAAGAGCAAATTAGCGGTAAAATTATTATTCAAAAGATAATAGCTATCTTATTCATCGCTTTTGGCTTGGGCATTTTAGTTTCATAAATATTTGTAAAACTTTTGAATCAACAAGCGGTTATTTTATATGAGCAACAAATTTTTTAGAGATATTTTTAATCCTTTTCGCGTTATATTAATAGCAATTTTTTTAATTGTTATTCTTTCAGTTGCGGGCCTAATCTATATGTTTACAGGAAGGGCCGCTCCTTCTCCAAATATTGTTTTTGGCATCACATTCAGCCAGAAGTTTGCCGAAGAAATGAAGCTTGATTGGCGAACTGCTTATCTAGACATTCTTGACGGTTTAAATGTTAAGAAACTGCGTTTAGTGGCATATTGGGATAAAATAGAGCCAAACAAAGGAGAATATTTTTTTGACGATTTGGATTGGCAAATTACCCAAGCCGAAAAGAGGGGAGCGGATGTTATTTTAGTAATTGGAAGAAAAGTGCCCCGTTGGCCTGAGTGCCATTCTCCGAAATGGGCGGACGACTTGAATCTTTTAGAACAGCAAGAACGAATTTTGCTAATATTAATGGAAATAATTAGCCGTTATAAGGACAATCAAACAATCAAAGCGTGGCAGATTGAAAACGAGCCGTTTTTAAAAGGTTTTGGAGAATGTCCAAAGTTAGACAAAGAATTCTTGAGCAAAGAAATCGCTTTGGCGCGCGAGTTGGACCCTGCGGGAAGGCCGATTATTATGACAGCCAGCGGGGAATTAAGCAGTTGGATTCAACCGGCGCTACTTGCGGATATTTTAGGGGTTACTCTTTACCGCAATGTTTGGAGTGACACAATCGGCCGTTTTGAATATCCCATTCCGCCGGTTTTTTACGGCAAGAGAGCTAAAATAGTAAAGCTTTTTACTGAAGTGGAAGAAGTAATAGTTATTGAACTACAGGCCGAGCCGTGGAATAAAAAAATGATTTATGAAACAAGCGCGAGAGAACAGGCGCAATCAATGAATCTGGACAAATTCAAAGAAGCGGTTGACTACGCGCGCCAAACAGGATTAGGCGAATTTTATTTATGGGGCGCTGAATGGTGGTATCAGAAAAAATGTCAAGGGAATGACGCCATTTGGGGCGAGGCCAAAAAACTTTGGGATTAAGCTTGACAAAATAATAATAATTAGTTAAAGTGTTAGCATGGTTGTTTAACATTAAAATTTTCCAATAAAGGAGGAAATGAAAATGATAAGTTTTAAAGAGAAATTATTCAAGAAGGCCGTTGTTGGTATCATAATAGATGGAGAGTATAACGCTGATTTGCCGAGAAGCTCTTTTATTAAAACAATAATCCGATTTAGAAAAATAGGCGGTACCGTTTTTCTAAGAAATAGTTCAGCAGGAGTAGATTATTCAAAATGGGAAAATCTTTTCCTAGAGATCCTTGATGAGCTTGGGATGGAAGTTAAGCTTGGCATTTTAGGGAAATCTAAAACTGTAGTTACTCCGGAAATGCGGAGAGGGGCTTATGGGGCGCAAATCCGTCACAGTGAAGTTTTAAAATATGACACATAAAAAAAGGGGCTTGTTGGGATACCGACAGCCCCTTTAAAAATTGGCTTGTCTTGCGTTATAAGGTATTATTGTCATTGCGAGCGAAGCGAAGCAATCCCGGAGAAGAAAGCGAGATTGCCGTGTCGCAGACTCCTCGCAATGACACTCTTTTGTCATTGCGAGCGAAGCGAAGCAATCCCGGAGAAAAATACGAGATTGCCGTGTCGCAGACTCCTCGCAATGACAAAGAATTTATTCCCGGCAATGACACTCTTTTGTTATTCAAAAATAAAAAAATGAACAAGAAACCATTTTATGTTGTTTGCGATAATATTCGCAGTTTAGAAAATATCGGCTCTATTTTTAGAACAGCCGACGCTTTGGGCGTTAGCAAGATTTTTTTATGCGGAATTTGCGGACAGCCACCCCGCGCTAAAATTTCAAAAGCCGCTTTGGGGGCGGAAAATAACATTCCGTGGGAATATCATTGGCAAACTTGGCGGGTAATTGCTCGATTAAAGAAAGAAGGCGTTTTTATCGTTGCTTTGGAGCAGGCGAAAAATAGTTTGATTTATAATAAATTTAAGCCCAAATTTCCAATGGCGCTGATAGTTGGCAATGAAATTAAAGGCGTATCGCGTTCTGTTTTGAAAAGGGCGGATAAAATTATTCATCTGCCAATGGGAGGAAAGAAAGAATCGCTTAATGTGTCGGTCGCTTTTGGCGCGGCGGGGTATAGAATAAGAGAATAAAAAATAATAAAAAACATGGCCTTTTTTAGAATAATTAAAAAACATTCAAAATCCAGGGCTCGTCTGGGATTAATCAGAACAGCCAACGGGACAATGCGAACGCCCGCTTTTTTCCCTGTGGCGACAAAAGCAACAGTTAAAAGCTTAAGTCCGGAGGATATTAAAAAAATTGGATTTGAGGGTGTTTTAGCTAACGCTTATCATCTATATTTACAGCCGGGCCATAAAATTGTTAAAAAACTTGGCGGTTTGCATAAATTTATGAAGTGGGATGGTCTGATAGCGACAGATAGCGGAGGTTTTCAAGTTTTCAGTTTGGGGATGGCTATTCAAGATAAAGTGGGGAAGATTTTGAAAAAAGAAAGAGCACTTAACGAGATTGCCGCGTCGCGGACTCCTTGCAATGACAGGGAATTTATTCCTTGCAATGACACTCAAAAAGGACAACAGGCGAAACTGGTTAAAATTGACGAGGAAGGGGTAATTTTTACTTCTCACATTGATGGTTCTTTGCATCGCTTTACGCCGGAAATTTCAATGAAAATCCAGGAAGATTTAGGCGCGGATATTATTTTCGCTTTTGATGAATGCTCTTCTCCTAAGGCGGATTATAAATATACTAAAAAAGCGATGGAAAGGACGCATCGTTGGGCGGAAAGGTGCTTAAAGACGAAGAAAAAGAAAGATCAATTTCTTTTTGGCATTATTCAAGGAGGACTTTTTGAAGATTTAAGAAAAGAGAGCGCTCAATTTATCGGCAAATTGCCTTTTGACGGATTTGGAATAGGCGGCTCTTTTGGGAAAGATGATATGAAAAAGGCATTGGACTGGGTTATCCCTTATCTCCCTGAAAACAAACCGCGGCATTTACTGGGTGTTGGTTATTTAGACGACATGAAGAATGCGATTAAAAGAGGAATTGACCTTTTTGACTGCGTTGAACCAACTCGCTTGGCTCGGCATGGAACTTTTTTGACTTCGCGCGGGAAATTAAATATTTTGAAAGCGTCTTATCATGCGGATAAAAAGCCAATAACAAATAATTGCCAGTGTTATACCTGTCAGAATTTCACTCGCGCTTATTTAAGCCATCTATTTAAAGCTAAAGAAATACTCGGGCCGCGCTTGGCGACTATTCATAATTTGCATTTTATGTTTGATTTTTTTGAGAAAATAAGGCAGAATATTAGAGAAGGGAAAGCGATATAGTTTTTTGTTTTTTAACAATTTTTATTAAAAAAAAGGGGGTATTGGATTATGGTTGATGTTGCGGATAGTTTTTATACGGGGGAGAAAGATGCGGAGGATATTTACAGAAAATTTAACAGAAGCATCATTAGTGGGGAAGAAAGAAACGGACCCATTCGATCTACATTGTTTTTTTGTTACAATTTTGCCGGGCATAAAAATGGCCAAAAAGTAGTGTCAAAACACCCGGGCAAATGTCCAGAATGCGGGAGAGATCTAGAAAAGGGAGAAAGCAGGGTTCCTCTATAACATAATAATCAACAAAAGCGGCCAAAACAAGGCCGCTTTTAACTTTGCCGGTTTTTATTTGTGTGGTAAAATAATTAGGTGGATGATGTTAAATTTCCGAGGTTGAGTCCTTGCCCTTGCAATGACATTTCTTTGTCATTGCGAGCGAAGCGAAGCAATCCCGGAGAAGAAAGCGAGATTGCCGCGTCGCAGACTCCTCGCAATGACAGGAAAGAAAGAAAGCGAGATTGCCGCGTCGCAGACTCCTCGCAATGACAGAAAGCTGTAGGGGTTGAATTTCCGAAAGTAAAATAAAAACAATGCTTAAATTATTTAATACCCTAACGAGAAAAGTTGAAATATTCAAACCGATTAAACGAAAAAAAGTCGGAATATATTCCTGCGGTCCGACTGCCTATAATTTCGCCCATATTGGAAATTTTCGCGCTTATATTTTTGCCGATCTTTTGAAGCGTTATTTGAAATACAGCGGTTTTGCGGTTAAGCATATTATGAATATTACGGATGTTGATGACAAAACAATAAGAGATAGCCAAAAAAGCGGCCAGACCCTTAAAAAATTCACCCAATTTTACACAAAA
>JAYEKG010000004.1:0-6044 GCA_034660935.1 Patescibacteria group bacterium
ATTTCCCCGGCACTTTGCCAAATAGCAAGGCGAGAGGATAGTGAAGGATATGAAAAATCAAGCAATTCCTGAAATTTTAGACTGTTTATTTGAGAAAAAAAGAAAGAGATGATTATTAGCAGAACACAAAAACTCGGCTTCCAACCAGAAACCGAGTTTCTGGAACTAAGTTTTTGGAAAACAGATATAAAAAACAAAGCCGCCGCCAACCCCGCCCAAGCGCTATAGGAATAAGTTAAAAAAACGGTTGCCAATAGAAGGCATTGTCCTATAAATAAAAAAACTTTAAAAAGCCGTTTTTCAAGACAAAAATATAGCCACAGTGATAGAATTAAAACAGGAGACAAATACATCGCTAAATAGTTGGGCGAAATATAAAAACCGCTTAAGCGGCCGTCGTATGTCAGGTTATTGCTAAAAAAATAAAACAAAGAGATTAAAGCCACCCCGACACCAGAAAAAAACAAAGACAAAACGATGTTTTTGCTTTGTTTTTTATTTTTAGTTTCGTTCGCAACCACAATAAAAAACAGCAAGGGGACAACGAACCATCCTTTCCAAATGCCGGCGCTTGTTTTAATGTCAGCCGAGAAAATAGTTGAAAGCGTAATGCCTAAAAAAATAAGAAAAATCGGCAAAAAAAATCTGTTTTTAAAAACGCCTTTTGCTATTTTGGGAAGTTCTCTGAAATTAAGAAAAAACCAAAAAATAAACAAAACGCCAATCAATATTTCCAAAGGATTAGTCGGGATAAGCCAAATTTTGAAAGAAAAAATATAAGCCGGTATTAAAAAAATAATTAGACATATCCAGTACTCAATAATTTTTTCAAGACAGAAATTCAAGGACACCCCTTTTCCAACTTTGTTCATTTTAAATATAAATTTTAGTTGCATTTTCTTTGGCAAGGGGTGTCCTTGAATTTTTCGATTGTCTTTACAACAACGCTTGAAAGCCCCAAAATTACCATCAATAGCGCCAAAACCGAGGGATTGTAAATAGGAGTTTCAAAAAAACTGTGAACTAAAAAATAAGCGAAAGAACCAAGCAATCCAATAATAACATATTTTTGTTCCTTAACCTTTGTTTCTTTAAGTTTTTGGAATAACTGCCAAATAGTTCCAAAAAACAAAAACAGCCAAAAAAACAAACCTATAAAACCGATTTCTGAAAATATATCCAAATAAAGATTATGCGCCGTAGCCGGATTTCTATACCCAAAATCAGAATTTACAACCAAAGAATAATTGCCTAAGCCGACTCCGTTCCAAAAAGAATTAAGGCCTGTTTGTCCGGATTGCCGCCACATTTCTAAGCGCCCTGCGTTTGAGCCTTCGCTTAAATCAAAAGAAGAATAAAATCTGTCTGAAATCGGAGTGCCGGGAATAATAAAAATTAAAAGAAGAGAACAAAGAAGAATGGGTATTTTTTTCTTTTTTAAAAATATCCAAACCAAAGCGGAAACCAAAAGAAAAGAAACTATTGCAGCCGCGTACGCGCCTCTTGCGAAAGACAATAACAAAGCGGCAAAAACGGCAATAAAAGATGTATACATAATTGTTGTTCTCGTAAAAGAGGAAGCCTGAATTTTACGCGGCAAATACTGGATTCCCGCTTTCGCTCGCCTCGCTGAAGCTTTGGCGAAGCGGGCTCGCCTCGCTGAAGCTTTGGCGAAGCGGGCGGGAATGACAAAAGAAAGAGCGGGAATAATAGAAAGAGAAAGGATTATTAAAGGTAAAATCATCCCTAAATAAAATGAAAACATATGAGGGTCTGAAAAGAGAGAAAAAGCCCTCACGATGGTTTTGCCGCCCACATTAACGAGCCAGCTTGGATAAGCTAAAATTAAGGCGCCAAAATTAAATCCGGAAAAAACCGGAACAATATTCCGCGTCCAAAAACCGCAAACTTCTTCTAATCCGAAAATAAAAGCAAATAAAAACTGGAGTAAGCCGATAAACGCAAAAAAAACGCCCCCGATAATTAACACATTAAAAAGCTTTTTTATTTTCACCCAACTATCAGCTAAAGCCGCCGTTAAAAAATACAAAGGAAAAATAGACGCAAAAAATATAACCTTTCTCGCGCCCCAAAAAGCGTTTTCGCTCCCAATTAAGGAGAAAAGAATTGAAATAAAAAAAAGAAATAGCCCGACACTTTGTAAATTGCGAACATCTAACGCCCATCTGATATCGGATGTCCAAATCCGCTTCACCAGCCAAATGAGAAAAAAAAGAACAATAAAAACTCTCAAAGAAGCCACATCAAAATTAGGCGCGGGATTTAGGGCAATCTGAAAGGGAATATAAAAAATAAGAAGAAGAAACCAACTATACATAAGTTAAAGTAAAATTGCTCGCTGTTTTTTTAGATTTAATAGAGATGAAATTATCTTTCAAAAGCGTCTGGAAGCAAAATTGCTTGGTTTCCGTCTTCGGAAAATTTTGCTGGAAGCCGAGTAAATTTTTTCGCTGGAAAAAAATTTACGTCTCTTTGAAAGATAATTTTGTCTCTATTAAATTAGCATTAGCCGTATTATACTCTTTTCTTAACCAAAAACATTATCTCTTCCGATGTTATACCCTTAAACAGCCAAAGTCCTCCAAAATAAACCAAAATCGACAAAAAAACTAATGGAATTAGCGGCCAACCGCTTAAAAAATACAGCGGCAAGGCCATTAGAAAAGCGGCCGGCGCGGATTTGTAAAAAATTCCAAAAGAAAGCAAATAATTCAGAGTTTTATAAACAACAAAAATCATCATAATAGTCACAATTAATTCGGTCATAACCGTTGTCCAAGCCGCCCCGTAATAAGAATACCTTGGGATAAATATAAAGTTAGCTGTTAAATTAAACAATGCCCCAACCCCGTAAATCACCGCTAAGCTCTTTTGTTTTTTTAAAGAAATAATCATATTTGAAAAAAGAACACCCAAAAAAATAATTCCTGCGGCAAGAATCAGAACATTAAGAACGCCGCCGGACAGAATAAAATCATCGCCGCCAACCAAAACAACTATCCTAAAAGAGAGAAAGAATATGCCGACAAGCATTGGAACAATAAAAATCAGCAAAACATCAAGTGTTTTTTGCGTGACTTTTTTAAATTTATTTTTGTCAAAAAAAGCATACTTAGACATTAAAGGCATTACCAGTCCGACAAACATCGCCGGAAAAGAAAGCAAACTCTCTAAAAGCTTATAGGCAAGATTATAAATACCAACATCAGCTGCCGGCTTCATTAGCGAAAGCATAATTGTGTCTAATTTAAAGTAAATTACTGTAAAAATTATCGCTAACGCCAAAGGAAGAGATTCTCTTAAGAGCTTTTTCCAAAAAACAAAATCAAACTGAAAAGATATAGGGATAAGTCTTTGGCTGAAAATAAAAATTAAAATAAAGTTAACCAGCGCGCCAGCAACGAAGGCGATAATAATTGATAAAAAACCAAAATCGCGCCAAATAAAAAAAGCGACCAGCCCTATTTGGACAAGCCGCCCCAGCAATTCTCCCGCTGCTACATTATCCATCCTCAAATGTTTTTGAAAAATACCCACCAAGACCTGCTGATTGGAAAGCAGCCAAAAACCGATTGCGCCAATTAAAACTCCTAATTTAATCTGGCTTGGATAAGGGAAAAAACAAACAAACAAAGGGGCAAGAATAAAAAACAACAAACCAACAAAAAATCTTAAGGTAAAAACATTGCTAACTATTTTCTTTTCGTCCGCTCCCGACCTGGAAATATCCCTTAAACAAATAGAATAAAGCCCTAAATCAGCTAAAACGGAAAAAAAGAACAAAAAAGCCAAAACAATCGCGTAATAGCCAAATTCAACATTTCCTAAATAGCGAGCAATTAAACTAATTGTTATTAAAGAAATGGCCAGTCCAATAACCCTAGCTCCCGCAGAAATAACGGTATTATAAGCTATTCTTTTACCTAGCATATTCAATATTAGATGCCGTTTTCTTTTCGTTAACCGCTTTTTTAAAGATAACCGCGTCTTTAACTATTATCTTATCCTTTCTAATTCTAATAACTTGGCTGGCGTCAATAATCAGCGGTTTTTTTATTAATGCCAAAAAATCCCCAGAAACATAATATTTAACAATATTCTGCCCCAAAACATTAACACTAAAATCAACAACTCTTCCCAAATAAGAACCGCTTTGGCTAAAAACTTTATTTCCGATAATTTTTTTAGCGTCAATAAACATAATAAGTAGTAATTGGCAATTAAGAAGTAATTAAGGGGTAATTAAGGGGTAATTAAGGGGTAATTAAGGGGTAAGAATTAGCGGTTTACGGGCTTTACAACTATTTTTCTCATAGGCTCTTCTCCAGTACTTTCCGCGTTCACTTTTGAATTATTCTCCAAGGCCAAGTGAATAATTCTTCTTTCATGGGCGGGCAAGGGGCAAAGAGTAACAGATACCTTATTAAATAGCGTCTGTCTCGCTACATTTTTAGCTAAATCTTTTAAAAAATCAATTCTGTTTTTACGGTAATTATTAACATCTAAAATAAAATAAACTGTTCCTTTTTTCTTTTTATTAACCATCACTCTTGCTATACGCTGCAATGCGTTCAAATTAGCCCCTGATTGTCCAATTAAAGAACCTGCTTGTTTTGTTTGTATATTAACCAATGTATCCTCTTCGTTATAAGAATTAATATCTAAATATCCCTCAAAATTCATTTTTTGCAACAATTCCTCTACTGTTTCTTTTATAATATCCTTATTTTTCATAATTTTGCTGTTTAGTAAAATATTGTTGAATAATACCAAAAATAGTTATAACTATCCAGTAAAGAGGTAAAGCTGCCGGTAGTCCTAGAGCGATAAAAACGGTTATTATAGGCATAAAATATGTCATTTGCTGTCCCATTAAAGATGTAAAATCCAGAGACCCGCCCTTTTGTTGAGCGCCTCTTTGAGGCATAATCATTTTGGATTGAATAAATTGCAAAAAACCGGCTAAAAAAGCTAAAATAATGCTTCTTTGGGAAATATTAATTACTCCTAAAAACATAAAATTAAGCGTTTCTGGTTTTTGAACAAAGCTATAAAGATTGTTCATATTTTCAAGATTAAGCCCTGTAAAAAATACCCTATACAACGCTATTAATACTGGGAGTTGAATTAAAATAGGCAGACAACCAGCTGCCGGATTAATTTTATGCTCTTGATATAAAAGCATCATTTGCTTCGCCTGTTCTTCTTTGTCTTTAAATTTTTTCTGAATCTCTTTTATTTTCGGCTGCAGTTTAGCCATTGCTTTTTGCGACTGAATGGCTTTTTTAGAAAGAGGGTAAAAAGCAAGACGGATTAAAACGGTCAAAAGAATAATCGCTATTCCCAGATCATGATAAGGGATAATATTATAAATCCAAACCAACGCGTTAAGCAGGGGTAGATAAAGAACTTTATCAAAAATATTAATTATTAATTCCATAATCATAGGACTTTTCGCGAAATAGTTATAAAATTCTCTCCTAAATTCTTATGAGAATTTTATAACTATTTCGCGAAAAGCCCTGCTTTTTTGAATAAATTTACTAATTCTTCTTTAATTTGGCCGTAATTTTTTTCTGTTATTTGAGAGTCAACCATAATTACAATATCAAACCCTTGCGTTAATCTGTCTGTATTTAATCTTATTACTTCCTCTATTCTGCGCTTAATTTTATTTCTTTGAGTGGCTTTTTTAGAAACCTTTAATCCTATAGAACAGCCAAAACGATTCTTTTTAAAGTTATTCTTAAAAATCTTTAGCTTAATAAAACCAACTTGGTAATATCTCCCTTTATTAAAAACCGCTTTAAAATCGTTTTCCCTTTTTAATTTATATTCTTTGGGCAACATAAAAAGCGCCTAATCCTTTTGCAGAACAGTTATAAAAATCTCATAAGAATTTAGGAGAGATTTTTATAACTGTTCTGCAAAATATCTATACTGTTAATTCTTTTCTTCTTTTCCTTCTCCTGTTAGATAAAACCCTTTTTCCAAAGCGCGTAGACATTCTTTTTATAAAACCG
>JAYEKG010000005.1:0-6025 GCA_034660935.1 Patescibacteria group bacterium
TGACTTGAATATTTTAACTTTTATAATAAGGGCAGCCCTTGAAGCCGAAGAAAGAACAAGGGCAGCCCTTGAAGCCGAAGGGCTGCCCTTGTAAGGGATAAACTGTAAACAACGCGGCTAATTCTTACACTTAATTATATTTAACTACAAAAATTGCGACATCGGATGTCGCAATATGTTAAATATTAATTTAGAATTATGATTTTAATTAAGAATATTGACATTGTTACTCAAAATAAAAAGCGCCAAATTATTAAAAACGGCGCTATTGTTATTGATGGAGATACTATAAAAAAGATTGGTCCAAACAAAGAAATAGAAAAAGAGTACGCGAAACAGGCGCAAAAAATAATTAACGGGCGGGGACAGGTTGCTTTGCCAGGGCTGATTAATACGCATACGCACCTGGCAATGTCTCTTTTGCGCGGGTATGCCGATGATTTATTATTGGAAGATTGGTGGCAGAATTATATTTACCCGATTGAATCCAAATTTAGCCGCGAGGAAGTTTATTGGGGCTCTCTTTTGGCGATGCTGGAAATGATCAAGTCGGGAACGACTTGTTTTGCCGATTTCTATTATTACGAAAACGAAGTCGGAAGGGCGGCTCAAGAAATTGGAATGAGGGGAATATTGGGCTGCGCCATTTTAGATTTTCCCACTTTCTATTTCAAAACGGCAGTAGGCGCTTTTAAGAAGATTGAAAAATTAATAAAAACGAAAACTAAGCTAACTGATTTTGCTGTTGCGCCGCATATGATTCAAACGACTTCTTTAGAAACATACAAAAAAGCGAAAAAAATCGCGCGCGAACATAATCTGCTCTTAACAACACATTTAGGCGAAACCAAACAGGAAGTTAATTTTTGTCTAAAAAAATACAAAAAAAGGCCGGTGGAGCTGTTGGAAGAAAATGGAATTCTTGACGAGAGATCGTTTTTAGCGCACTGCTGTTGGTTGAATAAAAAAGAAATTAAAATTTTAGCGCGTTCAGGCGCCTCTGTCGCGCATTGCCCGGTTTCAAATATGAAGTTAGCATCGGGAACAATGCCATTAAAAAAAATGGCGCAAGCGGGCGTTAATGTTAGTTTGGGGACGGACGGCGCTTGCTCTAATAACAGTTTGGATATGTTTGGGGAAATGAAGACTGCCGCTTTGGCGCATAAAAGCCATTCTTTGGACCCGACGCTTGCCGGCGCGCAGACGGTTTTAGATATGGCGACAATTAACGGAGCTAAGGCGCTCGGACTGGATAATGAGATTGGTTCTTTAGAGCCATGCAAGAAAGCGGATATAATGATTATTGATTTTAAAAAACCCCATTTAACACCTTGCCATAATTTGGTCTCAAATATAGTGTACGCTGCCAAAGGAAGCGACGTTGAAACAGTCATTATTAACGGGAAAATAATTATGGAAAACAGGAAAATCAAGGGCGTTGATGAAAAAAAAGTTTTAAGGAAAATTGAAAAAATCGCGAAGTTTAAATGAAAATTTGCGTTGTTTTTAATATAATGATAAAATTATTAGAAATGGATTTTGACCGCAACCCTTTGACAAGTTCAGGGAATAAAGCGGTCTTTCAACAAGCTCAGGTAATAAAGTTATATATATGGAAAATAAAAAAACAATCATTTTAGGTTTAACGGCGGCAATATTTTTAGCTGGCATTGTGTGGTTTGCTGGCAAATATGGCCAAGACATAATGAGCCAGACAGCTTCTGTGTTAGGGAGCAGTGGCGAGGAACAATCTGCGGGGGAAATCTTGGCGGACGAATTTTTTTTGGGCAGTCCGGACGCGCCGGTAACAATTATAGGATACTCGGGCCATTTTTGCGGTCATTGCGCCAATTTTCACAATAATACTTTGCCTTTAATTATGGACGAATACATAAAAAGCGGGCAAGTTAAGTTTGCTCCTCGCTTGCTTTCTCCGTCCGAATTAGGAATAGCGGTTTTGTGCGCGCAGGAGCAAGGAGGTTTTTCTGAATTTAACGGATACCTTTTTAAAAATGGAAAAGAAATCAGCGCGGTGATTAAGAACGCGAGAGAGCTTAATATAGAAATTGTTGAAGCAATAACGGATTATCTTAAAAAAACCGCGGGCGTTTTGGAATTAGACCAAGACAAGTTTAATTTGTGTTTTGATTCGGGAACATACATCGGGAGCGTGGAAAAGTGGTTTGAACAAGCGCGAGAAGCGGGAGTGGAAGGAACACCGACATTTTTTATTAACGGCAAACAAATTGTTGGCAACCAACCATACAGTGTTTTTAAAAGCGCTATTGAGGAAGCGTTGAAAGAGTAGTTTAATTTGCGGAGGTTCGACCTCTGAATATGCGGCAATGGATTAAATACTGGATTCCCGCTTCTCTCGTCCCTTACAAAGGCAGCCCTTGAAGCCGAAGGGCAGCCCTTGTAAGGAATGACAAAAGAAAGGCAGTTTTTTAATAATTTATAAAAACAGAAAAGGGAGGTGGTTTTTTTGAGGACCAAAACAGATATTAACTTGGACAGATTTTTAACGCGCGCGCCTATTAGCGCGGAAGAAAGAGGAAATATTTCTGAAAACAAAGTGAAAAGGGCGCTTGATTGGCTAAAAAGAAAACTGCTGATTATTGACTACATGCATGTGTCAGAAATCAGAGCGCTGGATAAGCGGAAAATTGATTTTATTGTAGTTACTATAAAGGGCGCTTGTTATAAGTTTACGCCGCTGCAAGTGAAGAGTTCCGAAATCGGATTAATGAAGCATAAGAGCGCAATGAGACGGATAAAAAAAGGGGGAATAAGGGGTATGTTTAGCAATATACCTGCGATAATAGTGAACAAAAGGGATTCCATAGAGGATCTCTGTATTAAAATTTTGAAAATAATATCCTGATTTCTTGGCTTAACAAGAAGTCAGGATTTTTGTTTTTCGTTTTTTATGTTATTATAATTTGTAAGAAATCATAGCGTTGTTTACAGTTTCTATAAATTTTGACTTGAATATTTTAACTTTTATAATATCATTTTCACATTCCATAATGTCATTCCTGCCTTCCTCTTGTCATTCCCGATGGTTGGGAATGTAGTCAAAGAATTCAAGAAAGAAACAAAAGAAACGATGGCGGAGATAGAAAAAGGAATGAAATAGGGGAAGAATAGATTTACGATTTGAAAAAACAAGGGCAGCCCTTGAAGCCGAAGGGTTGCCCTTGTAAGGGACTAGATTCCCGCTTTCGCTCGCCTCGCTGAAGCTTTGGCGAAGCGGGCGGGAATGACAGAGAGAAGCGGGAATGATAAAATGGTAAAAAAGAATATTAAAATAAACCTAACTTAAACTGTAAACAACGCTATGATTTCTTACAAATAACCTTATGTACGATTTAATAATAATTGGCGGGGGGCCGGCGGCGATTAGCGCAGGAATATACGCCGCGCGGAAAAAATTGAAAATACTTTTAATCTGCAAGGACTGGGGAGGACAAGCAGTTTTAGCGCCTTCGGTGGAAAACTACACGGGAATTGAGCCAATTTCCGGGATGGAATTGATTGAGCGCATGGTTAAACAGTTGCAGGAAAATGAAATTGAAATTAAAGAAGGATTAGAAGCTAAAAAGGTTAAGCTTGTGGATAACAATTCGGCTGTTGAAATAAAGACAAAAGACGGCTCTTATAAAGGGAGGGCGCTTATTGTCGCTACGGGGCAAATACTCAGAAAAATGGGGCTCCCTAATGAAGAAAAATTTATTGGAAAAGGAATTGTTTTTTGCGCGACTTGCGACGCGCCCCTTTTTAAGAGTAAGAAAGTGGCTGTTATCGGCGGCGGCAATTCGGCTGTAAATACGGCGCTTGAGGCCGCTGTTTATGCTGAAAAAGTTTATCTTTTGGCGCGTTCGGTATTAAGAGCTGATGAAATTCTTCAGGATAAAATTAAAAAATCAGACAAAATTGAGATTATAACGGGCGCGCCGATTAAGGAAATAAGAGGAGAAAAATTTGTCAGCGGATTAGTTTATTTAGATAAGAATTCCGGGGAAGAAAAAGAAATTTTAGTTGAAGGCATTTTTGTCGCTATCGGTTCAGATGCTAATTCTTTTTTAGTTAAAGATGTGGTAGAATTAAACAAGCGCGGGGAAATCAAAATCGATTATTGCAACACAACTTCGCGGTCGAATATTTTTGCCGCGGGAGATGTGACAGGGGTTTTGTATAAGCAAATTATTATCGCTGCCGGTGAAGGCGCCAAAGCGGCGTTAAGCGCGTATAAATATTTAACAACAAGATAAAATTATGGAAAATAATACAAATAGTCAACATAAGGTTCGCGTTTTTAGCACATTGGTCTGTCCTTATTGCGTAACGCTTAAAGCGTTTTTGGATGAAAACGGCATTCAGTATGAATATTTTAATGTAGCGGAAGACGAGAAAGCAAGAGATGAAATGATTGAAAAATCCGGACAAATGGGCGTGCCGGTAATTGAAATAGATGGAGAAATGATTGTTGGGTTTGACAGGGATAAGATAGTTGAAATGTTAGGATTATAATATTAAATTTGGAAACCATATTTCCAAGTTAAGTTTACAAATTTATAAAAAAATATGTCCACAAAAATAGCAATCAATGGTTTTGGCAGGATTGGTCGGGCGGTTTTTCGGAGGGTGTTGGAGAAACATCCGGGGCTGGAAGTCGCGGCTATTAATGATTTAACCGACACTAAAACGCTCGCTCATCTTTTAACATACGATTCTGTTTATGGGAAATATGACGCGGATATTGATTTTACCGATGAAAGTTTAATTGTTGATGGAAAAGAATTTAGAGTTTTGGCGGAAAAAGACCCAAGCAAGCTTCCTTGGAAAGAGTTAGGCGCGGAAGTTGTTTTGGAATGCACGGGATTTTTTACAAGTTATGAAGGCGGCCAAAAACATATTGAGGCGGGGGCTAAAAAGGTTATTATCTCTGCGCCTTGCAAGGGAGCGGAAGTTCCTCATTTTGTTTTGGGCGTTAACGAGGGAAGATATAATCCTGAAAGAGACAACATTGTTTCAATGGGCTCCTGCACAACTAATTGTCTGGCGCCGCTTGCTAAGATTTTGAATGACAATTTTACGATAGAAAACGGTTTAATGACAACGATTCACAGTTACACCAATGCCCAGCGAATTCTTGATTCTCCCCATAAAGATTTAAGGCGCGCTCGGGCGGCCGCTTTGTCTTTAGTCCCAACTACCACTGGGGCGGTTATTGCGGTGACAAAGACGATTCCGGAGCTGGAGGGCAAAATACACGGGATGGCTGTTCGCGCGCCAACGCCTATTGTATCCTTAGTGGATTTTGTTGCTAAAGTAAAAAAGGAAACGGACGCTGAAGAGATTAACGCTGTTTTCAAAAAAGTGGCGGCAGAAGAAGGATGGAAAAGAATTTTGGCTGTGGAAGAAGCGCCTTTAGTTTCAATAGATTATAAAGGAAATTCTTATTCGGCGATTGTGGATGCGGCCTCAACAATAGTTCAGGGAGGGGATTTAGTTAAAGTTTTGGCTTGGTATGATAACGAATGGGGATATGCGTGCCGTTTGGCGGAATTCGCGGAGTTTGTTGGGAAATAAAAGCTTAGTAATATATCTTTCGGTTATCATTCCCGCTTCTCTCTGTTATTCCCGCGAAATCCCTTACAAGGGCAGCCCTTGAAGCCGAAGAAAGAACAAGGGCAGCCCTTGAAGCCGAAGGGCAGCCCTTGAAGCCGAAGAAAGAACAAGGGCAGCCCTTGAAGCCGAAGGGCAGCCCTTGTAAGTGACAACTGCTTTCGCAGGAATGACATTATGGAATGTGAAAATGATATTATAAAAGTTAAAATATTCAAGTCAAAATTTATAGAAACTGTGAACAACACTATGATTTCTTACATATTAATTGTAAAATTATGCTTTATATCGGCGCTGACCACGCGGGTTTTTATCTAAAAGAAGAGCTCAAAAAAGAGCTTGAAGAATGGGGTTATCAATACGAAGATTTGGGGAATAAAGAATTGGACGCTCA
>JAYEKG010000006.1:0-1810 GCA_034660935.1 Patescibacteria group bacterium
AGCTCGCTTGAGGCCGATGGCAACATTGGTCCCAGATAGATGACTATCATTTCTGTTAATTTTTAACGGAGATACAGAACCCGGCTTATTGTTTGCTCGGGTTTTTTTGTTTATTCTTGCGTCACAAAATCAGACCTATTTGTAAGAAATCATAGCGTTGTTTATAGTTTCTATAAATTCTGACTTGAATATTTTAACTTTTATAACAAGGGCAGCCCTTAATATTAGTGGAGGTCGAATCTTCAAAATAAATAAACCTTGGTTTTTTCTTGATTTTCTGGTTTTAATTCAGTAAGATAACAGCATGAGAAAATCAGAACTTATTTTTACTTCAATTTTGGTTCCGCTGGATTTTTTGGCTCTTTTAACCGCGGGAACAGCCGCTTATTTTTTTCGGACAAGCGACTGGATGGCGCAATATCGGCCGGTTATTTTCTATCTAAATCTTCCCTTCGGGCGGTATTTCGGATTGGTTGTTGGCGCGGCGCTTTTTCTTTTAATTATTTTTGCCCTGATTGGCCTGTATAAAATAAAAATCAGGCGCTCTTTATTGGATGATTTTTTTAAAATATTAATTGGTGTTTCAGCGGGCATTATTGTTTTGGTTTTTTATATTTTCCTTCGTCGCGAATGGTTTGATTCGCGCTTTATCATACTTGTTAGCTGGGGCGCGGCCGTTTTGTTCGTGTCTTTGGCGCGATTATTTATTTATTGGTGGCAAAAATATTTGATGAAAAAATACAATTTTGGTACCCATAGAGTTATGATTATCGGGAGGGACGGCATAAGCAAAAGAATTAGCGAAAAAATTCAACAGGATCCCGGTTTGGGATATTATTTAGCGGCTAATCTAATTGAGCCGAATATTGAGGAAATCAAGGCCAAAGTTAGTAATCCTGGCATTGAAGAGATTATTTTAGCCAATCCTGATTGGCCAAAGGAAAAAGTGTTAGAGCTGGTGGATTTTTGCGAGGAACGCTATTTGACATTTAAATTTGTGCCAAACCTTTTTCAAACTCTAACCAGCAACACTTCAGTGGAGACATTAGGCGATATTCCGCTCATTGAATTAAGAAAAACAGCTTTGGATGGATGGGGAAGAATTATTAAAAGGGTTGTTGATTTTGTCGGAGCTGTTTTTGGGCTGGTTGCTTTAAGCCCATTTTTTGCTTTAGTTGCTTTTATTATCAAATGGGACTCATCGGGACCCATTTTGGTCAAATTGAAAAGGATTAGCCAGGGCAAGGAATTTAATCTCTATAAATTCCGTTCAATGGTTGATGGCGCTGATGATTTAAAGAAAATGCTTTGGGTCTATAATGAGAGAAGCGACGGGCCTTTGTTTAAAATAAAAAAGGATCCCCGAGTTACCAAAATTGGCTATTATTTGCGAAGATATAGGATTGATGAATTTCCGCAATTGATTAATGTTCTAAAAGGAGAAATAAGTTTAATTGGACCGCGTCCGCATCAACCGGACGAAATTGCCTGTTATCGCAAACGCCACAAAAAAGTTTTAGCCATTAAGTCCGGGATGACGGGATTCGCGCAAATTAGCGGCAGTTCGGATTTGCCATTTGAGGAAGAAATTAAGCTTGACACATATTATGTTGAAAAATGGTCCCTTTTAATGGACCTCAAGATTTTCTTAAAAACTTTTATTGTTTTAGCAAGAGATAGGTCGGCGTGTTAAATACGGGAACAACCTTTAAGGGAATATAGTTTTTCGCTTACATAAAATTTCCCAGCGAGAAATTTTATTGCCGAGAAACGCTCACTCTCCTCGCTTTGCTCGGAACCATGCCCGCTC
>JAYEKG010000006.1:1910-5806 GCA_034660935.1 Patescibacteria group bacterium
TAGGCAACCGAAAACCATATTCTCTTAAAGGTTATTTTCTTAAGTTCGCATGAAAGTCGCTTTAGTTCATGATTATCTTAACCAATACGGAGGGGCGGAAAGGGTATTAGAGGCCTTTTGCCGGATTTTTCCGAAAGCGCCAATTTATACTCTTTTTTACGACGAAAAAGGGACGGGTTCCGCTTTTAAAAATCGCCGTGTCAAAACATCTTTTTTGCAAAAAACGCCATGGGTTAAATCTCATCATCGTTCTTTTTTAATGTTAATGCCTTTAGCTATTGAACAGTTTGATTTTTCCCAGTATGATTTGGTTCTTTCTGATTCCGCGAGCTATGCCAAGGGCGTAATTACTTCCCCTGAAACGCTTCATATCTGTTATTGCCACACTCCTACTCGCTACGCTTGGGACGATTCCCATAAATATATTGATGAATTTGGTTATTCTCGCCCTATTAAAAAAATCATTCCCTTTTTTATGAACTATATCCGTTTTTGGGACGAAAAAGCGGCTGTGAGAGTAGACGGATTTATCGCTAATTCTTCATTTGTGGCTAAAAGAATAAAAAAATACTACCATCGCGAGTCGGAAATAATTCATCCTCCGGTTAAAACAAATTTGTTTTATTTAGCCCAAAAACCGGAAAAATATTTTCTGATGGTAGGCCGCCTTTTGGCTTATAAGCGTTTTGATTTGGCGATTAAGGCCTTTAACCGTCTTGGCTGGCCCTTAAAAATTGTTGGAGACGGGCCCGACCGCGCGAGATTAGAAAAAATGGCGCGGGATAATATAGAATTTATTGGATTAATTTCGGATGCTCAATTAAAGAGTTATTACGCTAATTGCCGGGCGCTTATTTTTCCCCAAGAGGAGGATTTTGGCATTGTTCCGGTTGAGGCGATGGCGTCAGGCCGTCCGGTTATCGCTTATCAAGGGGGCGGGGCCTTGGAGATTATTCAAAATAAGATAACGGGGCTATTTTTCAAAGAACAGACAACCGAGCATTTAATAAGCGCTTTAGAAAAGTTTAATTCTGGCGATTTTAATCCTGAAATTATTAGAGAACAGGCAATGAAATTTAGCCAAGAACGGTTTGAGGAAAAAATAAAAAAATATATTAATAATGCGTATAGGCGTTGACATTAGAGTTTTGGCTCGCGGAGCAAGAACGGGGGTAGAAGAATACACAATCAATCTTTTATCCCAGCTTTTCCCGTTAGATAAAAGCGTTAATTACAAACTTTTCTATAACGCTTACCGCAGAGCGGAATTAAATTATCCATGGCTTGCTTTGAATAATGTTTGCCTCAGAAATTATAGGATTCCAAATCGTTTCCTTTTTATTGGCGCTCGTTATTTCAATAAGCCGAAGGTTGACAAAATGCTTGGCGGCGTTGACGCGTATTTCAATCCGCATTTTTTTGTCGCGCCCTTGTCGCGCAATTGCCGAAAAGTAATCACTTTTCACGACTTGTCATTTGAACATCATCCAAATTTTTTTTCCAAGCGTAAAAGGTTATGGCAAAAGTTTTTAATGGATACAAAAAAAGAAGCGGAGAAAGCGGACAAGATTATAGCCGTTTCCAGTTCAACCAAAGATGATTTAATTAATCTTTATGGCATCAGCCATGATAAAATAGAAGTGATTTATTCTGGAGTAGCGGAACGGTTTAAACCGGCGAATAGTGAATGGCAAACGGCAAACAGCGTAAAAAAGAAGTATAATTTGCCCGATAAGTTTATTTTATATTTTGGAACAATTGAACCGAGAAAAAATATAATTGGCATTATTAAGGCGTTTGAATTATTAAAAAACGACAAATCGCTAAAACTAGTGATTGCCGGAACCAAGGGGTGGCTTTACGGCGATATTTTCAAAGCAGCTAAAAATTCCAAACGCAGCCAAGATATATTTTTTACCGGTTTTGTTGAGGACAAAGACAAGCCTGGACTTTATAATTTAGCCGAACTTTTCGTTTATCCGAGTTTTTTTGAAGGATTTGGATTTCCTCCATTAGAGGCGATGGCTTGCGGCTTGCCGACAATTGTTTCTTGCAATTCTTCTTTGCCCGAAATTGTTGGTAAGGCGGCTTTAATGGTTGACCCGGCCAATATTGACGAGATTGCCTGCGCGATGGAAATTGTTTTAACTGATAACGAACTAAGGAAACGGCTCATTGAAGCGGGAATTAAACAGGCAAAGAAATTTTCTTGGCAAAAATGCGCCGAAAAAACATTGGCAGTTTTAAAGGGGAATTAGGGAATTGATGGCTGTCCCCGCCAACAGGGGCCGCCCCTGCTTCACTATCTCAACGCGTATGAAAACAAAAAATCCAATCACAATAGGCATAGACGCGCGGCTTTATGGCCTTAAGCAAAAAGGTCTTGGGCGTTATGTCCAAAAGCTTCTGGAGAATCTTGAAGGAGCTGTTGACAATATTGATGTTATTGCAGGCTCTACGAAACAATCCCGTGATAAATCGGGCGAGATTGCCGCGTCGCAGACTCCTCGCAATGACAGGGAATTTATTCCTCGCAATGACAGATATAAATTTATTGTTTTTTTGAGAAAAGAAAATTGGAGCGAGTATAATCCAAAAAATCCTAATTTTAAAAAAGCGTTGGCGGATTACCGCTGGTATGGATTTAAAGAACAATTCTTTATGCCCTGGGATATCGCGCGCAAAAAAGTGGATTTAATGCATTTTCCGCATTTTAATGTTCCCCTTTTTTGTTTTAAGCCATTTGTAGTGACTATCCATGATTTAATCTTAAAAAAGTTTCCCACTCGCCGCGCTTCAACTCTTGGTTTTTTCTTATATTGGATTAAAAATTTTGCCTATCATATTGTTATTTCTCTTGCCCTGCGGCGCGCTAAAAAAATTATAGCTATTTCAAATTATACCAAAGGCGATATTTTAAAATATTTCAATGTTAATCCCGAGAAAATAGAAGTAATTTACGAGGGCGGCGCAATTCAAGAAAATACCCCAAACCCGAATCAAAGGATACTCCTTGGGGATGTCATTAAGAAGTTTAAGAAGGGCATCTCTAAGAGGCGTCCTTTGATTTCCGGACAGTATTTGCTTTATGTCGGCAACGCTTACCCGCATAAAAATTTAGAGAGATTAATTTTAGCTTTTGACAAATTGAATAAGGATAGCCAAACAAAATTACAATTGGTTTTGGTTGGGGAGATTGATTATTTTTACCGCCAGCTTCAAAAAAAATTTTCCGATATTAGAGGGTTGATTTTTACCGATTTTGTCACGGATCAAAAATTAAAAAATCTATACCAAAACGCTTCTTTATATGTTTTTCCTTCTATGCGCGAAGGGTTTGGCTTGCCTCCATTGGAAGCGATGAATTATGGCCTTCCCGTGGTTTCTTCAAATGCGACTTGTCTGCCGGAGGTTTTAGGGGAAGCGGCGGTATATTTTGACCCGGAAAATACTGAGGAAATGTCAGAAAAAATTAAAGAAGTTTTAATCAACAAAAAAACGCGCGCGGAATTAGTTTCAAAAGGGTATGAAAGAATAAAAAAATACAATTGGGCTAAAATGGCGAGAGAAACAATAAAGATTTATGGTTCTATTGCTAAATTGCTAAATTGCTAAATTGTTGGATTTTTTGTCTGGGGATTTTATGGTATAATAGAAGCGTTCTTAGGGGGCGCTTTTTGTGGTTTATTAGAAATTATATTATGGAGGGAATTAGCCCAAAAAAAAATAAAGCTGTAAATATTTCTTCCGCGTTGTATGATATTAAGCCCGTTACCGCGGCGGGTGATTTGGATATTGAAAAAATAAATAGAATAAGCGCCGTTTTGGATTTAAAAGACAGTGGCGAAAATTTAATTCAAGTTAAGGAAATTAAAATACAGGATTCCCGCTTTCGC
>JAYEKG010000006.1:5906-10201 GCA_034660935.1 Patescibacteria group bacterium
AGAAGCGGGAATGACGATAAGAATGTCTTTTTACCGAGAAAAAACAAACACAGGGAACAAATACTGGCAAAAGATTTTTTAGGAAAAAAGCCGATTGATTTTATTTTAACAAATACTAACGATTTAGATATTTTACCGAGCAGAGAAGATCTTTTGGCCGAACTGGACAAGATTGAGAATTTTGAAGAATTTTTGAAGAAAGTTGAAGTTAGTAAAGGGTTTATAAATTCTTCGGCGGAGCCTGCGCTGAGCGATAGCGAAGCGCCCCAGAATGACATAGAAAAAACGCTTCGGAAATGCCAGACCTTAAAACCAAAAAGCGCAATCTATAAAAAAAGCCGCTATTCAAAAGGTTTGGCATTGAAAAATACGCGCGAGAGGAGAAAAAAGCTTGAGCAAGCGTTTAATATAGAGGAATTTTATTTTCCAGAGGTTGCCCGGGAGACGGTTTTGGATGGAGAAAACATGGCCAAAAGCGGGGTTTCGAAATGGCGCCGAGGAACAGCGGGATGGGATTGGTCTGGCCGTTCCAAACCATTAATTAATTTTTTAATCTCGGGTATCGTAATTGCTCTAATTGTTCCATTAGCCGCTTGGATTGGTTATGGGTTTAAAGTTAAGCAAGATGTTTTAAGCAGCGGCTTATCCGCTTATCAAAATCTTTTATCGGCCAAACAGGCGTTAGAACAGACTGATTGGCAAAACGCCGAATATGATTTTGGATTAGCGCGCGCTGATTTTTTTGAGGCGCATCAGGAAATTAATAAATTAGGACAGTTAACATTGGGGATTATAGAACAATTGCCGGGCGGATCGCTAGTTGCGTCGGGCAGCCATTTAGTTAAAGTTGGCGAAAACTTAGCCCAAGCCGGCCAGGGATTGGCCGCGGCGGCAAATTTATTCTCATTTAATAATTTATTCAATTCAGTTGAATCTTTGGATTCTCCGCAAAAAAATATTTTGGCTTTAAAAAACAACAAACCCCTGACAGAATCTATCGTTTTGAGCAAGAGCGATTTAAGCGCGGCTTTGGAAAATATTAGGGTTGCTAATCAAGAGCTTGAACAAATTAAAATTTCATCGTTGCCGGATGATATTCAGGAAAATATAGTTTTTTTGAAAGCAAAACTGCCTTTGGTTGAAGAGGCGTTTTTTCAAGCTCTGGATTATTCGGAAGCGCTCTTAAGCATTTTGGGACATGATAATTCCCGCAAATATCTTCTGATTTTTCAGAACAATGGCGAAGTCAGGGCAACAGGCGGTTTTATTGGGACATACGGCCTATTAACTCTAGACCAAGGCAGAATAACCGACCTTTTTATAGATGGTGTTTACAATGCTGATGGCCAGCTCCACGAAAAAATCATTCCGCCCCGTCCGCTCCAAAAAATTAGCACCGCATGGTCAATGCACGACGCTAATTGGTTTGCCGACTTTCCCTCATCGGCCGAAAAAATCGCCTGGTTTTACGAAAAAACCGGCGGACCAACCGTTGACGGGGTAATTAGCCTAACGCCAGCCGTTATTGAGCGGTTTTTAAAATTAACAGGTCCTATTTCTATGCCTGAATATGGCGTTGTTTTGGATTCAAGCAATTTTGTTGAACTGATTCAATATAAAGTGGAAATTGATTATGACAAGGAGCTGAACCGGCCCAAGAAAATTTTAGCGGATTTCACGCCCAAATTTATTGAAGCGATAAGCGGTCTGTCTTCCCAAAAAAGAAAAAAGGCGCTCGAGATTATTTTTGACTGTTTTGAAGAAAAGCATATTTTAACATATTTTAGCAATCCTTCTCTTGAAAAACTTGCTAAAAAAGAGGGCTGGTCAGGAGAGGTTGCTTCAACTGAAAAAGATTATTTAAGCGTTGTTTCGTCAAATATTAATGGCTACAAAACGGATAAAATGATTAAGGAAACAATTCAACATCAGGCGGAAATTCAAGAAGATGGTTCTATTGTTGATACCCTAACCATTACTCGCCAACATCAGGGAGGCAGGTCGGAATATGATTGGTGGAACAAAGTTAATTCTAATTATTTAAGGGTTTATTTGCCTTTAGGCAGCCAATTAATTTCAGCTAACGGGCAAAGTTTGGAAATCTATCAGCCGCCAATTGATTATCAAAAACATAACTTTAAAAAAGACGCGCTGGTGGATTCTATTGAAAGCAAAATGATTATTGACAAAAAGACAGGAACCCGTATTTTTGAGGAGAGCGGCAAAACAGTTTTTGCTAATTGGGCTTATGTTAGTCCGGGAGAAACAGTAGTTTTAAGTTATAAATATAAACTGCCTTTTAAAATTGATTTGACAAAACCGGCTGACAGCTATAGTTTATTGGCGCAAAAACAATTGGGCAGCTTGGGAAGCTCTTTCAATCATCAAATAAAGTTTCCGAATAGTTGGCGAGTTTCTTGGAAATATCCGGAAAACTTGAATTCCGATTCTGGATTTTTAAAATTTGACGGTGATTTAAAGACAGACAAATTTTTAGGCGCGTCTTTTAAATTTTAAGAGCGATTTTGGCTTGGTATTACCAATGCAAGCAAGCGATTATTTTCGCAAGCAGCCATCCGCTTGGAGCGGATAGCTCCCTCCCACCCTCCATTTGCGAAAATAATCGCTTGCTTGCTTGGCGAAAGCAATAAAACAGCCCTTCGACAAGCTCAGGGGATAATCATTAGCTTAAAATGATAAAAAAATTTTTAAACAGCCAATCAAAAACTATTTTTTCCGCCGCTGTTGTTTTAGGAGCGGCTTCTTTTGTGAGCCGTTTTTTAGGTCTTATTCGGGATAAGATTTTGGCGGGAATGTTTGGGGCTGGCAGTGAACTTGACGCTTATTACGCCGCTTTCCGCATTCCTGATTTAGTTTATTCTCTTTTAGTTTTGGGCGCTGTTTCGGCCGGTTTTATCCCTGTATTTATTGATTATCTGAATAAAAATAAAAAAATTTTAAAAGACAAAACAATAAGCGGCCGTTTTATGGGATTGCCGCGGCGGACTCCTTGCAATGACAATTCTCACTGGTATCTGGCCAATAGTGTCCTTAATTTGATGGTTTTGTCAGTGGGCTTGACCTGTATTATCCTGGCGATTTTTGCTCCATGGCTAATGAAAATAGTTGTCCCCGGATTTTCCGCGGAACAGATATCCCTTGTTTCCCAATTAGCCAGAATTATGTTTTTAGCTCCCTTCTTTATGGGTTTATCCGCGATTTTTGGGGGAATCTTGCAAAGTTTTCACCGTTTCTTGATTTACGCGCTCGCGCCTATTATGTATAACATGGGCATCATTTTTGGCGCTTTAGTTTTGGTTGATTATTTTGGCGTTATGGGTCTTGCTTACGGAGTGGCGCTTGGAGCCTTTCTTCATATGGCTGTCCAAATTCCAACAGCCGTTCTTTGCGGGTTTAGATGGCGCCCAATTTTTGATTTTAGGTTTGAGGGCGTTAAAAGAATTTTTAAATTAATGCCCGCGCGCGCTTTAGGATTAGGGCTTTCTCAAGTCACAATCTGGCTTATGACGATTTTTGCTTCTTTTTTGGTGGCGGGAAGCATTGTCATTTACAGCTTAGCCCTGAATATTTGGAGTTTCCCTTTGGGAGTTTTTGGCATTTCTTTTGCGGTAGCCGCTTTCCCCCGACTTTCTAAAGCGGCGCAGAAGAATAATTTAGAGAAATTTATTAAGATATTCTCTGCGGCTGCCCGCCAAATACTTTTCTTTATTCTGCCCTCAACCGCTTTATTTATTGTCCTGCGGACGCACATTACAAGCGTTATTCTTTGGGGCGGGCGTTTTGACTGGCAAAGCGTTATTTTAACTTCTGAAACATTGGCGTACTTTTCAATAGCTCTTTTTGCCGAAGCGCTGATTGTTCTTTTTTTGCGCGGTTTTTTCGCTTGGGAAGACACAAGAGCGCCTCTCTTAATCGGTTTTGCGGCACTGGCGGCTCGTTTATCGGCGGCTTGGTTTTTGTCCCGCTCTTTGGGTGTGTCCGGATTGGCGCTCGGCTATTCTTTGGGTAGTATCTTTTATTTAATTTTGTTGGCTGTTTTTTTAAGGAGAAAACTTCAGAAAAAATTTAAAACGGATATTAGTAAAATAGACGGGAAAAATATTTTTACTTCAGGAATAAAAATGGTTTTAGCTTCTCTTTTTGCCGGTTTGGCGAGTTACGCTGTTCTGCGATTCTCGACCGGATTGATTTGCGCGGAAAGCGTTATTGGTATATGTTTGCAAGGGGGATTAGCCGGATTAGCCGGGACTTTGTCGTATTTCTTTTTTGCCTGG
>JAYEKG010000006.1:10301-27624 GCA_034660935.1 Patescibacteria group bacterium
CAAATGTTAATACCTCAAAAAAATATTCGCAATTTCTCAATTATTGCGCACATTGACCACGGGAAGTCAACTTTAGCTGACCGTTTTTTGGAATTGACGGGGACGGTTGAAAAAAGAAAAATGCGGGAGCAGGTTTTGGATATGATGGATTTGGAAAGGGAGAGGGGAATTACCATCAAACTTCAGCCGGCGAAAATGGAATATGTTTGTAACGGCGAGCGGTATCTTTTAAACTTAATTGATACGCCCGGACATGTTGATTTTAATTATGAAGTTTCTCGAAGCTTAGCGGCGGTGGAAGGGGCTATTTTACTGGTTGACGCGAGCCAAGGATCGCAAGCGCAAACACTTGCTAATTTAAATTTGGCGCGAGAACAGGGATTAGTGATTATTCCCGTGGCTAACAAGATTGATTTAGGACATGCTAAAGTTGATGAAGCGGTTAAAGAAATTAGCCAATTAGCGGGGGTCGGCGAAGAAAAAGTTATTAAAATTTCCGCCAAAAACGGATTAAACATAGAGCAGGTTTTGGAAAAAGTAATTCAAAAAATTCCCGCGCCATCAGGGGAAATTAAAAAACCGTTAAGAGCTTTAGTTTTTGATTCTTCGTATGATACTTACAGAGGCGTAATTGCTTATGTTAGAATCGTGGATGGGGAGATTAAAAGAGGAGACAAAATAGAGATGATGGCGTCCGGGGCTCAAACAGAAGTTGTTGAAGTGGGAGTTTTTAAACCAACGCAAGTCAAAATCAATTCTTTGAAAGCGGGAGAAATTGGATATATTGCCACGGGGTTAAAAGAAATCGGACAATGCCGGGTTGGCGACACGATTACTATCGGACAAGAACAGAGAGCAAAAATAGAAATTCATTCTTTAGCTGGATATAAAGAGCCAAAGCCATTGATTTTCGCCAGCTTTTATCCGGTGGACGCGAGCGATTATGATATTCTTAAAGATGGTCTCGCAAAATTAAATTTGAGCGACGCTTCTTTAAGTTATGAAATGGAATCCTGCGAAGGATTAGGACGCGGTTTTCGCTGTGGATTTTTGGGAATGCTTCATTTGGAAATAGTTTCCGAACGGCTGAAGAGGGAATATGGTTTGGATTTAGTTACTACTTCTCCGTCAGTCAGTTATCAAGTACTGATGCAAGAAAAAAAATATATTGCTATCTCATCGCCATCGGATTGGCCAGATGCGAATAAAATTATTGAGGCCCAAGAACCATGGACAAGATTAGAAATCATTACGCCCGCAAACTATTTAGGACAGGCAATGAAAATACTGGAAAATTTAAGAGGGGTTTACGGCGAGACGCAATATTTGAGCAGCGAAAGGATTTTAATTAAATATGAGGCGCCTTTGAGTGAGATTATTATTGATTTTTATGATAAACTTAAAAACGCTACAGCTGGTTACGCGTCTATGAGTTATGAATTAACTGATTATAGGTCTGCTGATCTATTACGGATAGATATTCTAATTGCGGGAGAAAAAGCAGAAGCGTTTTCCCGAATTATTCCGCGAAAAAAAGCAGAACAAGAAGGGAGGGCTTTAGTTAAAAAACTCAAAGAATTTATTCCAAAACAGCTCTTTGCTGTTGCTTTGCAAGCGGCCATAGGCGGGAAGGTTATTGCCCGGGAAACAATCAGCGCTTTGCGCAAGGATGTGACAGGCCATTTATACGGCGGCGATTATACACGCAAAAAAAAGCTCTTGGAAAAGCAGAAAAAAGGCAAAAAAAAGATGAAACAATCGGGGAAAATAAACATACCCCCGGATGTATTCTTGAAAGTATTAAAAAAGTGACTATTTGTCAAAATTCTGATACAAATTATTTATTCCTTGCAATGACAAGGAAAAATAATTTAAAAATTGAAAATTCTTCAGGTTCAGGTATTATTAAAACATAGGCGCCAAGAGGAAGGAGGACATGCTTAAAATAACCAAGCTGGCGAGAATAATCCAAACAAAACGGAATATTTTCTTTTTTGTTGATGGTTTCATGATTTTATAATAATCTTGTTAATTCTAAAACAAAAAAACAAATGATTCAACATTCCTATAATAAAAACGCTGTTAAAAAAATTTTGGGCTCAAAAATTTTTCTTTTCGCGATTGTTTTTATTTTAATTTTTTTCATTATTGGCTTAGGCAGAGAAAGCTATCATAAATACCAATTAACCAAAGAGATTAACAGCCTAAGGTTGGAAATTGAACGATTGGACGGAAGAAACCGGCAGTTGGCGAACTTGATGGACTATTTTAAAGAAGAATCTTTTTTGGAAAAAGAAGCCCGCCTTAAACTGAATCTAAAGAAACCGGGAGAAAAAGTTGTTATTATATCCGATTATTTTGACTCAAAAAATGGTCTTGACGCGGCAACTGATAACGGTCATAATTTGAAAGCTGGAGAAAGCGCATCCGAAAAAAGTACTGACAAACAGACGGCTAATTACTGGAAATGGTGGGAATATTTTTTTCAGTAAAATTTTTGCGGGATTAGTTTAGTGGCAGAACATAACCTTCCCAAGGTTAGGACACGAGTTCGATTCTCGTATCCCGCTCAAAACGCGCCGGAGTAACTCAGTGGCAGAGTAGCTGTTTCGTAAACAGCAAGTCGTGAGTTCGATTCTCACCTCCGGCTCATTTACTTAAAACACAAGATATGTTAAAATGGGTTCTATGGGCGATTTAAAGGAAAAATCAAAGGAAGAATATGATAAGCGAAAAGCGGTTTTATCCATTTACGCGGGAGCAGGAGGGATTGACGCGCAAGATTGGACAGAAATGCTTTTGCAGATGTATTTAAAATTTGCCCAAAAGAAAAAATGGCCGGTTCGCATTCTTCAAATTAAAGAAGGAAAAGAAGCGGGATTAAAGAATGCAACTTTTATAGTTGAAGCCGCGGGCGCTTACGGATATCTCAAAAGAGAAGCGGGAGTTCACCGCTTAGTCCGCCTTTCTCCATTTAACGCTAATCATCTTCGCCATACTTCTTTTGCTTTAGTTGAAGTTCTCCCTGAAATAGACGAGGTAAAAGAGATTGTTATTAGGCCGGAGGAATTAAGAATAGAAACATATAAAGCGAGCGGGCCGGGCGGGCAGTATGTCAACAAGACAGAGTCTGCCGTCAGGATAACGCATATTCCAACAGGCATAGTCGCCGCTTGCCAATGTGAACGGCTACAGGGAAACAATAAAAAGCAAGCGATGAAATGGCTTCGCAGCAAGTTGCACCAAAATTTATTAAAAAGCAAAGAAAAGGAAATAAGCGCGTTAAGAGGGCAGCCGGCGGAAATTGAGTGGGGAAACCAGATTCGTTCTTATGTTCTTCATCCGTATCAAATGGTTAAAGATCATCGAACAGGAGTGAAAGTCGGCAACGCGGAAGCCGTTTTAAACGGCAAACTGGATAAATTTGTAGATTAATATGATAACTTTTGAAAAAGTTTCAAAAATATATTCGCCGGCTTGCAAGGCCTTAGATAATGTTAATTTAGCTATAAAAGACAAGGAATTTGTCTCTATCGCGGGCCGTTCTGGGGCGGGAAAATCCACCTTAATTAAGCTCCTAATTCGCGAGGAAATTCCGACTGCCGGTAAAATTTTTTGGCAAGGAACTGACATTAGCAAGATTCCAAACCAAGAAATGCCTTTATGGCGGCGGAAAATTGGAATGGTGTTTCAGGATTTTAAGCTTTTGCCGGAGAAAACGGCTTATGAAAATATTGCTTTTGCTATGGAGGCTGGTGGCCGAACGGATGAAGATATTGAACGGGACATTCCCAAACTTTTAAGAATAGTTAATTTAACAAAAAGGGCGGAACATTTTCCAAATCAGCTTTCAGGCGGGGAGAAACAGAGAATTGCTATTGCTCGGGCCTTGGCGCATCGCCCTGAAATTATAGTTGCCGATGAGCCAACCGGCAATTTAGACCCCCTTCACGCATGGGAAATTATCCGGCTTTTAGTTAAGATTAACGAATTGGGAACAATTGTTATTTTATCAACGCACAATCGCGAGATTATTAACGGATTAAACAAGAGGGTTGTAACTCTTGAAAAAGGCCAAATAATAAAAGATGTTCAAAACGGAAAATATATATTGTTATGATTACTTCACTAATTAGAGTTAGTAAATCCGGTTGGTTAAGTTTTTGGAGGAACAAATGGCTATCATCAGCAGCTATCTTAATAATGAGCTTAACTATTTTCAGTATTACCAGCTTGCTCTTGGCCAATGTTTTAATTAACGCGCTAACAGAAAATCTGGAAGATAAAATTGATATTAGCGTTTATTTTCAATTAACTGCTGATGAAGACGAGATTTTATTGGCGAGAAACGAACTGATTAAATTAAGCGAAGTTCGCAGTGTGGAGTATGTTTCTACCGACGAGGCGTTAAAAAGATTCAAAGACAAACATGCGGACAATAACATTTTAATGCAAAGCTTAGATGAATTAGAAAAAAATCCTCTGGAAGCCAGCTTAAATATTAAAGCGCAACAGGCGTCTCAGTATGGAGTTATTGTTGACTTTTTTAACGGAGCCAAATACCAGAGGATTATTGACAAAATAAACTATATGGAAAACAAGGCGGTAATTGCCCGGCTTTCTTCCATCACCAGGACCATTCGCCAAGTTAGTTTTATTATTTTACTGCTTCTTGCCGTTTTGGCTGTTATAGTTACTTTTAATACTATTCGCCTGACTATTTACAGCGCTCGGAAAGAAATTAAAGTGATGAAATTGGTCGGCGCAAGCAATTGGTTTGTTCGCGGTCCTTTTGTAATTGAAGGAGTATTCTGCGGGGTTGCCGCCGCGGCAATTGCCTTGTTTTTTCTGTATCCTGTTGTTTGGTATTTATCTCCGAAGATCACTCTTTATCTTCCGGGGACAGACCTCTTTTATTTTTTACAGGCAAACCTTTTAGTTATATTTTTAATGCAAATAATTATTGGAGCCGCTCTAGGGACAGTCAGCAGTTTAGTCGCTGTTAGGAGGTATTTGAAAGTTTAAGAATAAGTAATTATTATTACAATAAGTTCTCCTGTTTGGCGCCGATGTTAAGGTTAAACAAGGGATATTTTTGTATTTCGGAGGTATTTCGGAGATCGAACCTCCGAAATTATATTGGGGAGTAGCCAAGCGGTAAGGCAATGGACTCTGGCTCCATGACCGGGGGTTCGAATCCCTCCTCCCCAGCATTAAAAGTCCAAAGATCTAAAAAAATCGCCAAGACATTAAATACGCCAATTGAAGATTTAATAAAATAAATTGTGCCAATTTTTAATGATTTAAATTTGGATAATTGGAAAAAATCAGAAATTTGGACTGACAGTCTTTGGATTGTTTCCGAGAGAGATAGAACAGGAAAACATAGCGGTTTTTATCACGGAAATTTTATTCCGCAAATACCACATCAATTTATTTTAAGGTATACAAAGAAAAACGAGATTGTTTTTGATCCATTTTTGGGAAGTGGGACAACTGCTTATGAAGCAGAAAGTTTGAATAGAAATTTCCTCGGCATAGATATTCAAAAAAAGCTTATTGATTATGTAGGAAAAAATATTGAAACAAAAAATAATTTTTCTGATTTAGTTGTTGGTGACAGCGCGAAAGCTGAAATCTTTGAAAAAATAAAAGAATCTTTAAAAAATCACAAAAGAAAAAACATTCAATTGGCAATTTTGCATCCGCCTTATGCTAATATAATTAAATTTAGCGATTTGAAAGACGACTTGTCAAATGCCAAATCGTTGAAAGATTTTTTAGAGAAATTTTCATCTGTTTTAAAAAATACAATTGAAATTTTAGAAAAAGGCAGATATTTAGTAATGGTTATTGGCGATAAATACACTGCGGGACAATGGATTCCTTTAGGGTTTTATTGTATGAATGAAGCCCAAAAATTAGGACTAACCCTAAAAAGTATTGTTATAAAGAACATGGAAGGCAATCGAGCAAAAAGAAACAAAGAATCGATTTGGCGATACCGCGCGCTTTCAAGTGATTATTATATCTTTAAACACGAATATATTTTAATTTTCAAAAACTAAATTATGGAATATATAAAATCAAAACTTTCAGATGATTTAGCGCGAAAGATTATCGGCAGTCAAGAAAAAGCGACAGAATATTTGTTGCGCTTAAATATTGTTAAACCAATACTATTTTTAAAATTCAAAACTATTAGTCGAGGGAAAAATAAAGGAAAGAAAGTTTTGGATTTAAGCACAAAAGATCTTTGGAAAATTATTGTTAATAGTTGGGATTATGAAGAAGCAAAAAAATTATAAGAGATATTTTCAGAGAAACTGACAAATATAAAAATGGGAAAGAGGCCGACAATGCAATGAATATACTTATTAGAGAATGGAAATCTTTAAAATTAGGCGATATTGCATGGCCTTTTTCGCAGGGTGCTTTTGATGATTTTGTCCAAAGGATAAATTCTGAACAAAAAATTGGTTTTGTAAAAGATGAAAAAGTAAAAGCAGCCGCAGTTAAGTACAGAAGAATAAAAGAAATAAATACTGTGAGAAATGATTTTATAGAAACGCTTATTTTTGAAAAAAATAATAATATTTTACCGACATTGAGCCACAGACGAGGTGTTGATTTTTTTATCAATGGCATTTCTTTTGATCAGAAAGTTGCGAAAAGTCCTACAAACGAATTTAAAAGACACTTCAGAGATGACTGGCGAAAAATAGCAATTAAAAAACCTGAACTTGTCGCAGAATATCTTTATAAATATCAAGACGAAGGAAGGTTTGGAGCCGATCCAAGACTGCTAGTTGTTTATATTGATGAAGATATTTCAATTGATAAAATCAGAGAAATAATTAGTAAAACTGATTTAGATAATCCAATTGAGATTAATTTTACTTATAAGCATAAAAATTTAGGCGAAAAAAATTATAAAGTGCCTTGTTTCGTGATTTTATTACATAATTAAAATAAAAAACTCTCCACAAAAATCCGCAATAAATTCAAAAATTGAAGACTTAACTCAAGATAAATATACTTACCTTCCTGCGAAATTAAGGAGGGGAACGGCTTTTGTCGACTTATCAACATCTATCATTTGTAATTACGATATTCAAAATGAGGACATTACTGATGGTAATGATGACAAAGGTATTGATTCGATTTTTATAGTATCTAACGAACAAGGAAAATTTATCAACATTTTTAATTGTAAATCGTCAGAATCGAATGATTTTTCTGAAAAAGATTTACGAGATATTAAAGAAGGTTTGCAATATTTATTTGAAAAAAATAAACGAGAATATTGTAAGTTAGAAAATAAAAATTTATTAACCAAGATAGAAGGCATAAGGGCGGATAAAGAAAATATACAAGAAGTTAATTGTTTCTATTGTGTTTTTAAGGGAACAAATAAAACAAATAGAAAAGTGGTCAGAGCAATAAAAGAGATAGAAAGTTATTTTGTTGCTTATTTTAAGTCTATTTACCCTTATTCTAAATTTTCATTGGAATTAATTTCTGCAGAAGATCTATATTCAATTGATGTAAAGAGAAAACAAAATTTAAAAGATGAAGTCATTGAATTAGCATATTATGGTGATAAAACTATATCTAGCGAAATAGAAATTGAAAAAATAAAAGGCCGTTTGGCAACTGCAAGAGGTGAAGATATTGCAAGTTTAGTAAAAAAATATGGTGACGCATTATTTGAAAAAAACGTAAGAGGTTGGATGAGTTTTAGAAAATATAATAAAGATATTTTAGAGTCGTGTTCTTCAAAAGATGATTCAGAGCTATTTTGGTTTTTAAATAATGGCTTAACTATTGTTTGTGAGACATGTATCCCAGATCCCGATAAAAAGGTGTTAAAAATAAAAAATCTGCAAATAATAAATGGACAACAAACATCAATCGTATTAGAGAAAGCTTTTGAGAATAATAAACTAAAAAAATCGACTAAAATATTGTTAAAAATTTATGAAACTACTGATGCAGGAATAATAATCAAGGTCGCCAAAGCAACCAATAGTCAACTGGTGGTCAAGTCGAGAGACTTGGTTTCAAATAATCCTGAACAAATTGCTTTACAAAGTGAATTTTTAAGAAAATTATATTTTTATGAAAGACAACGAGGTGAAAAAAAGCCCCTAAAAAATGGAAGTATTAAAACATTTTTTAATAATTTTTTTGTAGCACAATCTGTTTTAGCTACTTTTATTGCAAGACCTAGTTTAGCAAAGAAAAAACAAGAAGACAAAATATTCGGGGAACCAATTTATTCAAAAATATTTTTAAAAAGAAGTTTTATTGAGGTATTAGCGGTTACCTTATTATGTGATTTTTGTCTCAAAAAAGGGGGAAATTTGGAAAGAAAAAATGAAATAGATGAAATTAAATATTTTGCATATTTTCATATCGCTAGAATTATCTGGTTTTATATTAAGGACAAAAAAAATGCATTAAGTGATAGGGAAATTATAAAGAGTATTGAAAATAATAAAACTAAAACTATAGAGATTATGTATACAAAAGCAGTAGTGTTATTAAAAAAAATATTTGATGAGTATAATAAAAAAGAGAAGATTTTTAGCATTGGACATCTTTTTTCGAGGCTAGAGATCGAGGATGATATTAATAAAAAATTAAAGTATAAAAAATGAACTATATCGGCAGTAAATTATCATTATTAGCTTTTTTAGAAAAATCAATAAATAAAGTAGTCGACAAAAACTGCGATACTTTTTGTGATTTGTTTGCGGGAACTGGAATAGTAGGAAGATATTTCAAGAAAAAGGGCTATAAAATAATTGCAAATGATATTCAATATTATAGTTATATTTTGAATAGGCATTATATCGGCAATCATAAAGAACTAACTTTTTCTAAATTATCAAAAGAAATTTCCGAATTGAAAAAAATAAAAACAGCAAACCGGAAAAATTTTGTTTGCGATTATTTATCAAGCTTGAAAGGCAAAAAGGGATTTATTCATAAAAATTATTGTCTTGGTGGAATAAAAAACAAAAGCGAACAACGACAATATTTTTCCAATGAAAACGGAATGCGTTGCGATGCTATTCGTCAAAAAATTGAAAATTGGAAAAAAGAAGAATTAATTTCTAATGATGAGTATTATTTTTTGATTACCAGTTTAATTGAATCAATTGATAAATACGCAAACACGGCTTCTGTTTATGGCGCTTTTCTAAAAAAATTAAAAAAGACCGCTCAAAATGGTTTAGTGCTAAAACCTGCTGAACTAATAATAAACAATCAAAACCACAAAGTTTTTAACGAGGATATAAACGAAGTATTGGAAAAGGTTAATGGTGATATTTTGTATTTGGATCCGCCATATAATCACAGACAATACGCGACAAATTATCATCTTCTTGAAACTATTTCCCAATATGATAATCCCAAAATACACGGAAAAACTGGATTGCGAGATTATCAAAATCAAAAATCGCTTTACTGTTCGCGGACTCAAGTGAAAGAAACATTTAAAGATTTGATTTTGAAAGCAAAAACAAAATATATCTTTTTGAGCTATAACAATGAGGGATTGATGACTTTGGGAGACATTAAGGAGATAATGAGTTTGCGGGGTAAATATGGTTATTTTACGAAAGGATATAATCGATTCAAGGCGGACAAATCGGAAAATAGAAATTATAAAGCAAATAAAACGGTTGAGTATTTGCATTATGTAATTTGCGAAAAATAATAAAATGATGAGTGTTGATTTGAGCAAAACAAGCGAAAGGCTTAAATTATTTTATGATGTTAGGTCAGCGATTGCCCACGGAGATTTTTTGACAATAAAAAGTATGGTCAAAAAAGAAAAAACAAAAGATAAGGATTTTAGCATATTTAATCTTGTAGAAGAAGCATTTAGTTATGTTTCAGTAATCGTTCAAACGTACATTCAAGAGCCTGATTTTGTTGATTCATTAAAAAAACTTTAACACTAGCCAGTCAGAAGAAAAAAATATCTGGAAGAAAGGAATTTTTGCCCACCTGCCAGTCCTGCGAAGCGGGACATAAACCGCCGACAATTCTGCGAAGTAGAAATCCAAAACAGAAAAATTTTCTTTCCTTTTAAATGAATTAAAAATTGGCGCGCAATATAAATAAAATAGGAAATTTTTTCTGTTTTGGATTTCGTTGCAAACGGAAATCGGCGGCTCAAATTAAAAATCTGAATCAGGATTCTTTTGAAAAAAAGTTCGGAGTTTGTCTAATAATCCCAGCCAATAACAAATTCTAAGTTTATGCCCAAAAAATCAGAGCATCATTGGTCAGATAATATTACAAAACACAGCAACGCGCTTGATTTAGAAGAAGGAGTTTTTACCTGGGATGATCCGAGAAAAATCGCTTTGTCGCTGAAAAAGTCCGCGGAAAAAAGTAGAAGAATAAAGGGAAGTCCGTATCAATCATCAATGTCGATGCTTAATTTCTATATTAACCGCGCAGGAAAGAATTTAAGCGCAAAGCGCAAGATAATTCTTGAACAAGCAAAAGTTGAATTGCAGAAGGTTTTTAAGAAGAGGTAATTTGTTTTTAAGAATATCGGAATACTTTTTTATAAACATTATGGAATTTAAAGAATTATTACAATTTATTGATTTTGAGAGTAAAAGACTTAAAAAATATAAAGGCAAGGATGTATCTCAAAGAGAAAGAGTTTTATTCAGAACGATTAAGCTAATGGAAGAGTTGGGAGAGTTTTGTAATGAAATAATGGCTTCTAATGGTAAACAGCGGGATGAAAAGTTAAAGAGATACAAGAGAGAAAATCTTGAAGAAGAATTTGCCGATGTGATAATAACAACCTTGCTTTTAGCTGAATCGTTAGATATTGATGTAGATAAAGCTTTGGAAAATAAAATTAAAAAAATTAAAAAAAGAAAATATTAACAATTAAAAAAAGTATAAATTATGAAAAATATTATTTTATCGGTTGTTATTTTATCGGTTGCGGTTGGGGGATTTTATCTTCTCTCAAAAATTCCCAAAGAGGACGCGATTGAGGGAATTAATTTAGACGGCGCTCGGGTAGAATCTGACGATAATTCCAGCGCGCAGAACGCGCCGGCGGCGAATTTAGAAAAACAGCCAAATTTTGAAGTAGGAGACGAATTAAAAGCGGAAATTTTAAAAGAAGGAACGGGCGTGGAGGCAAAAAACGGTGATAAGGTTTCAGTTCACTATATTGGTGTTTTAGAAGACGGAACTAAGTTTGATTCCAGTTTGGATAGGGGCCAGCCGTTTGCGTTTACTTTGGGCGCTGGGCAGGTTATCCGCGGCTGGGATTTGGGCGTGATTGGAATGAAGATTGGAGAAGCAAGGAGATTGTATATTCCTTCGGAATTTGGTTATGGAGAAAGAGGAGCCGGTAATTCAATTCCTCCCAACGCTAATTTGGTTTTTGAGGTGGAGCTGTTGGGGATTGAGTAAGGATATAAGAGTGTAATAAGCCAGCCCTTTTTGGTTAAACTTTCAAGGTCAAACCTTTTTATAAAAATACAAGTAAAAATACAAGGGCAGCCCTTTAAAAATTCAAGGGCAGCCCTTTAGAACAAGGGCAGCCAAGTTAAAAATACAAGGGCAGCCCTTTCAGAAACTTTCAGAAATACAAGGGCAGCCCTTTAAAACAAGGGCTGCCCTTGTATTCTTGTATTTTTAAGGTTCGTCCAGAAATTTTTAGTTATTTCTTCACCGCTTTATTCTTTTGACGCTGGCCATTTTCTCGCGAACTTTTTTAGCTATTATCAGAGGTTGCCGCTGGGTAAGGGCAATTTAATTTTTGACAAGCGCGGGCGTTTTTGCTATAGTCTAAACAAGAATTTTCAAAAGTTTGAAAATTATTTGAAAATTGTCTCCCTGCGGGGGATGTTCCGAAGGGATAAAAATTTATGCTTATATATAGTAAAAAAGTTATTCAGTATTTTAAGTATCCCAAAAATATGGGTGCGATGAAAAATTTCGATGTTCAAGCCGAAAAAGGAAACGCCGTCTGCGGCGATACAACGAAGATTTACCTCAAAATTAACGGGAATAAGATTAAAGCTCTTTCTTTTGAGACAACGGGCTGTATAGCCGCTATTGCCACCTCTTCAATAATTACGGAGATGGCTAAAGGGAAAATGCTTGCCCAAGCTGAAAAAATTTCATATAATGATTTGGCTAAAGAACTCGGGGGATTGCCGGTTGCAAAAGCGCATTGCGCGGACATGGCTATCGGAGCTCTGCGAAAGGCGATTGAAAAGTACAAAAAAAGTAATCAGTAATTCATTTCTGATAATTTATAAATTGAATTATTGAAGATTGATTGAAAATTAAAAAATAGAAATTGAAAATTTACATTCATGGCTGTTCCAAAGCAAAGACATACAAAATCAAGGAGAAATAGGCGCCGCTCGCACCACGCCCTAAAGGAGCGTGGTTTTTCCGTTTGCGCCAAATGCGGTTTTGCTATTATGCCTCATCATGTTTGCCAAAATTGCGGGACTTACGCGGGCAGGGAAGTAATTGATGTTATGAGAAAACTTACAAAAAAAGAAAAAAAGGCGAAAGAAAAAGAATTAGCCAAACAAGAAAAAGGACAGCCGGATAAAAAAGGCTTAACAATGGAAGATATGTCCAAGAAGTAAAAACGAGATGTTTATAAAATTATGGCGAATAGGCACTTATCAAGAAGTATCGTTATGCAGTCCCTTTATGAATGGGATTTCAAAGGTAAAAAACAGGGCGAATTAAAAGAAATTGTTGAAAGAAATATTAGAGAGTTCGGGCCAGGACTTGATGATTGCGGTTTTATATGGCAGATTATTAACGGAGTGATGGAAAATCGGCCCAAACTTGATAAGATTATTGAAAAATCAGCTCCGGAATGGCCTATTGACCAAATTACTATTATTGACAGGAATGTTTTAAGGATTGGCCTTTACGAACTTCTTTTTGGCAAGCGCGATGAAGTTCCGCCAAAAGTCGCAATTAACGAAGCGATTGAATTAGCTAAAAACTTTGGCGGCGAGTCATCAGGTAAATTCATTAATGGTGTTTTAGGAACGGTTTACCGTGAAATCGGCGAACCGGGAAAAGATGAATAAAATTTTTTGTCCTTTTGGGACATTTTCCGCAAAAAGACAATTATCAATTTTCAATTATCAATGAATTATCAATCATTTAATTTTCAATTAATTTACTCTTAATTTGAGAATTAATCATTGATTAACCATTGGTTATTGAGAGTTGATAATTAATTGTGATGAATCTTTCCTCTCTTGAAAAAACTATTGGCATAAAGTTTAACGACAAGGACTTACTTCAACATGCGCTAGTTCATAGTTCTTACCTGAATGAAAATCCCGGATTTCGTTTAGGGGACAACGAACGGCTTGAATTTCTGGGAGACGCGGTTTTAGAGATGACCGTGACGGAACGCATCTATCAAGATTATCCAAATCCGGAGGGCGAATTAACCAGTTGGCGGTCTGCTCTGGTGAATACTAAAATGCTTTCCAAAGTTGCCAGTAGATTAGGGATTAACAATTATTTGCTTTTAAGCCGGGGTGAGGCCAAAGATATAGGAAGAGCGCGCCAATGCATTTTAGCTAACGCCATAGAGGCGTTAATCGGAGCCATATTTTTAGACCAGGGATATCAAAAAGCAGCAGAATTTATTGAAAAAGAAATTTTAAGAGAATTGCCAAAAATAATCAAACAGAAGCTTTATCGGGATCCAAAGAGCCGTTTTCAAGAAAAAGCGCAGGACGCAACAGGCATTACGCCCAGCTATGAAGTCGTTAAGGAGTGGGGACCAGACCACGCCAAAAATTTTGTAATCGGCGTTTATTTGGATAAAGAATTAGTGGCTGAAGGGGAGGGCGTTTCCAAACAGGAAGCGCAAGAAAAAGCGGCAGAAGCCGCGCTTAAAAAGAAAGGATGGGATTAAAATCATAAATTCAAAATTAAAATAATATCAAAAAATTATGTTAGTTATTCGTTTAACCAGGACAGGAAAAAAGAATGCTTCCAGTTTCAGAATCGTTCTGACGGAAAAACAATCCGCGGCAAAAAGCGGCAAGTTTTTAGAAGTGCTTGGAAGTTACAATCCGCGCCTATTAGTTAAGAAAGAAGGAGCCGTTGCCGGTGGAAAAGAAATTACTTTAAAAAAGGAAAGAATAGAGTACTGGCTTTCGCAGGGAGCTAAAGCATCTGATACAGTTCATAATTTGTTAGTTGGCCAAGGCATTGTTAAGGGGCCTAAAATTGCGAAGAAAATCAAGCCCAAGAAAGGGAAACCTGCGCAAGAAAGCGAAAAGCCCTCTGCGGACGCTCAATCGGAAGAAGAGCCGGTTGAAGAGAAAAAGGAAGACAAAGAAGAGCATAAGGTTGACAAACCAAAAGAAAAAGAGTAAAATTATGGCAAAGTAGCAAATTATAAAGAAAGGTCGGGCTACTGCATATTATTGAAAAAAACAAAGAAACAACTATGACTAACACGCAGACTGATAAGGATTTCTTAGAGTTCGTTGTTAAATCAATTGTCAATCATCCTGATGATGTTGAAGTGACTCGGACCGTTGATGAGATGGGGGTTCTATTAAACCTTAAAGTTCATCGAGAAGATATGGGCCAGGTTATCGGACGGCAAGGAGCTATCGCCAAAGCGATTAGAAGTCTTCTTAGGGTAATTGGCCTTAAAAATAACGCGCGAATCAATCTTAAGATTGAAGAGCCGGAAGGAGGCAGAGTGGAGCGAACAGAAGAAACTCCAGCTTCTTCTCTTGAAGAACCTAAAAAAAATGTTGACGAAGTCGTCGACGAATTGAACCTGTAAAACTTGATTTTACAGAAAAACGAAAACCGCGTTGTTTTAATAATAATGCGGTTTTTGTTTTAAGGCCTTGAATTCTCTTATGATAGATGATTAACTATGAAATTTGATATTATCACAATTTTCCCGGATATTTTTGAATCATACTTCAATGAAAGTATTATTAAGCGCGCCCGCGCGAAAAAAATAATTCAGATTAATATCCATAATTTAAGGGATTATGCGGCAGATAGGCATAAGACCGTTGATGATAGGCCGTATGGCGGGGGCGCCGGCATGGTTTTTATGGTTGAGCCGATTCTTAAAGCAGTCGCGGATTTGAAAAAAAAGCTTGGCAAAAAATCAAAAACAAAAGTTGTTTTGCTTTCCGCAAAGGGGAATAAATTTGACCAGAAGATGGCCAAAAAGTTTTCGAAACTGGATAATCTTATCCTTATTTCAGGGCGTTATGAAGGGGTTGATGAGCGGGTTGCGAAGCATATTGCCGATGAAGAAATTTCCATCGGCGATTATGTTTTAACAGGAGGCGAATTGCCGGCGATGGTTGTTGTTGACGCGGTCGCGCGGCTTGTTCCGAGAGTTATCAGCGATGAGTCGTTAAAAGAAGAAAGTTTTTCTGAAAAAAGCGAAGAAAAATTTGAAATTAGAAATTCGAAATTAAAAACTCGAAAAGAGTATCCGCATTACACGCGCCCGGAGAAAATTATTATCAATGGTAAAGAAAGAAGGGTTCCAAAAGTTCTCTTATCCGGCAATCACAAAAAAATTAAAGAATGGCGAGAGAGACATTAGGGTTGACAGTGAAGCGGGGATGATATAGGATAGTGATGTTCTTTTAAAAAAGAATATGTTTATTTTGTGTCAAAATTAACAATTGCAATTTTACGCAGTTGTCCCTTCTTAATTATCCAAGCGCTTGGCTTGGCAATGGTTAAGATTGTTTTGTCTAAAATTTGCCTTTGGCAAAGTTTAGGCAAACTCAAGTCTATAATCAAATCTTTTTTAGATTTGGTTTTTATTTGAGAGTTTGATCCTGGCTCAGGATGAACGCTGGCGGCGTGGATAAGGCATGCAAGTCGAACGCCTCGCAATTTATTGCGAGGAGTGGCGAACGGGTTAGTAACGCGTGGGAATTTACCCTGAAGACCGGAATAACTCGGAGAAATCCGAACTAATACCGGATAGTTCTCGTAAGAGTAAAGTGTTGCTTCGGCAATTTCGCTTCAGGAAAAGCCTGCGTCCTATCAGCTTGTTGGTGAGGTAATGGCTCACCAAGGCAATGACGGGTAGGGGAGGTGAGAGCCTGACCCCCAACAATGGAACTGAGATACGGTCCATACACCTACGGGTGGCTGCAGTCGAGAATCTTCCACAATGGGCGAAAGCCTGATGGAGCGACGCCGCGTGAGTGAAGAAGCCCTTCGGGGTGTAAAGCTCTTTTCTAAAGGAACAAGTCTGATTTATCAGATTGAGCGTACTTTAGGAATAAGGGGTGGCTAACTTCGTGCCAGAAGCCTCGGTAATACGAAGGCCCCGAGCGTTATCCGGAATCACTGGGCGTAAAGCGTGGGTAGGCGGTTTTAATAGTGGCTGGTTAAATTCCGGAGCTCAACTTCGGAGCTGCCAGCTAAACGTTGAGACTAGAGTAAGTGAGAGGCTGATGGAACTTACCAAGTAGGGGTGAAATCCGTTGATATGGTAGGGAACACCAAAGGCGAAGGCAATCAGCTGGCGCTTAACTGACGCTGATCTACGAAAGCGTGGGGAGAGAAGAGGATTAGATACCCTCGTATTCCACGCCGTAAACGATGCCAACTAGCCGTTCGGAGTATCGACCCTTCGAGTGGCGAAGCTAACGCGTTAAGTTGGCCGCCTGGGAAGTACGGCCGCAAGGCTAAAACTCAAAGGAATAGACGGGGACTTGCACAAGCGGTGGATCATGTGGTTTAATTCGATGATACGCGAGGAACCTTACCAGGGTTTGAAATTCTGATGAAATCCCGCAGAAACGCGGGACCTCTTAATAAGACATCAGAGTCAGGTGTTGCACGGTTGCCGTCAGTTCGTACTGTGAAGCGTTCCTTTAATTAGGGTAACGGACGCAACCCTCATCCTGTGTTACAAGTGTCACAGGGGACTGCCTCCGAATAGGAGGAGGAAGGCGAGGATGACGTCAAATCAGCGTGGCCCTTTGATGCCCTGGGCAACACACATGATACAATGGCCGAGACAATAGGTTGCCAAACCGCAAGGTGGAGCTAATCCTATCAAACTCGGTCCCAGTTCGGATTGGGGGCTGCAACTCGCCCCCATGAAGCCGGAATCGCTAGTAATCGCGAATCAGCTACGTCGCGGTGAATACGTTCCCAAGTCTTGTACTCACTGCCCGTCAAACCAGGGAAGTCGGTAGCGCCCAAAGTCTCTCCGTCAGGAGGGCCTAAGGCGAGATCGGTGACCAGGGTTAAGTCGTAA
>JAYEKG010000007.1:0-1662 GCA_034660935.1 Patescibacteria group bacterium
AAGGCGGGACTGTCAATTAAATAAACGCTGAATTGCTAAGAAAATTCTAAAGGGCTGCTCTTAAGAAAGGGCAGCCCTTGTCTTGTTTTTATCGTGTTTGTCACAACTTTTATTTTTTCTTTTTTGTTTTTTTTGTTTCGGAACACTCTTTCTTTTTAGATGTTTTTTCCTTTAATTTCTTTTTCTTTATTTTTTTCTTTTCTTTCTTTTTAATTTTTTTTGTTCCTTGATTCTTTTCGGCTTTTTCCTTTTTTAATCCCTTTTTATCAACAATTTTCTTCTTTTTTTTGGCCGGTTTTTTTTCGCCAGAGGCAGCTTGTCCGTTCTTTGGCGGAGATCCGCCTTTGGTGGGCTTTTTCTCTTTCCCCTCTTTCTTCTGTTCTTTTTCTTTCTCCAAAGCAATAATATCAATTTTCCAGCCGGTTAGCTTAGCAGCTAAGCGGACATTTTGTCCCTTAATTCCGATGGCTAAGGAAAGCTGGTCTTCGGGGACAATTACCCGCGCTTGGCCATTTTCTTTATCTATTTTTATATCAACAACCTTAGCGGGAGAAAGAGCGTTGCTAATAAATTTAACAGGATCTTTTGACCATTCAATGATGTCAATTTTTTCCCCGGATAATTCGTTAATAACCGCTTGAACGCGCGTGCCTTTTTGTCCAATCATTGAACCAATCGGGTCAACTCTTTCTTCCGTGGAGGCAACGGCGATTTTGGAACGAGAGCCGGCTTCTCTCGCGATTGACTTGATTGTCACCGTTCCGGAGGCAATCTCGGGAACTTCCAACGCGAAAAGCTTGCTGACCATTTCAGGATGGGCCCTTGAAAGAGCAACCGTCGGACCGCGCGAGTCCTTATGCGCTTCAACAATATATACTCTCAACCGTTGGCCTATTTTATAATATTCGCGAGGGATTTGCTCTTCCGGAAACAAGACGCCTGTCGCCTTGCCGATATCTAAAAAGACATTATTGTTTTCTATTCTTTGAACGATGCCGCTCGCTATTTCTCCTTCCTTATCTTTGTATTCTTCATAAACCGCTTCTCTTTCTGCTTCTCTAATGCGCTGGATAATAACTTGTTTGGCTGTCTGTGCGGCTATTCTGCCAAAATCACCCATAACCTTCAAAGGAAATTCAATTTCGTCATTTGCCTTGATTTTTTCTTTTTTAGCTTCGGTTAGTTTCTTGCCTTTAAAAATTGGTTTTTCATCAAGAGAAAGGCCTTTAATTTCTTCAATTAAAATATGTCTTTCGGGGTTAAATCTTATTTTTTTTTCAATTTCTTCTTCACCGGTCTCCTTTTGTTCGGTTTCTTCTTCCTCGCTTTCCTCTGTTTTTAGCATTGATTCGTCAACGACAAGTTTGATTTGAAAAACTTTCATTTTATTTTTTTCCAAATCAAAATCAACCCTGATATTTTGGTTCTTGCGCCCGTACTCCTTTTTATAGGCGGCCGCTAAAGCCATCTCAACGGTTTCCATAACCTTCTCTTTGGAAATGCCTTTTTCTTCGCAAATTTGGCTAATAGCTGAAGTAAATGGTTGTTTGTCCATAATTTTTATAAAAAAATCCGTTTTTCAAAACGGATACTGCTTCTTCCTCCAATTTCTATCTATAGCCATACTATCATAAAGACAAATATCCTGTCAAATTTTTCTTG
>JAYEKG010000007.1:1762-4526 GCA_034660935.1 Patescibacteria group bacterium
GTAAATGGTTGTTTGTCCATAATTTTTATAAAAAAATCCGTTTTTCAAAACGGATACTGCTTCTTCCTCCAATTTCTATCTATAGCCATACTATCATAAAGACAAATATCCTGTCAAATTTTTCTTGATATAAAATTTAGGGACTGTCCCTAAACATTGACTTATTATTATATCGCAGTATAATTCTAAATAAATCAAACAAAGATTTCTTAGCTATTTTCTTTAACATTTATAAAAAAGGAGGGCGCGAAATGGAAATTAGTAAGAGAAATAAAATCATGGCAAATGCTTTAAGGTATTATTTAGGGAAGCCTCTCCGGGTGGATAGGGCTTCTGATGTTTTGCATTTGGTTGAAAAAATTGAGAGAGCGGATTACAAGATAAACATAAATGAAAAGAAAATTTTACAAAACGCTTTAGGTAACTATTTAAAGTGGTTTTTTCAGAGAGACAGTGCTCCTAATGTAATGGAAGTGATGGAATATATTGAAAAATATACTCCTACTCCAACCTCCAGCCCTCAACCTCCAATAAGCACTTCTTTGTTCTCTAGTAGATTAGGTGACAAGTGGACACATTGTGTTATCTAAATAACAAAAAATCCTCCCAAAAAAGGAGGGTTTTTTCTTTGCAATAGCTTGTTTTGACAAAGTACCCGTTAGAGATGTATGCTACTGTTAAAGATAATTAATGTTAATTGTAAGAATTAGCCGCGTTGTTTACAGTTTAAGTTAGGTTTATTTTAGCGTTCTTTCTTACTATTTTATCATTCCCGTTCCTCTCGTCCCTTACAAGGGCAGCCCTTGAAGCCGACTCTGTCATTCCCGCCCGCTTCGCCAAAACTTCAGCGAGGCGAGCGAAAGCGGGAATCCAGTGGACATCCAGAGTTTTCTGGATTCCTGTTGGAGTTTATCCCGTATTTGATGCGGGGCAGGAATGACAAGGGGAAGGCAGGAATAAAATAGGGGAAGAATAGATTTACGATTTAAAAATACAAGGGCAGCCCTTGAAGCCGAAGAAAAAACAAGGGCAGCCCTTGAAGCCGAAGGGCTGCCCTTGTAAGGGATAAACTGTAAACAACGCTATGATTTCTTACAAATAACTTATGAAAAACAAAATTTTTTCTGGCATTATCAGCAAATTAGACGAAATTCGGGAAATTGAACATTTGACCGACAAAGAAATTCAAATACTTTCTACTCCAAAAAGAATTAGCCGTTCCAAGATTAGAATCGGCGGCAAAAATCTGCCTGCGTGGCGAATTCTTTTTAATGATTCTTTAGGTCCTGGCAAGGGGGGAATTAGATTTCATCCTGAAGTTAGCGAAGATGAAATAGTGTCTTTGTCTTTTTGGATGATGCTCAAAAATTCATTAGCCGGAATTCCGTACGGCGGAGCCAAGGGCGGAGTTAAGTTTGACCCCAAAAACGCGTCTCCAAAAACATTAGAGACCGTCAGCAGGAAATATGTAAGCGCTTTTTATAAAGTTTTGGGGCAGGATAAAGATATTCCCGCGCCTGATGTTTATACTAATTCCCAAACTATGGCTTGGATGCTGGATGAATATGAAAAAAAGACGGGTCATCATGAACCGGGAATGATTACAGGCAAGCCGTTGGAACTGCAAGGTTGCGTCTTAAGGAGTGATGCTACGGCTAAAGGAGGTTTTATTATTACCGAAGAAATGGCAAGGGAATTTAACTTAAAAAAAAGAAATTTAAAAATAGCCGTTCAGGGTTTTGGCAATGCTGGACTAAATCTTGCTCGGATGCTTTGGGAAAACAACTTCAAAATCGCGGCTGTTAGCGACAGCAAAGGAGGAATTTACAATAAAAACGGCTTAAACATTAAGAATGTCATAAAAGCGAAAAGCGAAAAAGGATTGGTTTCGGAGCATAAAAAAGGCGAGCGGATTATCAATGGTGAATTATTGAAACTTCCAGTTGATATTTTGATTTTGGCCGCTTTGGAAAATCAAATTACTAAAGATAATGCCGATAAAATAAAGGCAAAATATGTTATAGAAATTGCCAATGGCCCGATTGGTTACGAGGCGGATAAAATATTGTTCAATAAGGGTGTGGTAATCGCGCCTGATATTTTGGCTAATGCGGGCGGCGTAGTTGCCAGCTATTTTGAATGGTCTCAAAACAAGACGGGGAATATTTTGGATCGGAAATATCTTGAGAAATTATTTCGGCAAAAAATGATTACTTCATGGAGCAAAGTAGTTACAATAAATAAGAAGCACGGGAACAAAATAGATTTAAGAACGGCTGCTTATCTTATCGCCATAAAAAGAATATTGGACACCGAAAAATTAAGAGGCCGAATTTAAAACTAAAAAACTAAAGAAAACTAAAGGACACCTCTTGGGGTGTCCTTGGATTTGTCGGAGCGACTGGATTCGAACCAGCGATCTCGGCGACCCGAACGCCGCGCCCTACCACTAGGCCACGCTCCGATATTTAAGATATAAACCAGCGATCTCCCCGCAATACTGCGGGGCGCCCTGCCACTATGCCACGCCCCGTAAAACTCTAACGGGGCACGGCCCCGTAAAACTCTAACGGGGCACGGCCCCGAAATATTCAAATATTCAACATTCGGGAGTAGTCCCCAAAAAATAGGGGCTGCCCCCGAAATTATCGCCAAACAGCGTTTTTAATATGTTTGAGATTTGCTTTTCTTGTTTGTTCGTTTAACTCTACCGCAATAACATCAATTTGCCAAGCAGTTTCAGAGGAGTATCTTTTTTCAGCCA
>JAYEKG010000007.1:4626-5802 GCA_034660935.1 Patescibacteria group bacterium
GCCCTTGGATTTTTGGCTTATTTAACCCAGTGTTTGGTTTTCATCTCCAAGTCAACTTCTTCTTTTTTTTCTTTGACTATTTTATCTTTTTTCTTTAATTCTTGGTCTGTTAGCTTGTTTAACGCTTTTGCTTTTTCGGATAACTTCTTTTTTGTGTTGATTTCGGGGTTTTCAAGCGCTTCCGCTAAAAGGGCGTCAAGAATTAAGCCAAGGCGCGGGCCCGGCTTAATTTCTAAAATTTTCATTAAATCGTTTCCGTTAATTTTCAGCATTTTAACGGAAATAGGGTCATTAGAAACCTTTTCAATTAAATATTCCAGATGCCTCAATTTATACGGAACCGCTTTTGGACATCCGCTTCCTAATCTATCAGCTATTCTTAATTTGAGCAAGTCCTTCATATTCTCGCGCCCGACCCGCTGAAGGAGCCGCCTGACCCCTGCTTCGCTAACCTCGTCCACGCCATAAACAAACATATGATTGCGAACCAAATGGGCGACTTTTTCAATTGTTTTTTTGGGGAATTTTAGTCGTTGGAGAATATTGGCGGTAAACCGGGCGCCCACAATATCATGGTTATAAAAAGTGGAATCTTCTCCTTCTCCCCTTTTTGTCTGCGGTTTGGCTATGTCGTGAAAAAGAGCTGCAAGGCGGACTTCCAGATTATACTTTCTTTTAGCCGCGAACTTTAAAGATAAAACCAAATGCTGGTAAATCGTATAAATATGGTGCCTATTTTGGGAAACGCCAATCCCCTTTTCCAATTCAGGAATAATATATTTTAGCAAACCCGTTTCTTTCAACATTTCTATCGCTTCTTCGGGTTCGTCCGACATAATCATCTTGATTAGTTCGTCGCGAATTCTTTCCTTGGCAATCGCTTGTATCCACCCGGCGTTTTTTTTAATTGCTTCCAGTGTTTTGCTGTCAATTCGCCATTTCTTATTAGGCGAGACAACAGGCGAGTTTAATTCAGCTGTCAAACGAACAGCCCTTAACATCCTCAAGGCGTCTTCGCCAAAACGGGCGTCTGCTTTTCCAACGGCTTTAATAAGCCGTTTTTCAAGAGCTTTTTTGCCGTCAAACAAGTCAATAATATTTCCCTTTTTGTCCAAGGTAAGCGCGTTAACGGTAAAATCGCGGCGGGACAGATCTTCGCTTAAGTTCAAAGTGAAA
>JAYEKG010000008.1:0-24493 GCA_034660935.1 Patescibacteria group bacterium
AAGTCCCTCGGTCGGATATTCAGGGTAAAAAAATCTTTGAAATCAATGACAAATATTATTTTGAAGACCTTGGATTAAGACATTCAATAATTGGGTATAAACAGCCCGATATTAATAAGATATTGGAAAATTTGGTTTTTCTACATATGCAAATTGCGGGCTATAAGGTGACAATTGGCAAACTCGGCAACAAAGAGGTAGATTTTGTCTGCGAAAAAAATGATAAACGGTTATATATCCAGGTCGCTTATAGAATTACCGAAGAAAATCGCGAAAGAGAATTCGGCAATTTATTAGCGATTCCTGATAATTGTCCTAAAATAGTGGTTTCTATGGATGAAATGATAGATAAAAGCGAGTATAAGGGGATTAAACAATTCAATATTAGAGAATTTTTAACTAAACAAAATTAATGATCAAATCAAAAACCCTGTCTCGCCGACAGGCGGATAAAACCTGCCAGAATTGCAAAGCCAAATTTGTCATAGAGCCGGAGGATTTTGAATTTTATAAAAAAATAGGCGTTCCCGCACCTACTTTTTGTCAGGAGTGTAGAATGGTGAGAAGATGGTCTTTCCGTGATGGAAGAATGCTATACAAAAGAAAGATTGAAAATTTTGACAAAGAAGTTTTTTCCAGCATACCTCCAAATTCTCCGTTTAAGGTTTATCATTCTGATTATTGGTGGTCTGATAAAATGGATGCTATGAAATATGGCCGAGAATACAATTTTTCTCGTCCTTTTTTTGTCCAAATAAAAGAATTGATGCATGAAGTAGGTTTGCCTCATATGGCAAACATAAAAATAGTAAATAGTCCTTATTGTGGAAATGTTTCTTATCTTAAAAACTGTTATTGGGTTTTTAATACTGGCATGTCAGAAAATTGCGCCTATGGCATTGACGTTATTAAATGTCGAGACAGTTATGATTTAATCAAAACAAATAATAGTGAATTATGTTACGAACTGTTTGATTGTGATAAATGTTATCAGGTATTTTTTTCAAATGAATGCAAGGAAAGTTCAAATATCTGGTTTTCTAAAAATCTAGTAGACTGTCATAATTGTTTTGGCTGTGTCAATCTACGCCACAAAAAATATCATATTTTTAATAAGTCGCATACCAAAGAAGAGTATTTAAAAAAAATAAAAGAACTTGGTTTAGGCAGCTGTAAAAATATTTCAGAATTAAAAGAAAAAGCTAAGAAATTTTGGTTAGGTTTCCCAAATAAATTTATGTATGGCAACAAAAATGTTGATGTTTTGGGCAACTATCTTAATAATTGTAAGAATGCTAAAAATTGTTTTTTAAGTCGAGATCTAGAAGATTGCTCGCATTGCCAAATGATTCTTTTTGCGCCGAGTAAAGATTGTTATGATATAACAATCGCTGGCGGTGAATTATGTTACGAACTTTCTATAGGTGGAGGATATAAGTTAAAGTTTTGTTGGTTAATGCCACCTAAAGATTTAAAGAATCTTGACTTTGGTCTTTTTGATTTAGAGTATACTGTATTAGCGCTTGACTCCTCCAACCTCTTCGCCTGCGTCGGCCTCAGACATAAGAAGTACTGCATCCTCAACAAACAATATACAAAGGAAGAATACAATAAATTAGTTCCTAAAATAAAAAAGCATATGAATGATATGCCATATACAGATAAGAAGGGTAGAGTATACAAATATGGAGAGTTCTTCCCCATAGAACTGTCTCCCTTCGCCTATAACGAAACAATAGCCAATGAATACTTTCCATTAACCAAAGAACAAGCATTAGAACGGGGATATAATTGGTATGACAAACCAAAGAACGAGTACAAACCAACAATCAAAGCAAAAGACCTCCCGGACAACATAAGGGATGTAGATGATACCGTCTTAAAAGAAATAATAGAGTGCGACAGCAAGCATTGCGCCGGTTCTGGCGTCTTCCGCATTATTCCCCAAGAGTTGAAGTTCTACAAAAAGATGAATCTTCCTCTGCCCAGATTATGTCCTGATTGCAGACACAGAGAAAGAATCAAACAAAGGAACCCTCTCAAACTATGGAAGAGGAAATGCATGAAGTGCGGCAAAGAAATCCAAACAACATATTCCCCGGACAGAAAAGAGATTGTTTACTGCGAAAGTTGTTATAATAAGGAGGTGGGATAAAGCAAGTGAAATCCACCTCAGACGGGCGGGGATTGTCATTTAAAGGAAATTGGGTAGTTATGATTAAATATTGCCGCTTGACAGATTCGGGAATGTCTAATAAAATAGACATATGTCTAATAAAATAGACGACAGAATAAAACGGGTTTTTATTTCATCAGGCGAGCAAAAAATTCTTGAGTATTTGTCTTTTGTCGATGAATGGAAAACAATTCAAGAAATCAAAAAAGCGAGCCAATTATCAAAAGCGGCTGTTTATTTAATTTTGGATAAATTATTTAAATTAAACCTGCTGGAACGAGACCAAAAAGGAAAAACCTATCTTTATAGAGTTAGTTCGGCTTTTCCTATTCTTTGCGTTTTAAGCCAATTTAAGGTTTTGAATAATTTAATCAATCTTTTGCCTTTATTGAAAAAATTAATTCCTGTTAGCCAAAAAATAATTTTATTTGGCAGCGCCAGCCGCGGAGAAGATTTAAAAAATAGTGATATAGATATTTTTGTAGTTGCGCATAATATTCAAGAAGTTAATAAATTAGTTAAAAAACATAGCGCGGACAGAAAAATACAGCTTATTACCCGCGCGCCGATAGATTATATTAAATTAGAACAAACAGCTCCTGCTTTTTATAATGAAATTAATTCCGGAATTGTCGTTTGGGAAAGGGAAAACCATTATGCAGAATAAATTCAAAAAGTGTTTGGAATACAAAAAAATAGTTCGTTTTAATCGCGGACCAAATTTGGTTTCTAAGGAATTAAAATTGTCTTTGGATGATTTGAATTCCGCCAAAGATATTTACAAAAGAGGAAATTATAAATGGGCGATAGTTCACGCGTATTATTCAATGTTTCATGCAGGGAGGGGTTTATTGTATATAAAAAGATATCGTGAAAAGAGCCATTATTGCCTAATTGAAGCCATTAGGGAATTATATGTCAAGAAAAAGGAATTAAGTTTTATTTTTGTTGAAAGCATACATAAAGCTAAGGTCTTAAGAGAAGAAGCGGATTATTATGGTGAATATAAAAAATCGATGGCCGAAGAATTAGTTAAAAAATCAGGAGAATTTTTAGACGAGGTAAAAAAAATTATAAATAATAAAAGATGAACTCAAAAACAAAAACCCCCGTAAAAAGTAGACTTAACGGGGCATGCTGCCAGAATTGCAAAGCCAAATTCGTCATAGAGCCGGAGGATTTTGAATTTTATAAAAAAATAGGCGTTCCAGAACCGACTTTATACTCCCCGGACAGAAAAGAGATTGTTTACTGCGAAAGTTGTTATAATAAGGAGGTGGGATAAAGCAGTTTTTTTAGGGACCGAGTCCCTAAAAAAGGATAGGATAGGAGGGTTGGAAACCAAGTTTTTAGGTGGTAAAATAAGGTTATTATGAATAGAGAAAAAATTCGTAAAATTAAATACGCGCCGCCTCCTCCGGAACTGCCGATTTATGGCAAGGTGGATACTAAAGAATGCTCTTTTTTTGGCAGGACAAATTATGAGGCCGCTTTGGAAGCGAAGAAATTTATCTTTGGCATTAAGCGGGAAGATAGAAGAAGACATATTTACACTGTTGGGAAAAGCGGGGTTGGGAAAAGCAAATTTTTAGAGCTTTTAATCCGCCAAGATATTGCTTACGGGCATGGCGTATGTTTAATAGACCCGCACGGCGATTTAATTGAAAATATTTTGGATTTTATTCCCAAAGAAAGAGTAGGCGATGTTGTGATGATTAACCCGTCAGACATTAATTTTCCGGTTTCTTTTAATCCTCTTTTGAATGTTGTTCCGGAATTAAAACATCAAGTTGCGCAGGGGTTGATAGAGGTTTTAGAAAAGCAATTTGGCGCCAACTGGACGCCACGATTAGAACATGTTTTCAGATTTACCGTCTTGGCTCTTCTTGATTATCCGGAAGCGACAATGCGCGGAATGATTATGATGCTGACAGACAGGCACTATAGGCAAAAGGTGGTGGACTACATTGAAGACGATATGGTCAAAAGATTCTGGGCGGTGGAATTTGCCGATTGGTCGGAGAAATTTGACACGGAAGCCATTATTCCTTTGGTGAACAAATTGAGCCAATTTCTTTCCAATCCGATGTTGCGCAATATTTTTGGCCAAAAGGAAAACAAAATTGATTTGGATAATATTATCAATAGCAAAAAAATTCTTTTAATCAATTTAGCCAAAGGCAAGTTAGGGGAGGAAAATAGTTCGTTTTTTGGTTCAATGTTTATCACCAAGCTTTATCAGACGGGTATGTCAAGGGCCTCAATGGAAGAGAAAAACAGGGAAGATTTCTATTTTTACATAGACGAGTTCCAAAATTTAGTAACGACGACTTTTGAAAATTTATTTGCCGAATCAAGGAAATACGGGTTTTGTATTACGGTTGCCCATCAATATATGGCGCAATTATTGCCGCAAGTTATGGCAACTGTTTTGGGAAATATTGGAACAATAGTTGTTTTTAGGGTAGGCGGAGATGACGCGGCAAAGCTGGCTATGGAAATGAAACCGATTTTTCAAGCAGAAGATATGCTTAATTTGGGCATTCGGGAATTTTATATTAAAATGGCTATTGACGGCGAGACATTTGACCCTTTTTCCGCGGAAACATTAAAAGTTTTGCCCGCTACGCATAAAACTTGCAAAAAGGAAATTATAGAGCAAAGCCGAAAAAAATACGCTCTTTCGCTGGAAGAGGCAAAAAAGAAACTGGACGAAGAAGAAGCGCTGAAATTAAAGAAAAACGAAAAAGACAAGAAGGAAAAAAGAGGCGAGAAGGACAAAACAGAGCCAGAGCCGTTGGTGTAAGAAAAAGACGGGATTTGTTTTAAGGCGGAAAATAGTGTATTATACGGTTAATGGCGCGGGTGAAAAAAATTTTCAAAAATAGTTTATTCAGAAGAAAAAAAAGAGCGAAAGATTACTTGCTGGCTTTGGATATTGGGACCGAATTTGTCAAAGCGGTGATTTTTAAGAAAGAGGAAGATTTTTTTGGCGATAGGGAAAAACAGAGAGGAGTGGTTGTGGGAGTTGGGCGCGCGAGACAGCCATCGGGATATATGCTTGCCGGGGCGGTCGCTAACATAGAGGGGGTATCTTACACTTGCGGGCAAGCTATTAAGCGGGCCGCGCAAATAGCTTGCGTGGAGCCAACCAAAGCGGTTATCGGCGTGGCGGGGGAATTTATTAAAGGAGCTACGACAAATTTTATTGAACAGAGAGAAAAGCCGGAAAAAGAAATTGATTTAAGCGAACTTAAAAATATTATTCAAAAAGCGCAATGGAAAGCGTTTAGCCAAATTCGCTCGCAATTGGCGTGGGAAACCGGACGTTCGGAAGTTGAGATTAGACTGGTTAATGCTTTAATTACTGAAATTCGCATTGATGGATATCAGGTGACTAATCCTTTGAATTTTCAGGGAAAGGAAATCTTTTTGGGTATTTTTAATGTTTATGCGCCTTTAATTCATTTGCGCGCGCTTGAGGCCATCGCCCCAAAACTTAATTTAGAATTGCTTTCAGTGGCGGCGGAACCGTACGCGCTTACCAAATTATCAGGTTTTAATCCCAAAGCCGGCGCGATTTTCATTGATACAGGAGGAGGAACGACGGATATTGCCTTAACTCGCCAAAGGAAAATAGAGGGGATAAAAAGTTTTGCTCTGGCCGGCAGGGCTTTTACCTCCCGATTAGCGCGAACGCTGGGCCTTAATTTTACCGAAGCAGAGGAGGTTAAAATAAGATATGCCCAAAAAAAATTAAGCAGAAGCGCTAACGGAAAAATTAGGCAGATTCTCAAAAGAGATGTGGAAATATGGCTTAGCGGCGTTGAACTGATTTTAGAGGAATTTGGGCAAACCGAATATTTTCCTTCAACGATTTTGCTTTGCGGCGGAGGAAGTTTGCTCCCGGGCATCAAAAATATTTTGAAAAGAAGCGCGGTCAGTGACCGATGGATAAGCAAATTTCCTTTCAGCCAAATGCCTCAAGTGGATTTTATTAACCCTGAACAAGTAAGCAATATTAGCGATCCGACAGACGCCTTGAAGGGACCCGAGAATATTACGCCGTTGGCATTAGCCGGTTTAACATTAGACATATCTACCGATGAAAAAGAAATTTTGCCTCCTATCTTGCGCCGAGTGGCGAGAATAATGAGATAAGCGGTAAAACTGTTTAAAAATTAAAAATTAATTTATGACAAATATTTATCTTGAGCCAGACGAAGAAATCATTTCAATTATCGATCGGCTTGTTCAGGCAGATGATGAACAAATCAATTTAATCATTCCCGCAGGGGCGCTGGTTTGGCAAAGTTCAATCAATTTGAAATTACTTAAGCGGGAAGCCGATAATCTTAAAAAAGATGTTATTTTAGTTGTGGCAAACGATTTAAATATTGAAATGGCAAAAAAAATAGGTTTTGCGGCAATGCGGGAGAATGATTTTTCCGCTGAATTGGCGGTTCAAAAAAACGAAAATCAGCCAAAAAAGAAAAAAGATATGATTGAATTTTTGGCTGATGAATTGGAATCGGGAAAGAAATCAGGCGAGCCGTTTGGCCCATTTCTGCCAGATGAAGAAAAACTCGCGGAGGATAATTCCTCAATAAATATTTCCACTGCCGCGGCCGAAAAACAATCAAGGAAAAGAATGGCGGATATAGTTAATCCCGCCAAAGATGTTAAGGTTAATTTTTTTCATCGCAGGACTCCAAAGAGCGGACCAAATGTTATGCAAAAAATAGTTTCAGGATTAGTTAAGAAAAAACCGGCATTAAAGGAAAAAGTTCCCGCAGTTCTTCCCGTCACAAAGACGGTTTCTTCTCCAAAATGGCCTAAGATTTTCTTTGTTTTTATTGCTTTGGCTTTTGTGGCGGCGTTCGCAGTTGGCTATGCTGTTTTGCCTGCCGCAGAGATAACCATTTTTCCTAAAAGAGAAGAAATTAGTTTTGATTTATTATTAGTCGGTTCAAAGAAACTTTCTCATTCCGATAGAAACGAGAATAAGATTTCCCTTAGAGAGATAGAAGTAACAAAAACGAAGAGCAGAGAATTTTCGGCAACAGGCGAGGAAGATCTTATCAAAAAAGCTTCCGGTTTTATTACTATTTACAATGAATTTAGTTCTAAACCCCAGCCGTTAGTGGTGAGAACTCGTTTTGAGTCGCCCGATGGAAAGGTTTTTAGAATAACGCGGAGCGTGACTGTGCCAGGCGCCAAAATAGAAAACGGCGCGATTATTGCCAGCGCTATCAAAGTAAAAGTGGTTGCCGACCAGCCGGGAGCTGGTTATAATATAGGGCCGGCTGATTTCACGATACCCGGATTCAAAGGAACCTCTAAGTATGTCGGTTTTTACGGAAAATCGGAGGAACCGATGACGGGTGGAATAAGGGGGAAAACAAAAGTGGTTTTGTCCAAAGACATTGAAAAAGCGAAAGAGATTTTAGAAGAGGAGTTAAAAGAAGAAATTAAGGCGGCTTTTGAAGAACAAATTCCATCAGATTTGACAATAGTAGAAGAGAGTTTGAAAGAAGAAACAATTAAGGTTTCTTCAAGCGCCAATGAAGGAGAGCCGGCGGATAAGTTTGCCGTTGAAGTGGAATCCAAAATTTACGCGCTTCTTTTCAGCGAGAAAAAACTTAAAGAAATGGTTGATTTCAATTTAACTTCTATGATTTCAGAGGACAAAATTCCACTATTAAACAGCCAGCAAATCAGTTGGAGCGAATTAGAAGTTAATTGGGGTAAAGGAGAAGTTAATTTCCCTTTGCATATTGATGAAGATTTGGCTTGGAGAATAGACATTCAGGCGTTAAAAAATAATTTGGCGGGGCAAGCCGAGGTGGAGGTTAGAAAATACTTAAGCAACCAGCCGGAAATTGAAAGCGCGAAGGTTTCTTTTTGGCCATTTTGGGTAAAACAAGTTCCTTCGCATATGGAAAAAATCAAAATTATCGTGGATGATTACGCGGATGAGTATTAAAATTTTTCACTAAAAATTGTTGACTAATTTAAAGCTATCGTTTATCATACAAAAGTGCCGCAATCAAAAGAAACAATTACCAAAGAAGGCGTGGTCTTGGAAAGTTTGCCGGGGGCAACCTTTAAGGTTAAATTAAATAACGGCGAAGGGGAGATATTGGCCCACCTTTCGGGGCGTATGCGCTTGCACCGCATTAGGGTGCTTATTGGCGACAGAGTTAGAATAGAGATGAGTCCTTACGATAAAACGAAAGGCAGGATTATTTACCGGGATAAATAATACACGGATTTAGCGCGAATGCGCAGATACGCAAATAAGCGTGTTTGCGTGTTTGTGTTGTTTGTAAGTTATGAAAGTCAAATCATCAGTTAAAAAAATTTGCGCGCAGTGTAAAATAGTTCGGCGAAAGGGCCGGGTTCGCGTTATCTGTAAAGACCCAAAACACAAACAAAGACAGGGATAATTTTATGATTCGCATAGCAGGAATAAATATTCCGGATAACAAAAGAATAAAAATTGCTTTGACCTATATTTACGGCATAGGAAATTCTTTGAGTGAACAAATTTTATCTCAATTGAAAATTAATTTTGACACCAGAACAAATAAATTATCAAGCCAGGAAATTAATAAATTACGCGAGACGATTGAAAAAAAATATATGGTGGAAGGCGATTTAAGGCAGAAAATAATGATGAACATTAAACGATTGAAAGATATTGGCTGTTATCAAGGGGAACGTCACATAAAAGGACTGCCGGTTCGCGGACAACGAACAAAAACGAACACCAGAACAGTTAGGGGGAATGTTCGCGGTACTGCTATTAGCGGTAAAAAGAAAGCGGCGGCAAAAACATAGGAATGGAAATTTTCAATTTTTAATTTTCATTAAATTTTCAATTTACAATTTTCAAACAGAGAAAAAATACGCGAAAAAGCATTGGTTTGGAAATTTAATCATCGAAAATTGATTGAGAATTGAAAAGTGAGAATTGAAAGTTATATTAAAGTATGGGAAAAAAGAAAGTTATTAAAAAATCGCAAGAAGAGCTTCTAAAAGAGGCCGAAGACAGAGAAGCGGCTGAAAAAAAAGCAACAGGCAGTATTGAGCTAAAAGGCGGGAAAACAAAAGCCGGCAGTTTGGGTCGCGCTCTGATTTATATCCAGTCAAGCTATAATAATACGATAGTTACTTTGACCGATACTCAGGGCAATATTGTCGCTTGGTCAAGTTCCGGCGCGGTTGGTTTTAAGGGACCCAAAAAGGCGACTCCTTTTGCCGCTTCACGGGTAATAGAAACCTTGATTGGGAAAGTAAAAAAGTTGAATGTCAGGGAAGTGGCTGTTTTTGTCAAGGGTGTGGGAAGCGGCCGAGACGCGGCTATTCGGGCGCTGGTCAACCATGGATTAGAAATCAGTTCTATAAAAGACATGACTCCTGTTCCGCATAATGGCTGCCGCCCACGCAAACCAAGAAGGGTTTAATTTTATTATTATGATTATTATTGACGCAAAATGCAAAAAATGCCGAAGGGCCAACCAAAAACTTTTTTTGAAAGGAGAGCGGTGTTTTGGTCCAAAGTGCGCTATGACGCGGCGTCCTTACGCCCCGGGTGTTCATGGTAAGGCGTTCCGAAGAAGAAGTTCGGAATATGGGCAGCAATTGGCGGAAAAACAAAAAGTTCGGTATGTGTATGGCGTTTCTGAAACGCAATTTAAAAATTATTTCAAAGAAATAGCCAAGAAACGAAAGGGCGACAAGGAAGAACTTTTAATTCGCCGGCTTGAAAGCCGTTTAGATAATGTTGTTTTCCGCTTAGGTTGGACCAGCTCAAGAAGAGCGGCCAGACAAGCAGTTAGTCATGGGCATATTTTAGTTAATAAAAGAAAAGTAAATATTCCTTCTTATAGAGTTAAGCTTGGAGATGTGATTCAGATTAAAGAAAAAAGCAGAAAATCTAAGATTTTTGAAAATCTTAAAACGCTTTTAAAGAAATATGACGCTCCTGGCTGGCTTTTATTGAATAAGGAGAAAATTGAGGGGAAGGTAAAGAATATGCCCGACATAGGGGATGTGGACAAGGTTGGCGAAATAAGCAAGATTATTGAATTTTACAGCCGGTAAAAACATAAAATATAGAACATAAAGTTCTAAGTTGTAAGTTATAATATTATGATTACATTACCTAAAAAACCAAAAATTACCAAGAAGGGTGAAAACAGGGCGACATTTGAAATAGAGGCCTGTTATCCTGGATATGGAATTACTTTAGGAAACGCTTTTCGAAGAATTCTTTTATCTTCTTTATCGGGAGCGGCTATAACCGATGTTAAAATCAGCGGCGTTCAGCATGAATTTTCCACTATTCCTCATGTAGTAGAAGATGTTATTCAAATTATACTAAATCTTAAACAAATTAGATTTAAGCTGCAGACAGAAGGTCCTGTTAATGTTCAACTTAAGGTAAAAGGAGAAAAAGAAGTAAAGGCGGGCGATATTCAAACAGTGGCTGGTTTAGAGGTGGTTAATAAAGATGCCCATATTGCCACACTAACGAACAAAAAAGCGGAATTGGAAATGGAAATCAAAGTGGATTCCGGCTTAGGATATTCTCCCTTGGAAAGCCGTAAAAAAGAAAAAATAGAGATAGGCAAGATTGCCATAGACACTATTTTTAGTCCCGTCCGCAGAGCGAATTATGTGATAGAAAATATGCGGGTAGGGGAAAAGACAAATTACAATCGCCTAATTTTTGATATTGAAACAGATGGAACGATTACTCCGGCAGAAGCGTTTTTAAAGGCGGGCCAAATCCTAGTTAAACAATTTAAGGTTTTCACTCTTTTAGAGAAAAAAGAAAAGAAAAAAACGGTTAAAGCAAAAATTGCCGCTGCTAAAAAAACAAAGATAAAGCCCGCAAAAAAGAAATCTGCTTCCAATATGGCGACAGAAGCCGCTAAACAAAAAATTAAAGATTTGAAAATCTCTCCCCGTGTTATTGCTTCCCTCGAAGCAGCTGGTTTTAAAACAGTAGCCGGTTTAATTAGAAAAAGCGAGGGTGATTTGAAAAAACTTGAAGGGTTGGGCGGTAAGGGCATTATTGAGATTAAAAGAGCAATCGGTAAACTTGGGTTGACTTTAAAATCATGAAGCATCGCAATAAGATAAGAAAATTTGGGCGTGAAAAAGGACAGCGCGCGGCTCTTTTAAAAACTTTAGCCGTTAATTTGATTTTGAAGGAAAAGATTACCACTACCGAAGCCAAGGCAAAATCGGCGCGGTCTTTTGTTGAGAAATTAATTACTAAAAGCAAAAAGAACGATTTATCCGCGATAAAGTATTTGGCGAAGTACTTGCCTGAAAAGGCCCGTAAAAAAATTGTTGCGGAAATCGGTCCCCGTTATCAGAACAGACAGGGCGGTTATACGAGAATTATTAAATTAGGTCCGCGCAAAACGGATGGAGCCAAAATGGTGGTGATTGAGCTGATGAAATAGTGTTTTAACTGTAGCATTTCCAAATTTACAAGTATCTTTATGAAAAAGCATATTATTGACGCGGAAAATAAAATATTAGGGCGATTGGCCGTTGAAGTTGCCAATTTGTTGCGAGGAAAAGGAAAGGTGAATTTCGTCCCTTATTTAGATGTGGGTGATAATGTCGTGATAATAAATACCGATAGAATTAAAGTGACGGGACGAAAATTGAAACAGAAAATTTATTATCGGCATTCCGGCTATCCGGGCGGGATTAAAGGAGAAGCGTTGGGAGCTCTTCTTAAAAGGGATTCTCGCAGAGTGATTAAAGCGGCTGTTTATGGAATGTTGCCCAAAAATAAATTACGGGATAAGATGATTAAAAAATTAAAATTGTATAGGAGAGAAGTTTCAAAATAATGACCGCTCAAAAGAAAGTTACAAAAGAAAAAATTTCAAAAATAAAACCAAAGAAAACTTTGGTTAAGAAAACCGCGCCCAAAAAAACAGCAATAAAAAAGAAAACAGCAATAAAAAAGAAGGAAATAACAAAACTCAAAAAGGAGACAATAAGGAAAAAAACTACCGTTCAAGACAAACCCAAACATTATTACGAAGCAGTAGGGCGCCGAAAAACGGCAAGCGCTCGTGTTCGCCTTTTTACTTGTCAGCTGTTTGAAGACAAAAAGGGGCGAATTACGGTTAATGGGAAGCCTTATGATGAGTTTTTTCCAACCTTTGAACTTCAGCAAATAGTTAGCAGTCCGCTTGAAAAGATGAAATCGCTTAACAGGTTTGAGGCAACCGTTAAAGTAAAAGGAGGCGGCATTAAAGGGCAAGCTGGAGCAATTAGACATGGTTTGTCCCGAGTATTGGTAAAATTTAATGCCGATTTTTCAAAGAAACTGAAAAGAGCGGGATTTCTTAGCCGCGATCCGCGCAAGAAAGAAAGAAAAAAACCAGGCCTCAAAAAGGCCCGGCGCGCTCCGCAATGGAGGAAGAGATAGCCAATCAAAGGACACCCCTAAGGGATGTCCTTTGATTTTATTCCAGGGAAATTTGGATTAGTTTTTTGTTTTTAACAATCAAGATTGCTTCGTTTTTTGGGTTATAGGCGATTTGCTCGACGCCTAACTCAATTATATCCGTTATATTTCTTTCATCGCGTCCGTCTAATTCGGCGATTTTAATATTTTGCCCCGTTAAAAAAATAATATGTCTGTTGGTTTTCTCGTACCAAACCGCCTTTTCAATTTTTTGCTCAAGGCGCGTAAGCAGTTCTTTTCCCTTTGCTTTTTTATTTGGCTGGTTTAAAATGTTCTCCAGATAATAAATCCATATTTCGTTAGGGGTGAAATACAGCATTTTTTTATTGTCGCTGGAAAACTGGATTTCTTGGACATTTCTATCAATTAAATCAAACGCTCTTGTTTCCGGGTTTAGCAAATACAACTCGTTGTTTTCGCTCAAAACGGCTATTTTTTCGTTTGAAGAAACGATAATATCGTATTTTTGGACCGGCAGAGGAGTCAAGCTAATTTGTTCCTTTGTGGAATTATTTTCACCGGTCTTGTAAAGAATTTGGTTTTGTTTTTGGATGTTAAAGGTATTATTAGATTTTTGAACAGATAAAAATTCATCAAGCAAAAAATTGCCAGGCAAGTTTTCGCTAATAATTTCAATTTTTGGATTTAAGGGAATTAGAAGAATATTTCTTGCTTCAGCAACTAATCCCGAATCTATCTTTAATCTTTTTTGCCAAGGGTGAAATCCGTCTTTTGTGATTTTAATTTGATATTCTCCGGGCAGAAGCCGTTTTATGAAGGCGGGAGTTTTTTTTGTTTGTTTGCCATTAACATAAATTTCCGCTTTTTTGGGGAATGACTCAAAATAGAAACCGCCGGTTAAAACGGTTTTTTTCTTTTGCCAATCAAAGCCGTATCCCCAAGAATAAAGAAGAATTGCCGGGGCAGCTAAGGCGAAAAAAAATATTGCCAAACAGAGAATGATGCGCCGTGTTATAAGAGTCATAATATGATAAGATAGTTTTGCAACTATCTTATTTTCAGAATACACTGTTCAAAATCTCCGTCAAGTTTGAAAACCAAATTCTTAAGGCGCTTTTTTTTATTGCCGTCTTGCCAAGCAGGTTAGGATGGGATAAAATAAGGGATAAAACAGCCCTTCAATAGGCTCAGGGGATAAAATTATTATGGAGAAATTTATTATTCAGGGAGGGCGGAAATTAAGCGGGGAAATTAAGGTTAATGGCGCCAAGAACGCCGCTTTGAAAGTATTGGCGGCATCGCTTTTGACCGACCAAGAATGGAATATTTCTAATGTCCCCCAAATTGAGGATATTTTTCGGCTGTTGGAACTGTTAAAAAATATTGGCGTTGAAGTAGAAAATGGCTCAAAGGGCGCTTATCGGCTTAAAGCGAACAAAATTCAAACATCTCGTTTAGAGCCGAGCATTGCCAAGAAATTGAAAGGTTCAATTTTAATGGCGGGACCCTTGCTCGCTCGTTGCGGTTCAGCGGTTTTTCCGCGGCCGGGCGGATGCGTAATTGGCCAGAGGCCGCGAGACATATTTTTAGACGGGTTTAAAGCGTTTGGCGTTAATGTTAAAGAAAACAGAGAAGGTTATTACTTAACGGCGAAAGGGAAATTAAAAGGAATTAATTTTGTTTTTCCTATTATTAGCGTGACTGCCACCGAAACAATGCTGTTGGCAGCGGTTTTAGCCAAAGGAACGACTATTTTAAAAAATGCCGCTTGCGAGCCGGAAATCGTTGCTTTAGCTGATTTTTTGAACAAATGCGGCGCTAAAATCAAAGGAGCAGGCACGCCTTTTATAAGAATTGAAGGAGTTAGTTGTTTAAACAAAGGGAGTTGCCGAATAATTCCAGACAGAATTGAAGCGGGCAGTTTTGTTCTTTTGGCGTTGGCAGCAGGCGGTTCTGTCAAAGTGGCGAATTTGAACCCGAACCATTTAGATGTTCTTTGGTTTTTATTAAATAAAGCGGGCGCTAATTTGGAAATAGGGAAAGATTTTGTTTTAATTAAGCCGTCGCCAAAATTGAAAGCGATTAATGTGAAAACGCATGAATATCCCGGATTTCCGACTGACTTGCAGGCGCCGTTTGCCGTTTTAATGACCCAAGCAAAAGGAGTGTCTTTGATTTATGAAACAATTTTTGAAGGGCGGCTTTTTTATACCGATACGCTAAACCAAATGGGAGCCAATATTATTATGTGCGACCCTCATCGGGTAATTGTCCAGGGTCCGACAAAATTATACGGGCGCAATTTGATTAGTCCAGATATTCGCGCCGGGATTGCTTTAATTGCGGCCGCTTTGTCCGCGCGCGGCGAATCAGTGATTGAAAATATTTATCAAATAGACAGAGGATATGAAAGGATTGAAGAAAGATTGCGCGGATTAGGAGCGAGGATAGAACGCATGGGCGCGTAACAATTCTTAATTTTCATTATGACAAGAACACCCCTGCTCAACAAAATTCAAGAAAATTCAAGGGCAGCCATAAAAATACAAGGGCAGCCCTTAAAGATGGAAAGGGCTGCCCTTGAATTTCCAGATAATACGGTAGCAATTTAGCAATGAATTTTATGTTTATCAAAAAAATCGGTATTGATTTGGGCACGGCGAATACTTTGGTTTATCTTCCTAAAAAGGGGGTTGTTGTTAATGAGCCAACAGTAGTAGCTGTTTCTATTGAAGACAACAAGATTGTTGCGATTGGTAACGAAGCGAAAGAAATGCTTGGAAAATCGCCGGAGGCAATCAGCGTTTTTCGTCCGATGAGAGACGGTGTTATTGCCGATTATCGCATAACCGAAGCGATGCTCCGCTATTTTATCAGCAAAGTGCTGGGTGGCTGGAGAATTTTCCGTCCCGATGTAATGGTTTCCGTCCCGGCCGGCATTACTTCTACGGAAAGGCGGGCTGTTATTGAAGCAACCGTAAAAGCCGGCGCTAAAAACGCCTATATAGTCAAAGAGCCTGTTTTGGCGGCTATTGGCGCGGGCCTTTCCATTAATAAGCCGATTGGCAATATGATTGTTGATATCGGCGGCGGGACATCAGAAATGGCCGTTCTTTCTTTGGGCGGAATTGTTTCCTGCGAATCGGCCAGAATTGGCGGGGATAAATTAGACCAGGCCATTGGCGAATACATCAGAAAAAAACATAATTTAGCTATTGGCGACAGAACGGCTGAAAGGATTAAAATAAAACTGGGTAGCGCTCTGCCTCAAAAAGAGGAAGCGTCCATAAAAGTTCAGGGTCGTGATTTAGTCGGCGGTTTGCCAAAAACGGTTGAAATTAAAAGCGGTGAGATAACAGAGGCGATTTCTGAAAATCTCAGAGAAATTATCAAGACAATTGAAAATGTTCTTCGAGAAACGCCTCCTGAATTAGTAGCTGATATTATGGATAGTGGAATGATTTTGAGCGGCGGCGGCGCTTTACTTAGGAATTTGGACAATTTGATTATGGAAACAACCAGCGTGAGTTGTCACATCGCGAAAGAACCCCTGCTTTGCGTGGCGAAGGGGACTGGTATCGCTTTAGACCATTTAGAAATTTATAAAAGAAGCATAATGTCAAAAAAATAAAATGATTATTGGCATTAACGCTACGGCGGCTTTTATTGAGCCGCGAACGGGCGTTGAGGAATATACCGCGCAATTAATTAAACATTTAACGATACTTGAAGAGAGCGCAAAGCATCGTTTTCTTTTATATTCTCCATTTAACAAGGAATTTGATTTCCATTTGCCGACTAATTTTAAGATTAAAAGATTGAAATGGGGATTACCCGCATGGACGCAGATGAGATTATCTGCCGAAATGGCGGTTAACAGACCAGATATTCTTTTTATTCCGGTTCATGTTTTACCCTTGATTCACCCCCAAAATTCAATAGCTGTCATTCATGGGTTAGAGTATGAATATGAGCCGAAAATGTATCCAAGAAGGCATTTGAAGTATCTGCGCTGGAGCGCCAAATACGCGCTAAAAAATGCCGCGCGAATTATTGCTATTTCCGAAAACACCAAAAACGATCTCATAAAAATATACGGCGCTAATCCGGAAAAAATATCAGTTGTCCATCATGGATATGCGGGACTTCGTCATTGCGAGAAGCGGAGCGACGCGGCAATCTCAAGTGAATTTATTGAAACAACAGGATTGCCACGCTTCGCTCGCAATGACAGCGTTGGAAGCGCGGAGGTTCAACCTCCGAAATATATTCTTTTTATCGGGCGGCTGGAGATGAAAAAAAATATCGGGGGATTGGTTGAGGCGTTTAATTTGTTTAAAAAAACATACGGTTTGCCGCATAAATTGCTTTTGGCGGGAAAGAGGGGTTATAGTTATAACACATTTGCTGATGAGCTTGCGAGAAACGAGGACATTATTGAAATGGGTTATGTGGATGAAGACGAAAAATGGCGATTGCTAAAAAATGCCGCGCTGTTCGCTTTTCCTGTTCTTTATGAGGGTTTTGGAATGCCGATTTTGGAAGCGCAAGCGGCGGGTTGTCCGGTAATCTCTTCGGGGATATCATCTCTACCGGAGGTGGCGGGGGAAGGCGCGGCGTTTGTTTCGCCGAAAAACATTGAACAAACCGCCGAAATGATGTATAAGATAATAAGCGATAAAGAATTGAAAGATGATTTAATTGAAAAAGGTTTTCAGAATATTAAAAGATTTTCGTGGGAAAAGTGCGCGCGGGAGACATTGAAGATTTTAACGAATAGTAATTCAAAGGCAGCCCTTTCCATAAAAATACAAGGGCAGCCCTTTCAGAAAACTAAAATTTAATTACCAAGATGAAAATAGCTTTGTTGCATGATTATTTAATCCGCTTTGGAGGGGCCGAGAAGGTCTTTTTAAATTTGCGGAAAATTTTTCCAAAAGCGGAAATTTATACTCTTCTCTACGATAAAGAAAAAATGGGAAAATATTTTCCCGGAGAGAAAATTCAGACATCTTTTTTGCAGAGGTTTCCGAAATTTTGGCGCAAGAGACAGAAATATCTTCTGCCTTTTATTCCTATAGCCGCGGAGACGATTGACTTGAGAGATTTTGATTTGGTTATTTCTTCCTCTAACAGTTTTATTAAAGGAATTATTACCAGGCCGCAAACTATTCACATTTGTTATTGCCATAGCCCGATGAACTTTAGCTGGGACAGATATTACAAATATATTAAAGAACAGAAAAAAGGATTTCTTGTTGGCGCGGCGATTAAGATTATTATGCACTATATCAGGATGTGGGATAGGGCAGCTTCCAATCGTGTTGATTATTTTATCGCTAATTCAAAAACAACGGCAAGGAGGATAAAGAAATATTATGGCCGCGAAGCAAGGGTGATTTATCCGCCGGCTTGCATACCTATTATTATGAGCGAAGCAAAGCAATCTTGCGGTGACAACAACAAGATTGCCGCGTCGCAGACTCCTCGCAATGACACTCTTTTGTCATTGCGAGCGAAGCGAAGCAATCCCGGAGAAGAAAGCGAGATTGCCGCGTCGCAGACTCCTCACAATGACGGAGGGAGAGACGACGGCTTTTTTCTGATTATTTCCCAGTTAACTCCGTATAAGAGAATTGATTTGGCTGTTGAGGCATTTAATAAATTAGGACTGCCTTTGGTAATTATCGGGGAAGGTCCTGATTATAAACGGCTTAAAAAGATAGCTCACTCCAATGTTAAATTGCTTGGATGGCAACCGGATAAAACAACAGAGGAATATCTTAAAAATTGCCGCGCATTTATTTTTCCCGGCGAAGACGATTTTGGCATCGCTCCTGTTGAAGCGATGAGTTTTGGAAAGCCCGTTCTCGCGTATCGCAAGGGCGGAGCCACAGAAACGGTGATAGAAGGGGTTACCGGCGAATTTTTTGATGAACCGGCAGTAGAGGTTTTAGCCGACGGCGTTCGCCGCTTGTTAATTAATCTAGACCGATACAGCCCTTTGGTTATCAGGAAAAGAGCGGAAAAATTTTCCCGAGAAAGATTTGAAACAGCAATCAAAGAGTTTGTTATAAGGGTGGTTGAAGAAAATAGAAGGGGATGATACAATAAAGGTAGAAAAATAAATAATTTCCAATTCTCAATTCTTAATTTCCAATCAATTTCCAATAATTAAATTCTCAAACTATTATCCAGTATCTGTTTTTTTTGTTTGAGAATTAATTCATTGAAAATTTAATGAAAATTGAAAATTAGAAATTGAAAATTTTATCTGTGATAATTGGGCATCGGCGAGTTTTGAATTTTTTACGGAAAAATATCAAGAATAAGCGGCTTTCTCACGCATATTTATTTTCGGGTCCCGCTCATTTAGGAAAGAAGACAATTGCGTTTGATTTTATCAAGATGTTGACAGGCATAGAGGCCGGTCAGGCTGTTCATCCAGATGTCTTAATTGTTGAACCGGAAATTACCGAAAAAAACGGCATTAAAAAAGAGTCAGAAATAAGCATTGTTCAAATTAGGGAAGTTCAGCATAGAATGAATTTGTTTGCCTATCAGGCGCCGTATAAAATAGCGGTAATCGATCGGGCGGATAAGATGACCGCGGAAGCGGGCAATTGCCTTTTAAAAACACTGGAAGAGCCGTCCGGCAACGCCATTTTGATTTTAATAACATCTAATTTTCAATCGCTTTTGCCTACAATTATTTCCCGCTGCCAGTTAGTTAATTTTTTGCCGGTTGCCCGAAAAGAAATAGAAAAAAAACTCGGTTATCTTTACAGTGGCGCTGATATAAAGAAAGTAATGGGTTTAGCGAACGGCCGTCCGGGATTGGCGCTTGAGTATTTGAATAAACCGGAGCTTTTAGACAAACAAAATAAAACGATATCCGACTTGGAAAAATTGTTAAATTCCAACTTGAACGCGCGATATTGTTATGCCGAAAAGATAGCCAAGAACACTCCTGAAGCGCGCCGTATTTTAAGGTATTGGCTGGTTTGGTTTAGAGATTTGCTTTTGTCAGCCGCTAATTGTCCGGATTTAGCGCTTGAACGGAATTTTTCCCGCTATAGCGGATTTTATTCATTGCCAAAGTTAAAAAATATTATTCAATCAATCAGGAGAACAGACCGGCTTTTGGCTAATTCAAGCATTAACGCGCGATTAGCTTTGGAAGTTTTAATGTTGGAGTTGTAACAAAATTAATGACATCTGATGTCGTTACGATGTCGTTATGGTGAGTTCGTTATTATGAAAGATTTTATTTTCATTGTTATTATCGCTCTTATTCTTGTTTTTTGGTATTTCGCGCCGGCGCGGGTTCAGGAAAGAGTTGGTAATGGAGGGATTTACTATTCAGAAGACGGAGGGGAAACATGGGAACAAATGGCGATTAAAGAAAACCGCTTTTTAATAACATCCTTGGATATTTTATCTATGGCGGTTCATCCCGGCAATTCAGATGTTCTCTATTTAGGCGCCAAAAAAGGGGGTCTTTACAAAAGTTATTCCAGAGGAAAGTATTGGCATCAAATTACGGGCGAAGAAAAAAACCTTTTCGATGACGCTGATATTTATGATATCGCTATTGACAATAAGGACGCCGATAAAATTTATTTAGCTGTTTATCAAAACAAAAGGGGAAGAATTTTTAGAAGCGAAGATGGCGGAGAGCGTTGGGAAGAGGTTTATGCCGTTTTAGAAAAACAGCAGATTATTTCGCAAATTGTGATTGACAGCTACGATTCTTCAGTAGTTTACGCCGGGACAACCGAAGGCGGTTTTTTAAAAAGTGTTGATTGTTGCAAATCATGGCAAGCGGTTAAATGGTTTGACGGCGCTGTTTCGAAAATCGCAATTAATCCGAAAGATACGCGCGTAGTTTATGTCGGGTTGGCTGACGGCGGCGTTTATAAAACGCGCGATAAAGGAATTACTTGGCATTCGCTGGAGGATAATTTAGAAGAATTTGACAAAAATAGAGCGATAAGCGCGGCAGGCGTTGACCCGAAAAATCCAAATACTGTTTATCTTGGCTCTTTATACGGCCTTTTGGTTTCGGGAGACGGAGGATTGAATTGGCAGGCGGTGAAAACGGTAATGCCATCAGAATCAAAATCGGTTTTATCTTTAAACCTTGGCTTGGGCGAGGTTAGCCAATTAATTTATGGCGCCGATTCTATAGTATATCGCAGTTCAGATGGAGGAAAAAACTGGGTTGTCAGCCAATTGCCTGCGGACAAAAAAATTAAGGAAATTGTTATTGACCCGCAAAATCCGAATTTAATTTATGCGGGGGTAGGGGAATAAAAAATTATGCATAAAGAAATAATCAAAAAATTAAAACCGAATCTTGATAAAACTTATGAATACTTAAAAAGCGAATTGGCCGCTCTGCAGGCGGGGCGGGCTACGTCGAGTTTAATAGAGAATTTAACGGTTAATTGCTACGGGCAGCAATTGCCAATAAAGCAATTGGGAGCCATTCAAACACCAGAACCAAGAGTAATTATTATCCGTCCCTGGGACAAGGAAATTATTGGCGATATTGAACGGGCGATTAAACAGTCAAGTTTAGGAATAACTCCAATGACAGATGAAGAATCTATTCGTTTAAATATTCCGCCTTTGAGTGAAGAAAGAAGGCGCGAGCTGGTTAAAATTCTCCAAGAAAAAGTGGAGGAATGCCGAATTAGCGTTCGCCGGCAAAGAGAAGATGTTTGGCGCGAAATTCAGGATTTAGAGAAGGCAAAAGAAATTTCTGAAGACAACAAATTCAGAGCCAAAGATGAAATTCAAAAAATAGTTGATGAGTATAACAAGAAAATAGAGGAAATAAAAAAGAAAAAAGAAGAAGAGATAATGAAGGTGTAATAACTATAAAATATGTTTTTAACTATTGTTGCGTTTGTTTTAGTTTTGGGCCTGCTTATTTTCGTCCATGAATTGGGGCATTTTGTTATGGCAAAGAGGGCTGGGATTAAAGTAGAAGAGTTCGGCTTTGGTTTTCCGCCAAGGGTTTTTGGCGTTAAGCGGGGGGAGACGATTTATTCCATTAACCTTTTGCCTTTGGGCGGGTTTGTTAAAATTTTTGGGGAAAACGGGGTTGATAAGAAAGATATCAAGGAATCTGACAAGGGAAGGGCTTTTGGCGATAAGCCGATTAAGACCCGCGCGATTGTCTTGGCCGCGGGAGTAACAATGAATTTAATTTTGGCGGCTTTTCTTTTGGGATTTGGGAATTGGGTAGGGCTTCCGACAGCGATTGGGGATGAGGAGATGATTGGCGCGAGGGGCGCGAAAGTTCAAATTGTCCAGGTCGCTTTTGATTCACCGGCCGAAAAGGCGGGAATTCATATCGGAGATACGGTGGCGTTGCTAAAAGCTGGCGGAGAAGAAATAAAGGTGGATAGGGTCATTCAAATGCAGAACTTTATTGATAGGCATAAAGACAAGGAGATTATAGCGGTTATTCAAAGGGGAGATGAAGTTTTAGAAAAAACAATGCTTGCGCGGGCTAATCCTCCCGAAAACGAAGGAAGTTTAGGAGTCGCTTTAGTAAGAACCGCCATTGTTTCTCATCCGTGGTATAAGGCGATTTATCTTGGAATCGCGGACACTTTCAAAATGACGGTTGCTATTGTTGTCGCTTTGGGCGGTTTGTTATGGCAGTTGATTTCAACAGGGAAAACGGCGATAGAAGGAGGCGGCCCGGTATATATTTTTAATTTAACAGGCCAAGCGGCACAGCTTGGCTTTATTTATGTTCTTCAATTAGCGGCTATTCTTAGCATTAACTTGGCGATTATTAACATTCTTCCTTTTCCCGCTCTTGACGGGGGGCGATTGCTTTTCCTGGCGATTGAAAAAATTAAGGGGACACCCGTCAGTCAAAATATTGAAAGAATAGCGCATACGGCAGGTTTCGCGCTCTTAATTCTTTTGATGATTGCTATTACTTGGCGGGATATTGCGATGCTGTTTTAGAAATTTTATTATTGTTTGATTTTGTGTTAGTATTGAAACATAATTAAGGAGGGAAAAGCATGTTAAGAAAAAATAAGGACAACCAATTAATAACTAAAAAGGTTTTAGAAAAAACCTTAGAAAAAACGCTAATAAACCAAAGCAAGGTTATTTTAGAGGCAGTTGATTATAAGTTTAATAAAATTGACAAGAAATTTGATAATGTGGATAAGAAATTTGATAACATTGACAATAAATTTGATAATGTGGACAAGAAATTTGATAATATTGACAATAAATTTAATAACGCGGACAAGAAATTTGATAATATTAAACAAGAAATCGGAAATAAGTTTGATAAAATTTTAGGGGGCCAAGATAAAATTTTTAAAAAGTTAGAGAAATTAGAACAAGAAAACACGGTCTCAACCGAACTTTACAAAAAACATGATAAAAAAATAGAAGAACACAGCGAAAGAATACTTGCGCTGGAAATTAAATCGCAATAGTACAACGAGACATATAAACGACCCCATTGAGGGGTTGTTTTTTTTATGGTAGAATTGGTTTAATATGAGACAATCAAAACTTTTTACTAAAACGGTTAAAGAGGTTCCAAAAGACGAAACCAGTTTTAACGCTAAAACTTTAATTAGGGCTGGTTTTATAGAAAAAACAAGCGCTGGTATTTATTCTTTCTTGCCTTTAGGATTAAGGGTCCATAATAAAATTTGTAATATCGTTCGGGAAGAAATGGACGCGATTGGCGGACAGGAAATTTTAATGCCCGCCTTAACGCCTAAAAGAGTTTGGGAAAAGACGGGTCGTTGGGATAATTTTGATGTTTTGTTTAAATTAACGGGCGCTGATAAAAAAGAATACGCTTTAGGCGCTACCCACGAGGAAATTGTTGTTCCTTTGATGAAAAAGTATATTTCTTCGTATAAAGAACTGCCTGTTTATGTCTATCAAATCCAGACGAAATTCAGAAACGAATTACGCGCCAAAGCAGGTCTGATTAGAGGGCGTGAATTTTCCATGAAAGACCTGTATTCTTTTCACGCGGATGAAAAAGATTTAGACAGATTTTATGAACTGGCAAAGAAAGCATATTTTAAGATTTTCAAAAGATGCGGACTGGGGGCTTTGACTTATTTAACCTTTGCTTCGGGAGGAGGTTTTTCAAAATATTCCCATGAATTTCAGACATTAACGAAAGCAGGCGAGGATACAATCTATATCTGCGATAAATGCAAGATAGCGGTTAATCAGGAAATTATTGAAGAACAAAAAACTTGTCCGTCTTGCCATAGTGGTGATTTGCGCGAAGCAAAAGCAATTGAAGTCGGCAATATTTTTAAATTAGGAACTCGTTTTTCTAAGCCATTTAATCTTGCGTATGCCGATACCGATGGCAAGGAACATCTTGTTGAAATGGGATGTTACGGTTTTGGCCCAAGCCGGACAATAGGAGCCATTGTGGAGGCTTTCCATGACGACAAGGGAATTATTTGGCCTGAAGAAGTGGCCCCTTACAGAATTCATTTATTATCTTTGGGCGAAGGAAAGGAAGTGAAAGATTTTGCGGAAGGCGTTTATAATAAACTGTTGGAAAATAAAATTGAAGTTCTCTATGACGACAGGAGAGATATTTCCGCGGGCGCGAAGTTTGCCGATGCTGATTTAATTGGTTGTCCGTATCGGCTGGTGATTAGCAAGAAGACAATTGAACAAAACGCGATTGAGGTTAAAAAAAGAGATGGCGAGGAAATTGAAATGGTTGGGATAAAAAATATAATTTCTGTTATTGCGAAAAGTTCGCCGCGGCGAACAGCGCGGTAATCTTGCAGAGTAGCAACGAGATTGCTTCGCTTTGC
>JAYEKG010000008.1:24593-25747 GCA_034660935.1 Patescibacteria group bacterium
GGGCGTAATATTATCAGCGGCTTGCCAAAAGAAGTAATAGTGGACAATACTCAAATTCGCAAGGCGTTAAGCCATTCAGTTAAATTATTAGTTAATTCAATTAAAGCGACTATTGAAGAAACGCCGCCGGAATTAGTGGCCGATATTATGGAGCGGGGGATTTTTTTGGTGGGGGGCGGCAGTTTATTGCGCGGATTAAACCAGTTGGTTGCTGAACAGACGGAAATGCCCGTTAAATTAGTTGAGGATCCCTTAACGGCGGTTGTCCGCGGAACGGGCATGGTTTTGGAAGATGTTGGCGCTTTGAAAAATGTTTTAGTCAGCACTCAATACAAAGAACCGCCGAGGTAAAACTTCAAGTGAAATTCTCAAGCAAGGTTCAATCTTGCTTAGAACATTATTATGCCGGAAATGCCGGAGATTGAAACAATTAGAAAGCAATTGGACAGGACGCTCAAAGGAAAAAAAATTGAGCGGGTTTTAGTTCGTCTGCCGAAAATGGTTAAGCCGTCTTTGGGGAAATTTAAAAAAACGGTTACGGGGGCTAAAATTAGGGGCGTCAAAAGGAGGGCTAAATTATTGTTAATTGAATTATCTAATGAAAATTTTTTGGCTGTTCACCTAAAATTAAGCGGGCAATTGATTTTTAACGGAGAGATAGGCAAGCATACTCGCCTCGTCTATTATTTTACCGACGGCAGTCGCCTTGTTCATAATGATTTGCGGAAGTTTGGTTTTGTTAAATTGATTTCTAAAAAAGAATTGGGAGAATTTCTGGATAAAAAAAATTTTGGTCCCGAGCCGCTAAGTAAAAGCTTTTCGTTTGATTTATTTAAGCAGCGGATTGAGAAAAGAAAAAAATCGGTTATTAAAACGCTTTTAATGAATCAATCATTTATTTCGGGCATCGGAAATATTTACGCTTGCGAAATTTTGTTTTGCGCGAGGATTTTTCCGAACAGAAAAATTGAGACATTAAAACCGAAAGAAATAAAGGCGATCTATAACGCGATTAAGAAAGTCTTATCGCTTGCCTTAAGGAAAAAGGGCGCTTCAGATAGGGATTATGTTGATGCTTATGGCAAGGAAGGCGGATATATGCCTATCGCGAAAGTTTATCAGCGAGAGGGTGATGATTGTCTTGTTTGCGGGAC
>JAYEKG010000009.1:0-5270 GCA_034660935.1 Patescibacteria group bacterium
CGGCTATGTCGGCTATGCGAAAGCCGACAATATGCAGTTAAGGGGGAAAGAGAATGAAAAACTTGGAATTGTCTCAAATTTTTTACCAGATGTCGGATTTGCTTGAAATAAAGGAAGCGCCTTTTCGGGCGCGCGCTTTTAGAAAAGCAGGCAGGGTTTTTAAATTTCTGGAAAAAGACGTGGAAGAAATTTATAGAGAGGGCGGGACAAAAGCGTTGAAAGATATTCCCGGCGTTGGCGAGGGAATTGCCCGCCGAATAGAAGAATTTATTAAAACAGGAAATATTAAGGATTATCAAAAACTTAAAAAGAAATGCCCGGTTGATTTAGAATCATTGAGCGTTATTGAAGGGATTGGTTCTAAGAAAATTAAATTTCTTTATAAAGAACTAAAAATTAAAAACAGGGACGATTTAAAAAAAGCCGCTCAATTGGGGAGAATAAGAAAACTGGAAGGTTTTGGCGCTCAAAGCGAAAAAAATATTTTACAGGCAATCGCTTTTGCCAAAGCCGGAGAAGGCAGATTTTTGCTCGGTTTGATTTTGCCGAGAGTTAGGCGCATTATTAACAAACTTAAAAAACTTCCACAAGTTGGCAAAATTAGCGCGGCCGGTTCGGTTAGGCGCGGAAAAGAATCTGTCGGCGATGTTGATATTCTAGTTGCTTCTTCAGAGCCAAAAGAAATAATGGACTTTTTTACGAAAATACCGGGAATTTCCAAAGTTTGGGCAAAAGGGGCGACCAAATCCTCAATTCGTTTCAGAGACGGTCTTGATTGCGATTTAAGGATTGTCAAAAAAGAAAGTTTTGGGGCGGCCCTTCAGTATTTTACCGGCAGTAAAGAGCATAATATTTTAACCAGGCGAATTGCCCGCAAAAAAGGGCTGAAATTAAATGAATACGGTGTTTATAAGGGTAAACGAAAAATAGCGGGACAAACAGAAAAGGGAGTTTATAAAGCAATCGGACTGCCCTACATTGAGCCGGAATTGAGAACCAATACCGGCGAAATCGAAGCGGCATTATCAAATAATTTACCCAAATTGATTAACTATAATGATATTAAGGGCGATTGCCATTGCCATACCGATTGGAGCGATGGTTCGCAGACAATTGAACAAATGGCGAATGTTGCCAAAAAAATGGGGTATCAATATTTGGCAATAACCGACCACGGCGGTTTTCTGAAGATAGCCAACGCGCTTGACGAAAAACGCCTTTTGAAACAGATGGCGGAAATAGACAAAATCAACAAACGAGTTTCTGGAATTGAAATACTCAAGGGCTGCGAAGTTGATATTAAAAAAAACGGTGATTTAGCCATTAAAGACGAAGTCCTGGCAAAGCTGGATTTAGTTTTGGCAGCCGTTCATTCAAATTACAAAATGGCGGAAAAAGATATGACGGAAAGATTAGTCAGGGCAATTGAAAATCCTTTTGTTAATATTATTGCTCATCCGACAGGCAGAAAAATTCATTATAGGGAAGAATACTCATTTGATTTTGACAAGATTTTTAAAGCGGCTCGCGAAAACAAAACCGCTTTGGAAATCAACTCTCATCCTAAACGATTGGATTTAAGAGATATTCATATTAAAAAAGCGCTTGAAGCGGAAGTTAAATTAGTCATCAATACAGACGCGCACAATTCTCTTGAATTTTCAATGATAGAATTAGGCATTGCTACCGCCCGCCGCGGTTGGGCGAAAAAAAAGGATATTCTCAATACCCGCCCGGTAAATAAGTTTTTAGAGTACTTCGGAGATTGAACCTCCGAAAGTAATTCGGTTATCGGATAGCCGAATGGGGTATAAAAAAATGAATAAAAAGGTTAAAAAATGGGGTTTGGTTTTTTTGTGGGCTGGTTTTATTTTCTTTTTATCGCATCAGCCAGGGTTGAAATCGGGCTTGCCTGGCGAGTGGGATTTTGTCTTGCGCAAATTGGCGCATATTTCAGAATATTTTGTTTTAACCTTTCTTTTAATTAGCGCTTTAAAACAACACTGTCCAAGCAAAAGGAAAATTATTATTATTTCCTTCTTGCTCGCTTTTCTTTATGCTTGTTCTGACGAATATCATCAAACATTTATTATCGCTCGCGAAGGAGCGGCTGGGGATGTTTTAATAGATAGTGTTGGAATATTTTTATCTTCTTATTTATTTGGACGAAAAAAGAAAAAATGTTAGAATAATATTATGTTTGATTTTCCGAAAAAAATGGCTTTTGGATTAGATTTAAGCGATCGCTCTCTTAAAATTGTCCAATTTAAAAAATACAGAGACAATCTTTCTTTATCTCATTTTGTCAAAACCGATATTCCAAGCGGTATTGTCCGGAGGGGGGAAATTAAAAAAGAAAAAGAACTTATTAATATCCTCAAAACATCTCTTAAAGAGACGAAAGGAGGCCCCTTGCGGAATAAAAGAGTTGTTTGCAGCTTGCCGGAAGAAAAAGTTTTTATAAGGGTTATCCAATTACCCTTAATGAAAGAAGAAGAAATTGCCCAAGCGGTTCGATGGGAAGCGGAAGCGCATATTCCTATGGCTGCCGACGAGGTTTATATGGATTGGCAAGTAATAAAGTCCGCTATTAATAATCCCGGCCAGATAGACATTCTTGTTGCCGCGGCTCCGCGGGAATTAGTGGATAGTTATCTAAGTTTTTTAAAAAACAGCGGATTGCGGCCGATTGCCTTGGAGCCGGAATCGGTAGCCGTTGTCAGGAGTTTTATAAAAGATGGCGAAAGCAAACCGACGGTTATCGTTGACATAGGAACGACCGGCGTTAATTTTGTTGTTTTCTCGGACGGAGCTATCCGTTTTACTTCCCATATTCGCATTTCAGGCCAGCTATTAGAGGAGGCGATTGCGAAAAATCTAAAAATCGGCAAAAAAGAGGCCCATCAGTTAAAAATCAAAGTTGGATTGGATGAAACAAAACAAAAGGGAGCGATATATCGGGCGCTAAAACCGCTTATTGATGATCTTGTCCAACAGATTGGCAAATATATTGATTTTCATTACGATAACATTGCTCATCTTCGCGCTAAAGAAAAAAAAATCGCGCAAATTCTGCTTTGCGGCGGCGACGCGCTTTTAATTAATTTGTCTTCTTATCTTGAACAAAAATTGAAAATTCCGGTCAAAGCAGGTTCTCCTTTAATAGGCGCTTCAATGTTTAGCGCAAAGAACAAAAAAATCCCAAGCACAAAAACTATTTTTTCGGAAAAAGAAATTCTTGTTTATAATACGGCCATAGGTTTGGCCTTAAACGAAAATGATTAAACTTAATTTATTACCGCTTAAAGAAAAACAAGAAGCAAAATTGGATAGTTTTATCCGCTGGCTGGCATTTTTAGTTGTTCCTGTTTCCGTTTTTTTGCTTATTTTTATTTTATTTTTGGTCAGCGCTTTTTTTTCATTGCTCATTATGTTAAAAGCGCAAGAAAAAGCGATAAAAATTCAAGAAGATAATTTTAAAACACAAAAACTATTGGAAATTGAGGAAAAGATAGCGGGAATAAACCAAATTATTACCCAGGTTCATTCCAAACAAAACGAAACAATTTCATGGACGCTAATTTTAGAAGAGATATCCGAAATTACGCTGAGGGATGTGTATCTCGTTAATCTTTCCTATGATAAGAGTAAAAATATAATTCGCTTGAATGGCTGGGCCGAAAAACGGCAACATGTTTTATTTATGGAAAAACTATTAGAAAAAAGTCCGCTCTTTGAGCATATAGACTCTCCTTTGTCAAATCTAATTAAACAAGATAATGTTGATTTTAATTTTAGTTTTAGACCGGTTTTAAGGTCCGTATCGCAATGATGCCATTTTTAAAGAAAAAAATTATTTCTTTTATTGTTTTAGGGTTAACTGTTCTTGGCCTTGTCTTTGCCGCGGTTGTTTATCCTTTGATTGGCAAGATTGCCGAAGCGTCCCGGCAATATCAAGCAAACAGAGAGATTTTAGCCGGTTTTGATAAAAGAGAATCTCTTGCTAAAGAATTACAGAGGGATTTTCAGCAACAACAGAATCGTTTGTCAAAGATTGACGGGATTCTTCTTTCCCAAGAAGAAACGGTCGGCTTTATTCTCACTCTTGAAGAGATTGCTCAAAAAACAGGCAATTTATTTGAAATAAAGGATGTCATCTCTCCGGTCCCGTCAGCCGGAGAAGAGCCGTTTCTTTCTTTGCGAGCTACTCTTCATGGCGATTTTGCCGAGTTGCTTAATTTTATCGCCAAGTTGGAAGATAGTCCATATCCGCCATATCGCTTGATAGAAATAGATAATTTGAATATTAAGAGATTAACAAAAACAAATCTTAATTATTTAGGCGCCGAGATAGAAGAGGGGAATCTTGAAACAAACATAGGAATCAAAATTTACACGAAATAAGCGGCGCCAATACGCGAATTCACATAAATAACGCGAACAGGAAGGACTATAGAATTTATGATAAAAATTTCATTTGAAACAATAAGTTTATTTTTAGAAAAATATTATAAGTTGATTCTGGGGATAATATTCATCTTGCTTCTTTGCCTGAATGTTTTTATCTATTACAAATATGTTTATTTAGCGGACAAAATGGAAGCTAACGCAACAATTGAAAGCGTGTCTGTTAACGAAGAAGTTCTAAACAAGGTTTTGGAAGAAATAGATTTTCGAGAGAAAACCTTAATGCGCGTTGAAACAAATAAGTACTTTGACCCGTTTAATTAAGAAGTGTTATTATTAATTGTAAGAATTAGCCCTGTTGTTTACAGTTTATCCCCTACAAGGGCAGTCCTTCAACTTCAATCCAAGGGCAGCCCTTCGGCTTCAAGGGCTGCCCTTGTTTTTTTCATCGGGAACGACATTATGGAATGTAAAAATGATATTATAAAAATTAAAATATTCAAGTCAAAATTTATAGAAACTGTAAACAACGCTATGATTTCTTACATATTAAAATGTCAAGCATCGGAGGTCTAACATGTTTTGCGCGTATCTTTACTTTCTCGCGTTTTTTTGTTATGGTGCGATAAGCCATTGAAGCAAAATGCGCCTGTAGCTCAGCGGATAGAGCAACTGCCTTCTAAGCAGTGGGCCGTAGGTTCGACTCCTACCAGGCGCGCGCGGTTTTTGTTTAAAATATGGTACCCATAGCTCAATTGGCAGAGCTCCAGATTGTGGTTCTGGCGGTTTGAGGGTTCGAATCCCTCTGGGTACCCAAGATATTGGGAAATAATAACGACAAATAATAACATCAGATATTGCTG
>JAYEKG010000010.1:0-5182 GCA_034660935.1 Patescibacteria group bacterium
ATAGTAGTATATTTTGCCGAAGTGATGGAGTCAAGCGGTTTCTCAACATACGAACAACTTGTTTCCCCTCCTTGCCATATGTCATACAAACATCTCTCCACACCGGCATCTGCGGCGTAAAAAGCGACCGCCGAATATCCCGACTGCCCGGACATTTTTATTTGCCGAATCATTAAGACGGACATGCTCATGGTAATTACCATAATCATGCTCATAATCATAACTGCCAGAATGATTGAAACTGCTCCTCTTTGGAGTAAAATATTCTTTTTTCTTGATTTGTTTTTCATTTGTGAATAGTGGGGACAGCCCCTATTATGCGGAGGACTGCCCCCGTAAAATCCCCTAAAATGTTAAAATGACCTCGGAGTAATGGTGCTTTGTAAATTAACTTCAGCTTTGTTTTCCGCCCCACCCCCCACTATCCTTATTCCCATTACCGTTGTTACTTTAGCGCGTTTTGGAGACGACTCATTTACGATATAAAAACCGCCCGTTATTTCAAGACTAGCTGGGCTCAAATCCTGCCAAACGCCTCCATTGACCTGCCTCTGGATCTTATTATCAGCAAACCGATAAACAACCGATTCGCCCTGAAAATTAGTAATGCTTAAAGATGGCATATTATCACCTGAAGCTGAACCAATGTCGCTTGTTCTGATTTCTTTATTGATCACTTCCAGAATATATCGAGCCGGCTCTTGAATGTTTTGTATGGCGAATGTTTTTCTTTGAGCTTTAATAATCGAAATAGCTATCGTGCTTAGCGCGGAAACAAGCAAGCCAAAAACAGCCAGCGCTACTAATAACTCAACTAAAGTAAACCCGTTTTTGTTTTTGTTTTTTGTTAAAATATTTATTTCCAGTTCCATAATTTATCTTCCACCGTTAAATAATGCCAATTTCCCATTACAAGCCATTTAACTTCAACAACTATCCTAATCTTGTCAGATGGTAATTTCGTCAAAATTATTTTACGACAAAAAGGGCTATCATGACCCGAATCATACTGATAAAGCCCGCTACTCGCGTTAAATTTCAAGGGTGTCTCGGAAAAAAGCAATAGATCAGGACTGTCGTATTGAACCAAATAATCGCCGCTTGAAATTGAACCATACCAACTGTCCCATTCCATTTGCGACCGCCTCGTATATCTAACAACCTCTATTCCTTCCTGCGCTAGACCGGAAGCAACTAACCGCATCTTGCTTAAATAAGCTCCCTTAAGGGATGTTTGGCTTAAACTTAAAATTCCAACCAAGCCAATGGCGATAATAAAAATCGCCACAATTACTCCAATTAAGCTGAATCCACTTTTATTATATCCACGCATTATAATTTCATTTAAGGTCTAACCCTCCCAACTAAATTTCTGTTGAATAACAAATTTCCACGCATTTTCTTTGGCAAGGTTGGACCTTTAATTTTATTCAACTTGAATCAAGCCAGCTGTAGATACCCGAATGGTCTTGGACAAAGAAGAGTTTTCAAGTTCTAAGATGATAATTTCTGAAACCCCTGCTGTGGTTGCGCTATTAAGATAAGTAATCGGCTGAGGCGGTTCAAAAAATATGTGCAATTTGTCAGAAGCAGGCGAGACCGATTTAATTTTAACGCCGTCAGGCAAAGAAATTGTTTCAATAATACTGTCGCTTGGTTGATAATTCGGGTCCGCGTTTTTATTTCCATAAATAAGATAGGAAAAATCTCCTTTTTCAACATAAAGGCCACAACCGTTGTATTGGCTTGAAGCGCTAAAACCGCTTAAAGCCATATTTTGCGCTTTTCTAATGTCGGAAACCAGTTGTTGAACAGCGCCGGTTAAAACATATTTTCTCTGTCCGCTTCTATAACTTACTAAAGAAAGAGTAGAAATCAAGCCGATAATAAACATTACTACCAATAATTCTATCATTGAGAAACCGAATTGCCGACAAAAAAACTTTTTGGAAAATAAAAAATTATTTTTCATCCCCTTTATTATACCACAGAAAAATGAAAAATGAAAAACCCGTTAAAATATAACGGGAAGATTTAACATTTTAGGGACTATCCCCGAGAACAGAGACAGTCCCTAAGAAATCTAAGAAATTATTATCAAGGCGCGATTTCTTCCCATGATGGCAGCTTCCATTGGATCTCAACAGTTTTTGATTTAGAACAAATATAGCCATCTGAATCGGTTATTGTTAAAGTGATTTCTTGTTGGCCAGTGGCGGTAAACTGAACTACTGGATTTTGCGAAGAAGAAAGAGTGCCGTCTATATAATTAGCATTGGGTATTGTCCAAGACCAGTTATCACAAACGCCATCAGTATCATAACAAGTTGATCCGTCGGTAAATTGAACATCTTTTTCCACTCTCAGCTCCTGCGAAGGCCAACTGAAATCTACAGAAAGATGTTGATGTTTGGTAGTATTAAAGGAATTACTACTGCTCCAGGGAGATTCAGCATCTTTGGAATCCCAAACTTTTACTTTCCAAGTATAGCCCAGTTCGCTTGGATCATACCAGATAAATTGACTACCTATAAAATTATTAATAGTAAAGACGGAAACAGAAGAAACCGTACTTGATTGTTTGCCAGTAGTTCGAGTAATGCTATCATTTATCCGAGTTACCTCTACTTCATAAGCAGTTTGGTTGTCGCTCGGGTCTGTATCATTAAATTGCCACTCTAAAAAGATATTGTTGGGAGTATCGCCACCACAATAATCAGCTGAAAGAATGTCTGATAGAAAATTAGCTGTCGGGGGATTATTTAGAACAGAAGTTACTTTGTAAGCGCTGCCGCCGCCTTCAGCGCTATTAAAACTAATCCAACCGACAACTTCGGAAGACCACGCCCATCCGTGCCAATCACCGTCAGCGTCAATTTTGGCAATCTGATTATCTCCGGAACAAGAATCCATTGTATCATCGCAAAATCTAATCCAGCCATCCCATCCGCCGCAATTAAGACAAGGGTCAGAAGAAAGGCAAGGTACTGAATCGCAACAAGCTAATACTCTCATCCATCCAGTTAATTCGCCTGTTTCAATGTCAACTTTAGCGATCGGGTCGTTGCCTCCTTTGAAGGGCGCTTCCGGCGGATTTCCTGTATCTGAACGGTTAAAGCTAATCCAGCCATTACCTTCATGTACAACAGTATTTGGATCATCCGCATCATAATAAGCGTGTCCGGATAAATCGCCTGTGTCCGGGTCGATACGAACCCCATAATCGCTTATAGCTAATCCCGTTGGACATTGAGCGAAATTCCCCATATCAGTTACGCCATCTCCATCAGAATCACAATTGGTGGAATTAAAACTAATCCAGCCGATAGTCGGGTCATGCTCATCGCCTATATCATTTCTCTCCATATTGGACCAAGCAAATCCCGAAGTATTATGTTCTTCCCCCGCTTGAATCGGCGCGTCCGCTCTAAACCAGCCAACATATAAAACAGCCGAAGCTACGACAAAAACTGCTATAATTGTTTGTAAAATTTTACTCATAATGCTATAAAAAACATATAACCCCTAACGCATTAATGTTAAAATGAAAGAAAAAAGAAATCTTAACACGAAAGGAGGTGATAAATTAATGTTGTATATTGGTATGGATTTACACAAGAACACATCCACATTTGCCGTTAAGGATAAAGATGGAAATGTAATTGATAATTCCAAGATTACGACCGAACCGTCCGCTATTAAGGGATACTTAAGAAAGTATCCTAACGCGCGCTTGGTATTAGAACCTGTCAGCCAGTGGTATTACTACGGGGACTTAATCCAGAAACTCGGCCTTGATGTTAAAATAGCTAATCCATTGAAAGTGAAAGCGATTGCTTCGGCAAGAATTAAGACAGATAAGATAGACGCTAACGTCTTATGCGATCTCTTGAGGGCTAATCTATTGCCCGAAGCGTATTTTGCCAACGCGGAAGTCAGGAATTGGAAGGAGATGGTCAGATTCAGAGCTTCTCTGATTAGATTAAGAACTCAAGTCAAGAACAAAATCCACAGTATTCTCTTTCGGAACGCTTTAAGGCATCCTTTCACCGACTTATTCGGCAAAGCGGGAAGATTATGGCTGGATTCCCTAAAATTAAACGAACACTTTTCCTTTAATCTGAAGCGCTATCTGTCTTTGATTGACGCTTTTGGGGATTTAATCAAATCAGCAGATGAGAAGATAGAAAAAACGGTAACCAACCATCCTCAAGCGAAACTCTTAACAACCATTCCCGGAATTAGCTATTGCTCCGGATTAACCATTATGGCGGAAATAGGAGATGTTAACAGATTTCCTTCGGCTAAGAAATTGCAAGGATACGCCGGATTGGTTCCTTCCACCTATTCTTCCGGAAACAGAACGGCTCATGGGCGAATTACCAAGCAAGGCAGCAGATGGCTAAGATGGACTATGGTTGAGATTGCTCAAAGACAGTTAATCTGCAAGAAGATACCAGGGTTTGGCTGGTATTATCAGCGAATCAAACAAAGGAAAGGTTCGGGCGCGGCCGCCGTGGCCACGGCAAGAAAGCTTCTTGCTGTGGTTTGGAGGATGCTTAAGGACAATCGTCCTTTTGAAATCATTCCTCCGAAGTTGGAAGTCCGGGATGCTGACCGTAAAACTATCGTCTCTCGTTAGAGAAGGACGCATTTCATAATTGTCAGACCTGGTGTTTCCAACAGCTTTGAGTGTGCCACGAGCACGAATCGGTAAGTGATAACCAGTGTCTTTACCATCTCATGCCGTGACCACGGCGGCTGAGTATTTAACTTATCCTTGAAAGAACAGAAAGACTAATTTACTTATCCACAATCGCGTTGGTTAAAGGGTATTGATGTTTTTTATCGGTATTTATAATCTACCTTAAATTACGAAACACCCGTTCTTTTTATGGATTTTTCTAACGAAATAAATATTTCTTGCATAAGTTTAAGTTAATATCTTGGCTTTTTTCAAAACGCTGTTCCTAAAACTGTCCTCCGCGGAATTCAAATCCATCACATCAATAGACCTTAAGGTGGCAATATCCTCCACTTCTTGCAGTATTTTCACCACTAAACTCCATGTACCTCTTTTTTGCCCAAAATGCCAATATCAATATCAGAAGTGTCTAAAGCGTCTCCTTTGACCCAAGAACCAAACAAAAAAACCTTATAATCTTCAAAAAGATATTTCCTT
>JAYEKG010000011.1:0-4961 GCA_034660935.1 Patescibacteria group bacterium
ACAATCGCAATTTTACCCTTTACTTTTCCCTCAACCCAAAGGTCGTCCTCAATAAAAACAAGGCCGCAATCATTTGGGATGGGATAGTTGGCTAAAAAAACTTCATTGCCGATAGCCGAATTTTCCCAATGCCAGCCATTTTCAGTATCATAAGCATAGATAGCATTTAGGGAAGTTATTTCATAAACATCAAGGCTTTTATCATTTTTAAGAATGATGTGGTATCCTTCCTGTTCCGAAGGAGCCAAATATATTCCCTGTCCGCTTTGGGTCAAATTTTTTATTTCCGCCAAATCCATAGTAATGCCAGTGAAATCAAATGGCGGCGACGGAAAATTAAAAAGTTCTTCAACGCCGTTGGCAGTCGTAAAAATTCCGGGACAAACGCAATCGCTTCCTTCTGTCCAGCACTGGCTGGGGCAGGGAGAACAGCCAAAAGAACCGGTACAAACCCAATTCTCTTTAGCTGAAGTGACCAAAGATTTGTTTTCCCCATCCATTCTAATGCCACCGTTAGAACGATAAGGCCCCTTTATCTCCCTGTCGGCGCCGGCCCAAACATTGTCATTTAACAGATAAGCGTAATCAGCTACCGTAGGACGCACATATTTAACCTTAACCGCTCTTTTAACAGAAGGAAATTGTTCCGTCCAGCCCGTGGAAGTGATAGTTACAGCCGTGACTTGGCCGCATTGCTGTTTGCCTTCTATTTCTAAGCTGTATTTCCCAATCGTCCCCGCTTCAGGATCGTCATAATCATATTCGTATGGCCCGCAGGCCGCGCAGGGCGGGGTTGCGCAGCACCATGCCTGCCCGTCTTGCATATCATTGGGGGCGTGCGCTAAATGCCAGCGGTAATAATTAATTCCTGCTTCAGCAATAACCAGCGCTTGTTTCCATGAAACTTTTTGCTTAGATTGCTTTAATTGAAGTAGAATAAAGCCCGCCAAACTGGAAAACATTAGCAAAAAAATTGTTCCAAAAACAAGAACCAATGCAATAACCGTCCCCTTTTGGCTGTCTATGGATTTTTTATTTAAAAACTTCATATAACTATTCCCAAAGATTAATTTTCGACATCGGATGTCGAAAGACATAAAAGACAGAAATTTTAGAGGTTTGTTTTGAGGTTTCTGATTTGAACATTTGATTCCAATTCAAAATATTGGGGCGCCCGCTCGGGATTAACATTAATGAGCAAATAAACCCGCATTAATTTTGTTTCTCCTAATCGGGCCGGCGCCGCTAACTCGTTTCCATTGCCGTCAAAATAGCGAAAAACGGGCAAAGTGTTTTTTACATATTGGCTCAAAATTGAAATTTCTTCTTGATCTTGCGGATATTCAATTGGGTATTCGCTTGGGTTGATAACCCCTTTTTTTAAAGTAGCGCTTTGTTCGCTGTTCGTTTCCGTCCAAGAAAAAATAAATCTTGCTTTTACAGAATGGTTTTCCTGCTGCCAGTCGCAGAAACCGCTGCCCCAACACCCAACAGCCGCTGAACTATCAGCTGTAAACAAAATAGAGCCATTATTTGCCTGTTCGGTTACATCAAAAGTGGCGCATCCTTGCCAAATACTAGCGCATTGATCGCAGCCGGTCTGGCAAAGAGTTCCTAATTCATCTCCATCAGCAAAAATTTTCACATATTCGTTGCCGCCGTTTAAATCTCCTTCCACGCAAATTTCCACTTGAGCGGAATCAATCGTTGCGCTGGAAAAATCGGGAAAATTAACGTTACAAGAGCTGCCTTGCGCGTAACCAACGCAATCACCAGTTAGAGAATCGCTTTCATAAACGAAATATCTAACCCTTTCCACGCCGCCGTCTTTATCTATGTCGCTGTAAAAAATAATTTCATGGTCATCCGCTTTTTCAATAACATAAGAACCGTCATCTCCCATTTTTGCCTCTCTTAATTCTTTAACCATTATTTCTATTCCTTTTCGGGCATCGTTAATAGCTGTGGACTGTTGAAAAGTGTAAGCATGGCTTTTATAGATCGTAATTATAAAGCTCGCTGCCGCTACCATGGCAAACGCAAAAATAGCTATGGTTATGATAGTCTCAATAAGCGTAAATCCCTTTGTCGCTTGTTGTTCTTTATTCATTATTCGCTTAATTTAAGATGGACCAATCGGCGTTAAATTAATAATGCTTGCCTTATCGCCAGAAACATTAATATTTCCTGAATAGCTGCTGAAACCATCCGCTTGAATTTCTATATTATAATTTCCCGCTTCCAAAGGGATAAAAAGCGTTTTGCCTTGTTCGTTTGTGAACTGGGTTTGGTCATATCCAAGCCCAATATTATACAACCGAACTTGGGCGTTAAAAATCGGTTCTGCTGTTTCCGAGTTAAGAAAAGTGATTAATAGTTCATTTTCCGCTTTTAAGAACAGGCTGATTGGCTGATTGGTGTTAGGCAAAAGACCAATATTCTGGCCAAAAGGATCGGATGTTGGATTAGTGCCGGTTAAATCTAAGTTTTCTGCCGGAGCGATTGTAAAATTATAAGCGTCCCATTCTAAATTAAGAATATCGAGACGACCGGTTGAATCAGTGGCAAAGTCGTCTGAATATTTATAAACCGGCTGATCTTCGGTGTCTGTGCCGATTGTTTTATTACCCCGGAGATTAAAGGAAATATTGCCAATAGGAGTGCTTTCTCCTGTTATCCATGAAATATTCCAGTCAAAAAGAGACGGTGTTGAACTGGCGTCATTTGTGGAAAGAACGCCTTTGGCTTTCAATTGCGGATAGGTGGTAGTGGAGAGTTCCGATAAATCAACTGGCGAAGAAATAAAACAGGTTGAATTATTCGGCAAATCACTATCTGGAATTGGCGTCCAACTTACCCCGTCATGATAAAGAATTTGGTATTTTGCCTCCGTGTCCGTTGGCTCAATATCAGTCCAGAAAAATTTATCCCAATTGATAAGATTAATCGGAGCAATACTGTTAGAAATCAGATAACCAGAGGAAACATATCCCGTGGAACTGGCTAAATCCGCTTGGCTCTGGTCAATCAATAGATCGGATAATTCAGAAATTTTGCTTTCGTCTAAAAAAGAATCGGAAAAATTGCCGCTTCCCCATGGGGTGAAAGTCTGGACGGAAAAAGCGCTTAACAAATCAATAGAAAAACTTATTTGAGTTAATTTGCTTTCTATGACTGTGGTATGCGGTTGAGTTGGATTAGTTACTTCATCAACGCCGTATGTTCGGCTGACGCTATAACCGTCTTTGGTAGCGGTGATTTGGTAGGCGGCCGTTGAACTGGGCGCGCCGGCCACCAGATACTTTCCTTGGTCGTTGGTTTGATAAGAAACATCAATATTTGGATCAATCTCCGTATTAACAATATGGAGGTTGGCTTGGGGTATTGCCGCGCCCAAAGCGTCAAAAACAGAAATTGAAAGATTTCCTCCTCCTTCGGAGGTCTCTAATCCCTTAGGGGCGATATTGGTAACAAAAAATATTTCTCCGCCCAAAAAACCGGACCAGGAAACTTTTACTTTCACGCTTTTATAGTCATTGGGGAGAGTATCGGTCGGCGCCGTTTCATCAAAAGGGTCATCAACATAGCCGATAGTGGTTTTAATCGTGTAATCAATGTTATTTCTATTGATTATTTCAGTTTCTGGTATGTCTCCCGCGGGAATGCCGCTAAAGGTGCCTATTTGGCCGTAAGGCATGTTTTTAATTGTTTCTATTTGTTGATTAGCCAAAGCGGCGGCGGTAATTCTTGCTTTTGACTGTCCCACAAGCCGAATGCTAAGCTGAAAAGCTCCGTAAAGGCCTATCGCGACAATGAGCAAAAGAGAGACGCCGACTAATATTTCAATAAAAGAAAAACCATTTTCAAAATATTTTTTATCTTTTTTTATCATTTGCTATATGTTTAACCGCAAACCGCGCAATGTAAATACTCGGTTGTTTTATTCGCTTTGCCTTAAAATGAAATGTGAAATAGATTTTCGTCATTCTGAACGCTTCGCATTCACTCAACGCAGGCTTCGTGAAGAGTCTCACAAAGTTATCACAAATACGGAATTCTTCGGTCGGAATCCTCCCCCAGAATGACAAAAGGATCTATTTTGTAATTCAAGGTAATAATCTAAAAACTTAAACGAACATTAATCTTAATTATTTTTCCGTATTTAAAACATATTTTTTTCTTTTACGAATTCTCATCTTTCTTTTTTCATCTTCAATTAAATCAAACGCCCAGTATTCGATAACATCTCTTCTGGTTTCTGCCAATAAAACCAAAGAATTAACCTTTTTATGTTTTAGCAGTTTTTTCCACTTTAGCATGGGTATTAATGCCTGATTTACATCAAAAGCTTTTTGAGTAAAGCTGCTTTTCACCTCGACTATAACAACGATGCTTGCCCATTCGAAACCTCCATCAATTTCAATTTGAGCTTTTTTCATATCAACCTTATTTCCATTTATAATCAAATTAATACCAGCTCTTTGTCTCCCTCCCGTAAACAAAATCCCCTTCCCCTTCAAATTATAGAAGTCTGTAATAATACCCACATGATTTGCTATTGCCAACAGTGTTGTTTCTCCTGGATTTGACCTAGTTGCAAAAGTTTCTTTAACACCGACTGACATTCCATCTGTTAATTTATTCTTTACATTAAAAATTACTTTTTCTAACGGCTCACTAAATTCTATTGGTGAAACAGCCTTTGCAATTCGCCACTTCGTTCTACTTATGGGTATTTTTGAAATCCCTCGTTTTTTAACGGCTTCAACATTTTCATGTCCATAATGAAAAATACGAATTTCGCCTTGACCTGATGCTTTATATTTACCTAATATGCTTTCCAAATCTTTTTTCGTATATTCAACGAAATCAATATTATTTTTTCTTTTATCCCAAAATTTACTCAAAAACTCCTCCCATGCTTTTTCTTTCCATGAAATTTTTCTTTCATTTGTCATAAT
>JAYEKG010000012.1:0-4836 GCA_034660935.1 Patescibacteria group bacterium
ACTAATGGATACCGCGAGTGGAATTCTTGAGCCATTTTAACCATTGACTCATAAACAGCCGCGTCTCCGTGCGGATGATATTTTCCGAGCGTTTCCCCAACAATGGTAGCCGATTTGCGGAACTTAGCCGAGCTATGCAGTCCCATTCTGCGCATAGCGTACAAAATACGCCGGTGAACCGGTTTAAGGCCGTCTCGAACATCAGGCAAAGCGCGCGAAATAATTACGCTCATCGCGTAAGCCAAATAGGATTTCTTCATTTCCTCGTTAATCGGCCGTTTTTTTATATGTCCTATTTCCATAGAATTAAGTAAAATTTATTCGCTCATTGGCAATCTCGCCGGTTTAATAACATTTAAATCTTCTTTTTTAATGTTTGGCTCCTCAATTTTTTCTCTATCCTCTTGCTTATTTATCACCTCTTCCGCGCTATTTTCAAAAAAAGCGCTAACGCTCGCTTTTAGCGCGCCTATCAGAGAAGGCGCCTTTTCTTTGCCAGCTATAGAAGCATTTGTTTTGGAAAGCGCGCCGCCTATAATTTTATCCTTCCCTTGTTTTATGTCTTCTTTGGTTTCGGCTAAATCAGTTTTGAAAGATGAATGCTTTAAAGAAGTTACCCAAAGGGATACGGTAATAAACATAAAAACAAAAACAAACAGCGTTAAAACCCAAATACGAACATATCGCGGCTTATTTTGAATTTTTTCAACAAAATCAATAAAAGACATACAAGTAAAATTTTCAATTTTCATTAAATTTTCATAACTACCACTTTCATGTCTCCGTTTGTTAAATCGTTCTTTTTAAGCGTAAGCTTTTCAACAGCCGTTTTTTCCTCCAAACCCATTTCTTTCAAAAATTCGTTTAGGCCGGCGGGCAAATCCAATTTTAAGCCCGGATATTTGTAATGCATTGGAATAATAATTTGCGGCTCAATTTGTTTGGATATTTTAGCAGCTTCTTTCGCGCCAATAGTGTATTTGCCGCCGACGGGCACCATTAAAATATCAACTTGTCCAATCGCCTCTAATTGCCTGTCACTTAACCTTTCCTGCCCTAAATCACCTAAATGGCAAATTCTAATTTTGTCCACCTTAATCACATAAATCGTATTTTGCCCTCTCTCTGCCCCCTTTTTTGTATCGTGAAAACTATGAACGCCGGTAACCCCAACTCCTTTTATTTCATACTCGCCCGGCCCGTCAACTATAAACGGTTCACCGCTTATTGCTTTGACATTGTCATGGTCGCTGTGATGATGAGAAACGGTTACAATATCAGCGCTTCCCCTCGGAGGAGTTAAACCGATGCTTTTATCAAAAGGGTCGGTAATTACCGTCAGATGCCCCCCCTGATTGGTTATTTTAAAACAAGAATGTCCGTACCAAGTAATAGTCATAATATAAAATTCTAAACCTAAAAACAATTCCTCGTAAGCATTATAACTTTATCATAATCCTTGCCTCTTGCCAAGTTGATAATCTTCGGCTATACTTTGGAAGTAGTAAATTATTGATTATGAAAAAAGAATCTCAAAAAATGAATGATTTGTTGTCAAAAGGCAAACAAACGCTTAACATGCCCCAGCCTGGAAACATTGTTGAAGGGCAAATAATTAAAATGGGTAAGAGCGCGATAATCGTAGAGCTTGGACCTTTGGGGACAGGAGTCGTTTATGGCGGTGAATTAAAAGAAAATCGGAATCTGCTTAAAGAATTGAGTGTTGGACAAAAAATTTCCGCTTTAGTTTTGGAATCTGAAAACGAAGACGGCTTTGTTGAACTCTCTCTCAAAGAAGCGCATTTAGAAAAAATCTGGAAAGACCTCCAAGAAAAACAGCGGGATAACGATATTGTTACCGTTAAAATAACCGAAGCTAATCGCGGAGGACTAGTCGTTAGATTTTCCGATTTAGTCGGTTTTTTGCCTGTTTCCCAATTATCTTATCAAAATTATCCTCGCGTAGAAGGCGGCGATAAAAACAAAATCCTTCAACACCTTAATCAATTTATCGGAAAAGAAATGGATGTTAAAATTATTAACATAGACAAAAAAGAAGAAAAATTAGTTGTTTCTGAAAAAGCCGCCCAAGAGAGAAAGATAAAAAAAGACCTGGAAAAATACAAACAGGGAGACATTGTGGAAGGAATTGTCGCCGCGTTAACCAATTTTGGCGCTTTTATTAGATTTGACGGCAATATAGAGGGATTGGCGCATATTTCCGAATTAGATTGGCAGATAATCGCCCATCCCAGCCAAATCCTTAAAGAAAACGAAAAAGTTAAGGCAAAAATTATCGGCATTCAAAATGGGCGGGTATCTCTTTCTATCAAAGCGCTTAAAAAAGACCCTTGGGAAAATATCGAAAAAAAATATCAAGTCGGACAAATCACCAAAGGAACCGTGACAAAGCTCACCCCCTCGGGAACTTTTGTTCAAATAGCTAAAGGCGTTCACGGGCTTGTTCACCCTTCGGATTCTGTTGCTCAAGGCCAGCAAATGGAAAACCCCTTAAAGGCAGAAGAGTCCTATAATTTTAAAATTCTTTCTATATCTCCGGAAAATCGCCGCATTATTTTGGAAATAGAAAAAACAAAATAAAATAATCAAAATATTCCCTGAGCGAGCAAAGCGAGTCGAAGAGTATTATGCCTTCGACAAGCTCAGGCAATAATAACTCTAAACATGAAGCAATTGTTTAAAAATTTAGTTATCGCTTTTTTGGTATTTCTGACAATCGCCGGTTTTTTTGCCTTGTTTAACAGCGCGGCCGAACAGCCAGCTAAAATTTCTCTAACCCGGTTAGTAGAACAAATTAACCAAGAAAAAATCTCGACTATCAGTATCGCGGGAGATACGCTTAAAATTGAATTAAAAGACGGCTCGCTTGAAGAAACAACCAAAGAAAGGGAGTCCTCTTTAACGGAATCGCTTAAAAATTATGGCCTTGAGCCGGCAAAACTGCAACTAATTGATATTAAAGTAAAAAGAGAAAGCGGCGCGGCTTTTTGGCTGGGAGCTATTTTGCCTTTCCTTTTTCCTTTAATTCTAATCGGTTTTTTCTTCTGGTTTATGTTTAAAGGAGCCCAGCGCGGACAGATGCAAGCGTTTTCGTTTGGCCGTTCAAAAGCGCGCTTAGTCAAGCCTGACGACAAAAAAAACAGGGTAACTTTTAAGGATGTGGCCGGGTTGAAAGAAGCAAAAGAGGAATTAGGCGAGATAGTGGAATTCCTTAGGAATCCCAAAAAATTTATTAACCTTGGCGCAAAAATTCCCAAAGGGGTTTTGCTGGTAGGAGCGCCGGGAACGGGAAAAACCCTTTTGGCGCGCGCCATCGCTTTTGAGGCGCATGTCCCTTTCTTCAGCGTTTCCGGCTCAGAATTCGTTGAAATGTTTGTCGGAGTTGGGTCTAGCAGAGTTCGGGACTTATTCCAAACTGCTAAAAAGAACGCCCCCGCTTTAATTTTTATCGATGAATTAGACGCTATCGGCCGCCAAAGAGGGGGCGGAATGGGAGGCGGACACGACGAAAGAGAACAGACGCTCAACCAAATCTTAGTTGAAATGGACGGATTTGACCCTAATACCGGAGTCATTTTAATCAGCGCCACCAACCGTCCCGATGTGCTCGACAAAGCGCTTCTGCGGCCAGGACGATTTGACCGAAGAATTATTTTAGACCTGCCTGATATTAAAGACCGCGAAGAAATCCTTAAAATCCACAGCATTAACAAGCCGCTGGGGAAAGAAGTTGATCTAAGAGAAATAGCCGAAAGAACACCGGGTTTTTCTGGCGCGGATTTGGCCAATCTGGTTAATGAAGCGGCAATTTTAACTGCCCGCCTGAATAAAAAAATAATCGGACAAAATGAACTGCGAGAATGTATTGAGAAAGTTATTTTGGGCCCTGAACGAAAAAGCCATATCCTTTCCAAGAAAGAAAAAGAGATTACGGCTTATCATGAAGCCGGACACGCCATGGTTTCATCTCTGCTTCCTAACGCCGATCCGGTTCAAAAAGTTTCCATTATAGCCCGCGGAGCCGCCGCCGGTTATACCTTAAAATTGCCCCTTGAGGAAAAACGCCTTCATTCTCGTTCCGAATTTATGGATGAATTAGCAGTTCTTTTAGGAGGATACACTGCTGAACAAATTGTCTTTGGCGAATTAACCACCGGGGCGTCAAATGATTTGCAAAAAGCCAATGAATTGGCGCGCGAGTTAGTCACTAAATACGGTATGAGCGAAAAAATTGGGCCAAGAACCTTTGGCAGCAAGGAAGAAATGGTTTTCTTGGGCGGAGGGATTACCGATAAAAAAGATTATTCCGAAGAAACGGCAAAGCAAATTGACGATGAAATCGCAAAATTTATTGATGACGCTTATCATCTTGCCAAAAAGACACTGACCGAAAACAGAAAAAAATTAGACCAAATCGCTGAAGAGTTAATTAAAAAAGAAACCATTGAAAGAAAAGAATTTGAAAAGCTGATGAAAAAGAAAGTTTAACAAAAAATCGTCATTGCGAGCAAAGCGCGGCAATCTCGCGCTTTTTTCTATCATTCCCTCTTCTCTGTCATTGCGAGCAAAGCGCGGCAATCTCGCGCTTTTTTCTGTCATTCCCGTCCCGCATCAAATACGGGATAAACTTCAGCGGGAATCCAGAATCCCCAAGTTTTTATAGGGACAATCCCTCGCAACAAGGGACTATCCCTGGGTTTTACTCTTGCCACCCGCTTAAAATACTGGTATCTTGGATATGGGCGTGTAGCTCAGTGGCAGTAGCATCCGGCTTATATCCGGACGGTCGGGGGTTCGAATCCCTCCACGCCCACA
>JAYEKG010000013.1:0-4720 GCA_034660935.1 Patescibacteria group bacterium
GGGTTGTTAAAAAAGATCCGAAAATCAAGGCCGACTTTGAGGGCAAAGGCGTTGATACTGTAAACTTTGCCAAGAAACTGCTGGGACAGATAATATTCCTCTATTTCCTGCAGAAAAAAGGCTGGTTCGGCGTGGGCCGAGATGATGACTGGGACACAGGCTCAAAGCATTTCCTGCGTGAATTATTTAAGAAAAAACATGGTGATTATAACAATTTCTTCAATGATATTCTGGAACCGCTTTTTTATGACGCCTTACGTAATGACCGGAGCCATGATGATGGTTACTACAGCCGTTTTAACTGCAAAATACCTTTCCTGAACGGCGGCCTTTTCGACCCCATCGGCAATTACGATTGGGTGCATACCGATATTCTTCTGCCAAACAAACTATTTTCCAACCAAACCAAAACCAAAGAGGGTGATACAGGCACAGGCATACTCGATGTATTTGATCGCTACAATTTTACCGTTAAAGAGGACGAACCGCTTGAAAAGGAAGTAGCCATCGACCCGGAGCTTTTGGGAAAATCATACGAAAAATTCAATGCCATCCGTCCGGATAACTTTGCTGAATTCAAAAAAGCATTAAAGAGCGACAGAAAAGGAGAAGAAAACAAATTCAACAAAAAATTCGGCGTCTATTACACCCCACGCGAAATAGTTCACTACATGTGCCAACAGAGTTTGATCAATTATCTTGATACAGCAGTTAACACCCATAAACAATCAATCACCACAAAACCGTCTGTTCAAAAGAAAATATTTGGGCCTCAAAGTCCTGTGCAACAAACTCTTACTTCGGATTCATATAAGCCTATCATCTCTAAAGAAAATATTGAAACGCTGATACAAATCGGTGAACAGTTCAGCGAAAACGAAGCAAGAGTATTGAGCAAAGGGAAGGAAACAAAGACTTATTCACATCAATTGCCGGAAAGCATTAGAAAAAACGCAAAACTGATTGATGATAAACTCGCAGAAATCACAGTCTGCGATCCGGCAGTGGGTTCAGGCGCCTTTCCGGTAGGAATGATGAGCGAGATTGTAAAGACAAGAAATGTTCTGTCCGTTTTTATCAATGAAAAAGACAGAACAACATACAATTTCAAACGTCAATGCATTGAATACTCCCTTTACGGCGTAGATATCGATCCGGGTGCAGTGGAGATTGCCAAATTGCGGTTGTGGCTGTCTCTGGTGGTGGATGAGGATGATATAAAAAATATCAAGCCCCTGCCGAATCTGGACTACCGAATTATGCAGGGCAACAGTTTGATTTCTGAATTTATTGGGATCAATTTTGATGATGATAAAAATACAAACTTAAAAAAAGAAATTGAAGCGTTGAATGCAGAAGAAAAACTATTAATAAAAGAGAAGGCAGATAAAGAAAGTAAGTCCTCAAGGCACTACAAAAAAACTAAAGAAATAGATCAAAATCTGTTAAATGAAATAAACGTACTCGATGATAAGATAAACAAATTAAAGAAAAAACGTACTCTATTAAATAAAAAGTTAAATCATCAAGAAGAGTCCCCCGAGATTATTAATTTTATCAATGAATTTCAGAAAAAGAAAAATACCTTTTTAAATGAATCAAATGTATCGCGAAAAACAAAACTAAAAGAAGAGGTTAATGACCTGCTTGTTAAAATATTTGAAACCAAACTGAAAATCCAAAAAGCGGACTACTTTAACAGGTTGAAAAATATTGAAAATAAATACTCAGTTGTGCGCAATGAAAGGCAAAGAGATGAATTAATCAAACAGGATAAGGAAAAATTCTATAAAGAATCCGGCTTTGACCTTGAATCAGCGGAGAAACAGTTGAAAGAATTTACTAGCGGCAAAAAGATTAAACCCTTTTTCCTGTGGAATGTCTACTTCTCCGAGGTGTTTTTGAGCGGAGCGAAATCCGCCTATGGCGAGCACAACAAAGGCGGGTTCGATGTGGTGATTGCCAATCCGCCTTATGTCTCTGCAACTGGTCTTAGTAACATAGAAAAGTCTGGGCTCAAAAAGAATTTTAAGACTGCAAAAGGAAGAATTGATACGTATGGATTATTTACTGAAAAAGCCATACGGTTAACGAGTGAAAGAGGATGTGTTAGTTACATAGTTCCCAATAAATTCTTAACAAATTTGCAATTTAAGTTTTTGAGAAAACTTATTCTTGATTCTTGCTGCATAGTAGCTCTTGCTTATCCAAAAGAAACAATATTCGAGGCAGCAGCTGTTAATAATATAATATTTGTACTTCAAAAGATAAAAGGAGATTCCAAAGAAAATAAGGTTTACATCGTAGAGATAGACCAGAATATAAAACGAGAAAGATTTGCAGTGGATCAAGATGTATATGAAAGAGACTCAAATTATACTTTCTTACTTTCATTTTCAGAAAACATCTCTAATATCAAAAATAAAATTAGAGATCAATCAGTAGCATTATCAGTGTTTTGTGATGTTAAGGATGGCATTATTGCTGGACGTATAAAAGATAAATTATTTGTGGACAAGTCGGTAAATAGGCACTGTAAACGCTTAGTTTTCGGTGAAGATATGGAACGTTATCACCTATTTTGGGGTGGCAAATATGTCGACTATAGACCTGGAATAATGAAAAGAGAAGAAAGAATAAGGATCGGGGTAGATAAAGGATTAGGATTAAGGTTGCGTGTGCCGTCTATTTTTGAAACACCTAAAATTTTAACTCGTAAAACGGCTGATCGTATAATTGCCGCTTACGATAGCGACGGGTATTATTTTGAGCAAACACTTCATGGCATTATAGCAAAAAATACTTTTCCTAAATTGAAGTATATTTTAGGTATTTTAAATTCAAAATTGTACGATTATTACTATAAAAATATTGTTCATCAATCAGGTACAATTTTCCCTCAAGTGCGTATTGGTTTATTAAAGCAGTTGCCAATATATAATATTGATCGGAAGAGGAATTCTGAAATTGAATTGCACGATACGATTGTGTCTATAGTAAATCAAATTTTGAGTTTTAAAAAAAGCTCCCAAAATGATTATAATGATGCCCAAGTCAGAGAATGCGAAAAACAAATAGACGAAATCGTTTACCGCCTCTACGACCTCACCCCGGAAGAGATCAAAATCGTGGAAGGCAAAGATGACAATGCTGATTGAGCAGATAAAAGCCCGGGACAGTTTTGCGCAGTTCAACTCAATCCCTGGCAGGATATTTTTAGACACAAACGCCTTGCAATATCTGCAGGATTTTGGCGAATACATATTTGAACATTATCGGGAAAGCGAGGAATGTTTTCAGGCACGAAAAGGCAAAATCAAAAAAGGACTTGGTTATTCAATGAGACTGAAGCTCTTCATGACTTTTTTTATCGGTATAGAGCGGGCGCATTTTGAATTCGCCCTGTCGTCTTCTGTTTATAAAGAAGTTTCAGCAAGTGGAGATAAAAGCTTTGTTCAATGGTTTCATGACGTATGGGACCATTGGGAGGCAGTTGTTACAGAATACGAAAATAGTGAAGTGTTTTAGAGGTAGTCTATAAAGCCTCAATGTATTTCACATAGGATTCCCTGCCTTTAATTTTTTGTTCGCGCCTTACTCTCTCGGCTGCAGGAAGGTCATGGGCTTCGAATTGGTCAAACTTATATTTTTCCTTCCTCCATCCCCTTTTAATATTCCTGGCAACATTCGGCCGCTTTCGATTTACACTCAATCCGACTACTGAATGACCATCAGCGTTATTAGTTAATGATTCTTTATCAGTATTTAGCGGAAAGCCAGATTGTCTGATTATTTCTTTGGCCTGTTTCTTAAAAGATTCCGGGATGGCTTTTCCTGATATATTAATATCATCGCAATGTCTTGTATAAACAAGACCATATTTTGCGGTAAGGCCTTCTATTCTTTTATCGAGTTCACGGCAAACAAGGTTGGCAATATCCATGCTCATAGGTCCACCTTGCGGTACCTGTCTGCGGACAGTGCCAAGTCTCGTTAGAAGTGATGCAACCTCTGGGATGCAGTTGAGTTCATGCAAAAATAATGTATACACTCGGTTGTTAGAGATGTGAGGAAAATAATCTTTGAAATCGAGGCTGAAAAGCCATTGTTTCTTGCAGTGGTGCTTAGCATTCGTAAGGTTGGATCTTTTTTTGATCCCACAATGGGCACTATCAGACACTTTTATCTCAAGGAGTAGCTTGTGAATTGATTGTTGAATTTTTTTTAGGAGATATTTTGGCTCTGAAATGTCCCGAAAACCTTTACCGCTTGATTTTGGCTCTTTCCTGAACCGATAGGATGTCTCAGCTTTTTGAGCGGCATTTTGTAATACGGAAAATGGAAATCCGAGGCGAAGAGCTAAGTTTTCAAGCTTGACTATGTTAAGGTGGTCTTTTGAATAGGGCTTAGGCAATCTGTCTTATCTCCCCTGTTATTTCGAATAATAATAATGAAATAATATTTTGCTGGACAAGGGACGGACTTGCGGGACGTCCATAAATAAGTAAATAACTATCTTTTAAGCATGGGGACGGACTTGCGGGACATCAGTTTATAAGTTGATGTGGTAATTGAACTGAAGAACGTTGTTGGCCCCAGTTAAATAAAAGCAAACATGATTTCACCCCAGAACCATCTGCCGGAGCTACGGGGCAGGGCAGGCTATGTTGAACCGCAATAGCGAGCACATTCCCCACTGCTTGTCGGAGCAAAGCAGAGA
>JAYEKG010000014.1:0-4618 GCA_034660935.1 Patescibacteria group bacterium
GAGGCCGCGACCGGAATTGAACCGGTGTAAATGGTTTTGCAGACCATCGCGTAACCACTCCGCCACACGGCCATATTTTTTGATTTGTAAAGGTCGGATCTTTGTAAATCTTATAAAACTGATTTATTTTTGATTTTTCCCAAAATTTCTTCAATACGCTGAGCTTTTTCTTCTATCTTATCAACTTCAAAAATAATTTTTGGAACGGGCCTCATATACAACTTTTTATTAAGCGCTTTTTGTATATGAAATATATTTCTTTTGATTGCGCTTAAAACTTCTTCTCTTTTTTCAGTTGGGATAACGCTAATCTTTATCTTACTCTGCTGTAAATTAGGCGATGTGTCAACATTAGTTATAGTAACAAAAACATTGCCAAAATCAACCTCTTTCAGGAGCAACTTGCTGACTTCTTGCTTAAGAAGCTCGTTAACCTTTTTAATGCGTTGAGACATAAAATAAGAGGTCCTCATTAAATCTCTCTTTTCTTTCTTTCTTCTCCGTATATTTCTAAAGTGTCGTTTTTTTCAATACCCGTTAACCCCTTAATAGCAAGTCCGCATTCTTGGCCCTTGCCGACTTCTTCAGCTTCTTTTTTGTCGCGCTGAAGTTGAACTATTTTTCCTGGCGCTTTTTCTTTTCCAAAGATGGTTGCTAATGCTCCCTTTTTTACTTCTCCTTTAATAACTTTGCCGCCGACAATTTGTTTATCTTTTTCCGTTTTAAACACAGCTAAAACTTTTAATTGTCCTATATTATGTTTAATTATTTCCGGTTCCAAGAGCGCTGAAAGCTGTTCTCTAATTCCCTGGATCAGTTCATAAATTATTTCAAATGTCTTAATCCCAATCTTTTTATGCTGAGCTAATTGTCTTATAACTCCGCTTGTTTTAATTCTAAATCCGAATATTTTAGCGCGCGCTGATTCGGCCAATTTAATATCGGATTCGATAATTTCACCGATTTCCGCTTTAAGAATCCTTAAAATAACTTCATCATCGGGGATGCTTTTAAGCGATTCCCTGATAGCCTCTAAAGAACCCTGAACATCAGCTTTAAGAATAATATTGAGCACTTTTTTATCCGGGTCAAAAACAAGAACCTCTTTTGTCCCGTCGGTTGAATTTCTTTTTGCCATTTTTCTTTCAACTTTTGCTCGCGCTTCCTCTAAACTGTTAAAAACCGAAAATTTTTCTCCAACTTGGGGAACTTGGCTGAATCCGGTTATAACAACCGGTGTTGAAGCGGTCGCTTTTTTAATAGGACAAAGCTGAAAATCTTCCATTGTCTTAATTCGTCCGAACGCTGAATCAGTTCCGACAATATCCCGATTTTCCAATGCGCCGCTTTTTATTAAAAGGGTGGCAGTAGCTCCTCTCTGCGCGTCATGGCGCGATTCAATAATTACTCCCGTAGCTGCTTGCTTGAAATCGTCTTTAAATTCTCCCATCTCTGCTACTAAGTTTATCATTTCTAAAAGTTCGCCAATTCCTTGCCCCGTTTTTGCCGAGACATTAACTGAAGGAACCGCGCCGCCCAGCGATTCAACAATAATATCATTTTGCGCCAATTCTCTTTTGACTTTTTCAGGTTGAGCTTCTTTTTTATCAATTTTATTCAATGCGACAATCATTGGGATGCCGCATTTTTTAATATGAGCAATAGCTTCTTTTGTCTGGGGCTTTAGCCCTTCTTCGGCGGCAACGACTAAAATGGCAATATCGGCTGTTTTAGCTCCGCGAGAACGCATTGCTGAGAACGCCTCATGCCCCGGAGTATCAATAAACGAAATGATTTTTTTTTGGTATTCTGCCTGATACGCGCCGATATGTTGAGTAATGCCGCCCGATTCTTTTTTTGTCACTTGCGTTTTGCGGATATAGTCCAAGATTGAAGTTTTTCCATGGTCAACATGGCCCAAAATAACGACTACGGGCGGGCGTTCTTGCAACAAATTATTCTTTTTTTTCTTAATGCTTTTTTTTGCCATAAAACTATATTCAAGCGAGGCCTAATCTTGCTTGAAATTCCTTTATATCCCCGCTTTTTTTAAGGCTTCCAGCTCTTCTTTTGAGAGAGGATATTTTGATTTGCCATTTTTAATCGGCTTGCCGTAAACCCTATTTCCTTGGCGGGTGAATAAACTGGTAATTACTAGTCCGTCATTGCGAGAGTCAAGCAGGGCGATAACAAAACTTTGATTTCCGCCGGTTTCCTTAAAAGGATTAAAGCGAACCATAGCCACTTTTTGAATGCTTTGACCGGCCATTTTTTCAACATTTTTAAGGGAGTTAAAAATCTGTTTTATGCTTCCCTCCGCTTTTTTCAACCGTTTAATTTCTTCAAATAAAACGCCTTCTAAATCAGACGCCTTCTTGCCGTTAAAGAATATTTTAAGTTTTTTCTTAGTTCGCCAGCATTGGATTTGAAGAAAAATATTCCAAACAGCAAGGAAAATCAATCCGGCTAAAAAAATAAAAAAAATCGGATTTTTCATTAAAATATCAGACATATGCCTTGTTAGACCGCCTAAATTAAATATCTAAACCTAAAAAACTATTGATAGTATAGTTTATTTTGCAGTTGTTGTCTATAAAATAAAAAAACTCCGCATCTGTGAGGTTTTTCGTTTTGCGGAGAGGGTGGGATTCGAACCCACGGTCCCGGAAGGGACAACGGTTTTCGAGACCGTCCTTTTCGTCCACTCAAGCACCTCTCCTTATTCAATAAAATACCACTTTGGGAGCGTTTGGTCAATTTGTCGGCTTTCATTTGTCGGCTATGCGAAAGCCGACAAATTAACAAAAAGCTTGACAAAGAATAGTTATGGGTATATATTCATTATATAGTCTAATAGATATTAAGATTATTATAAAGGAAGGGAGGTGAAAAATTATGCCAGGATTAAACAGAACAGGTCCCGAAGGACAGGGACCAAGAACAGGCAGGGGGCTCGGCCCTTGCGGTGGAGGTACGGGATGGAGGGGATGGAGACGCTGGGGCAGAGGACTTGGATTTGGAAGATTTTGGTCTGCCAAGAATAAAAAGGATGTTTTGGAAGACGAAGAGAAGACGCTTGAGGAGGAATTACGAGAAGTTCGCAAGGAGAAAGCCGCTTTGGAAGATGAAAAAAAGTAAGACGAAATCGGGCGATATAAAACAACCTTGCTTTAAGCAAGGTTGTTTTTGTTGTGGGCGGTGAGGGACTCGAACCCCCGGCCTCCTCGGTGTAAACGAGGCGCTCTAGCCGGCTGAGCTAACCGCCCGTATGAATTTTCTTCATTCCGCTTTAAGTGGAATGATTTGAAAATTCAGTATCCCGCGATTGCGAATGAAATGAGCAATTTTGCGGGACATTCTCATTCTATCAAAGAATGATGGAAAATTCCAGTTTTGTGGTATAATGTTCTTGTCTATGAAATATTTTGACAATCCGCCGTCGCAAGGATTTGTTTCTTTGTATATCGGCAAAACAATTGTTTTGATTGCTATGGCTCTTTTGGGAATATTCCTGCCGATTTTTTTATACGACCTTTTTGGACAAGATTTTAAAATGGCGGTTATTTATTATGGCATTGGATATTTTTTGTACGGTTTGACCGTCTCTTTTGGGGCAAGATTTTTGAATAAATTCGGTTTCAGGAGAGCATTGCGAGTTAGCGTTTTTTTAGGCGCTTTGTTCTACGCGATTTTCTATTTTACAAACGAAAATAATTTCAAATATTTAATCCCTTTCTCTCTTTTAGTTTTAGTCCTTTATCGCCTTTTTTATTGGTTGCCTTATCATATTGATTTCGCGAAATTCACTAGTAAAAAAGACAGGGGCAGACAGGTGAGCATTCTTAATGCTAGCCGACTATCAGCTGGAATATTTATTCCTTTAGTTGCCGGCTATGTTATTAGCCAGTTCGGTTTTAATGTTTTGTTTTTTATAGCCATTGTTCTCTATCTTGTTTCAGGCGTTCCTTATTTAGTTATTCCTCGCACGCGGGAAAAGTTTAGCTGGAGTTTTTTGGAAACTTGGCGGCAGTTTTTTTCGCGTGAAAAGAGAAAAATAGTTTTAGCTTATGCGGCAGATGGGGCGGAAAATGTTGTCGGTTTAGTTGTTTGGCCTATTTTTATTTATCAACTTTTAAACGGCGATTATTTTAAAGTTGGCGCTATCTCTACTCTTATTATCGGATTTACCGTTGTCGCGCAATTGCTTTTAGGGAAAACAATGGATTTGAAATCATCTAAGGAAGGGGTTTTGAAATGGGGGAGTTTTTTCTATTCAGCGGGATGGGTAATTAAGATTTTTATTTCCACCGCTTTTCATATTTTTATGGTTGGCGCTTATCACAGTATTGCTAAAATTTTCCTGCGGACGCCCTTTGACGCTTTAACTTATGAAATAGCGGCTGACCAAGGGCATTATGTGGACGAATTTACGGTTCTACACGAAATAGCGATTAATTTTGGCAGGACGCTGATGGTTGTCTTGATTGTCTGCGCTTCCTTCTTTTTTGCCGTTCAGTGGACATTTATCTTAGCCGCCGCCGCGGCGATTGTCTTTAATCTTCTTAGCGAGCAGCATGAGAGGTTTTCGTAATTCGGCTATCGGATAGCCGAATAGAAC
>JAYEKG010000015.1:0-4480 GCA_034660935.1 Patescibacteria group bacterium
CACATAAAACTATGAAATACCTTACTATCAAACAAGCATCTAAACTGCTCCATGTTACTCCTTTAACCTTGAGAAATTGGGATAAGAAAGGAATTTTGAAGCCGTATCGCAATCCGGCTAATAATTATAGGGTTTATCGGATAGATCAAGTAGAAGCATTTTTAAGAAGATTAGAATTAAGTAAAGCGCGCCAGGCGACGAAGAAAATAGATTTGTTTTGATTAACAATTAATAATTAATGATTAATTTGCAAGAATTAGCCGCGTTGTTTACAGTTTAAGTTAGATTTATTTTAGCGTCCTTTTTTACCATTTTATCATTCCCGCTTCTCTCGTCCCTTACAAGGGCTGCCCTTGAAGCCGAAGGGCAGCCCTTGTTTTTCTTGTTTTTTCAAATCGTAAATCTATTAAATTAACAATTAATAATAAAAAGACCTTAAAAAGATCCGGCCTTGCCACCGAAGTTTTATTTGAACAATAAATTTCTGTGAGCTTTTATTAAGAAAGGCCAGTCCCTTTTATTTCGTAATAACAGAAAATTCTCAATTTCTAAATCGTAAATTTTAATTCAAGATTGTGGATAACTTATTTTTTAAATTTTCAGTTTATAAATTCTTGTTTTTCCCAACCGATAACCGATAGTGGTTTTTGGCTTAAATAAAGGAATTTTTTTATTGCTGAAAATACTTTTTAAATTAATTTTACTCTATCCGATAATATCGGATAGGACGCTTGACACTGCTTGTGAGTGAACTAAAATATAAGCAGTAAGTTAAGCGCTTATCATAAAAAAATAAATAGAAACTTTCTGCAGAAAACCAGAATTCTTTTCGGAATATTTGAAAAGAATTCATTTTTGGTTTTCTGCTTTTTATTTTATGTATTGTTATTCTTTCTCACAATGCGTCTGCCAAGATATAGTATCAACCTTATTTCTTTTGATTTTAGTTGCCCCTTTTGCAGCGTTTTTGATTTGGCGAAAAGAAATTAAATAGAAGAAACACTTAAATAATGGAAGAGCTTAAAGGCAAAACCGAATCAGTAAAATACATTTCCCTTAAAGAGGCGTCCGACTTGTGTTCCTATTCGCAGGATTATTTAAGCTTGCGCGCGAGACAAGGGAAAATCAAAGCGGTTAAAAGGGGACGCAATTGGATTACCACGGAGGAGTGGATAAAAGAATATATTAAACAAGTTGAAGATTTTAACAAAAAACCCATAAAAGTTTCAAAACCCCTAATAAGCAAAACGGCCAAAGATAATCTAAGAGAAATTAAGGAAATTTTAAAAAACGATCTTTTAATTATCCCAAATTTGATTAGGGCGAGTTATTCAAAATTAAAAGGTGTTGAAATTGATTTTGGCGATTTGACGATTTTTTTCAAAAACATTATTTTTCGGTTTGGCTGTTTTGCCGCCAAAGCGCCAATCTTTATTAATAAACTGGTTTCTTGGCTAAAACAAACGAGAAAAGAAATCAAATTGCGGTATTTTCAATTATCAAACATGCTTGGCGATTTAATTTCCGCTTCAATAAAAGGCCTGGACTTGCCAAAGAAAGCGCGTAGAAATTTATTGTTTAATAGAAACTTAGATGAAAAGGCCGGACCTTTTGGAGATTATACCGCTGCCAGATTATTTAAAAATCTTGGAATTTATCAGAAAAAAATCTGCCGGCCCAAATTTGCCTTGAGCGCTTTTTTAATAATTTTAATATTTCTTGGTTCCAGTTTTCTTTTTAGCGCTGGCGCGCGCGCGTCTTTGGCAAAATGGGCGAATAAATCAGTCAAGGCATTTTCCGACGCAAAAGGGGAAGTTGCGAATCTTGTTTATAGGCAAAGCAGTAACACAATTGCCGCGGTTTATAAAGTAAGCGATTCAATTAAGGATACGGGAAATGCAATAGTTAGTTTTTCCGCTAATGCTGTTAGCCGAGCGCCCCAGTTTATTGAAAAAACCACTCAAAATATTGAAGAATTGCCGTTTTTAACCTATTCAACTGTACGCGCAACACTTCCTTCTGTTGAAAACAAGCTCAAAGCGGGCGTTAGCAGCCTTCAAGGGGCGTCTGCGGATGTTTTAACTGCGGTTGCGGACTTTCCCGGCAAAATTATTTCCTTTTCTTACAGTTCAAAACAAGCGTTTGAGCGCGCGAGCCAGAAGAACGAGCAACTTAAACTTGCGTTAAAATCAAAATCAAGACAAGTTTTTGCCGAGTTTCGGTTAAAAATTAATAATTTGCCGGTTCAAATTGGAGAATTAGAGCGGAATTTGTCTCAAAAAACAAGACAAACAACTTATTTTGTTTCCGATAAAATAGAATTAATTTCCAAGCGCGCAGAGACCCTCCCCCGGCAAATTGCCCGGTGGGGGAGAGGGCAAAAAATGCAAGGGAAGATATTTCTTGCTGAATTAACACACCTCGCTAAAGAAGTCCGCAACAGAGCAATCTTGCTGGGTTCTACGGGATTGCCGCGCTTCGCTGATGCTTCGCTTGCAATGACAAAGCAGTTGAATGAAATAGCGAGGGATGCTTATCACAGCTTGTCCGATATACCAAACAGTCTATCCGATATGCTATCCGATACGCCTAAAAACCTTGTTAATAAGGCAAAAAATGCTTTTTCGCTCTTGCAAAAATCTCTAAATGAAAAGCGTTCTTCTTTGTCATTAAAATTCAACGAAGCGCGGCTAATAACAGGTCTTACCTTAGATGAGATAGAAAATATTGCTGTTACGCGTCCAATCGCGGTTATAAAAATCAGTTTTGAGAAGGCCGGTTACGCGAAAGCCAATCTTTTTGATTCAATCGGTAAATTTGGCAAAAAAACGGTCCAAATTTCAAAAAAAGTTAAGAATAAGCTTGGTGATACTTATATTAAAATCGCCGAATTTGTAATTCCGGGCTATTCAGTTGACGAAACAGAGGAACTTTTGCCGCGAAGGGCAGTTATCACAAAAACAGAAGAGCCGGTTATTCAGGAGGTGGTCAAGCAAGTTCAGCAAATTACTCCAAAAGTAATAACCAAGGAAATAACAAAAGAAAAAATTGTGGAAATTACGGAAACAGTCCAATCAGCGGATTTAACTGATATTAATCAAGATTTGGACAATCTTTCGTTAAGAATTACTAATTTGGCGAATCAAATCAGTTCGCGGATAGATTATACAACTCCTTCTTACGCGCCTGTTTATGTCCCGTCTTCTGGCATCCAAGTTGCCGGACACGCTTTGCTTACAACTCTCAATGTGAGCGGCTCCGGAGCGCTAGGCGGTTCGCTGTCTGTTCACGACAATGCTTCCTTTGGCAATGCCAAAGATACCAAGACAACCCTTAATGTCTATTCCACGGCAACCTTTAATGAATCAGCCGCTTTCAACAGCGGCCTTAGCGCTTCCAGTTTGAGCGCGAGCGGCAACCTTGCGGTTGGCGGAAACGCTACAGTAAGCGGAACATTTTCCGCCGCCACAACAACTCTTACCCAGTTGACTGTAAATAAGGATTTGCTTGTTTCTGGCAACGCGACAACAACTGGTTCGCAGGCGTTTTCCGGCACTGTTAGCGTCGCTGATTTATTAACCGCTACTTCAACGCAAATTATAGCTACAACCACAGGCGTCGCTTTAACAGTTCAGCAAAACTCTGTGGGGGATATAGTAAATATCAAAGACGGCGCGGCGAGTGTTTTCACAATTGCCGACGGCGGACCGATTAGTATTAACGCTTCTTCCACGAGCCCGATTATTAATTTGACCGCTTCTTCAACCGATACGCATTTGCTTTTCAAACTGGCCGGAGCGGGACCTTTTCTCAACATTACTAACAACAGCGACACATCCAGATTATACATTAACAACGGCGGAAAAATCGGAGTCAGCCAATCATTACCGAGCTATCGGCTTGATGTACAGGGAACAGAAACAGACGATAATTTTTTTAGGGTAGCTTCTTCAACTGAAAATATTTTAGTGGTTAAAAGTACCGGGAATGTCGGCATTGGAACTACTTCTCCATCCGTTAAGTTTTCTGTCGGCGGCGACGCGGGCGATACCACAGGACATGGATATTTTACAGGCGGTTTGGGCGTTGGAACGGTTAATACGACCGCTAACAGTTTTCAGGTGGGACAGTGCGTGACGGGCGATACCTTATTGAAACGCCGCCGCCGAAGAAAAAGAAAAGACGGTTCTTACGAATACTATTTTGAGAATATCAGAATAGACCAAATTAAAGAAGGCGATGAAATTTTAACTCTTGATGATAAAACAGGCAAACTCAAAGTTTCCAAAGTCAAAAAATTAATGTATATGGGCAAAAAGCCGATTGTGGAAATTATTACTGCTTTGGGAAGAAAAATCAGAACGACAGGCAACCATCCGTATTTTGTCAGAGCCAATCAGCCGAAAATAAAAAAGCCCAAAATCGGGATTTTCTATGATAATGCTAATTTATTTTACGCCCAAAAGAAAGCGGGCTGGAT
>JAYEKG010000016.1:0-4298 GCA_034660935.1 Patescibacteria group bacterium
GCAATAATCTTATTCCCTGATTTTGTTTCAACAACTGGATAATTATTATCACTGTCAAAATCAATTATCTTCCCAAAAGTGCCATTTACATAACCACCATTAAAATTGTTTTTGACAAACATTACAATCGCGCCTTTTTTTAACTTTAATTTTTCGGATGCCAAGCAACTTTTCTTTAAAAAATCAACCAAATCTTTTGGGCCATGATGAGCCATATGATAAATTAATTCTTTTTCTGGAATACGCGACAATTCATAATCATTGATTGCATCAATATCTATATTGTGCGTATAAATTTTGGTAGGATTTGCATGATAATTTACCAGCTTGTATAGGCGTGTTCGCAACAAATCTAATTCTTCTTGTCCTGCTTCGTTTCTTCTAATTTTATTTAAAATACCAATAAATTTTAAATCTTCCTGTCTAAATTGTTCATCTAAATAACAAGTTTTAATATCTAAATTTCTCCAAACAATCGACTCATAAGCAAAACAACATTCTTCATCATATTCTATCGGTGGAAGTTGAAAAAAATCTCCACTCATAACTATTTGTATTCCTCCAAAAGGCAAAAATGGCTCTCTAATTACCTTGCATATTCTATCAACAAGATCGAGTTTTTGGGCGTCAAACATTGATATTTCATCAATAATTAAAACTTTTGTTTCTTCTATTTTTTTACGAAATTCTTCATTTTTAGCCATCCTTTCAATTGATTTATCGCTCATTTCCCGTTTAATGCCTATATTTGCCCAAGAATGAATAGTTCTGCCTCCAAGATGAGTGGCGGCTATGCCCGTAGACGCGGTTACTCCAACCTTAATTTTTCTCTCTTTTAAATATTTAATAAATTGATTTAATAAATATGTCTTGCCGGACCCAGCCGAACCAGTCAAAAAAACATTTTGCCCGGATTGTAAAATTTTTAACGCTTGAGCTTGATTCATAAAATTTAATTGTTAAACTTTAAATATTCATCTCAGTATTTATATAATTCTTTTGTAGCCGTAAGATCGCCGACATTATATTTGACAATATCTAAAAATTTCTTTTCCTTAAATAATCTTCCAACATCATCACCGGTTACGCCCTGCGCTTTAGGACTTTTTATTCCAAAGGCGCGACTCCAAAGATGAAGACTGCTCTTGTCCAAAAAGGTTTCTGATGTCTTCTACCTTTTTTATTTTTTAGCATAATTATTTATTTATTTTAAATTTTATTTTATTCATCCAAATCTTTTTATTTATCCAAAACAGGATTTGAATTTAATTTTGCATATAGATTTTTTTGAAAATCGAAGAAGATTGAGCGGATTTTTTCTACGCTTCCGAGTGATTGTTCCGCGTTGGCAATAGCATGATATTTTAAATTCAAGAGGATTGGCAGTTTTTCTTCGTCTAATTCCTCAACACCTTTTTCTTTGTATTTTAACAAAACAAAATCCAAAAATTCTTTTTGTTTTTCATCCAAATCTTCAAAAATCTTGTTTTTTGTTTGTTCTACTCTTTGTTTCCTTGAAATAGGTTGAGTTAAAAATGAAATATATGTTAAAACATCAAATAAATCGCTTTGCTCGGCATCAATCATTTTTTGCAATGTTTCTAATTCATCTTTACCATAACCAATTTCAGCAATTTTTTCTAAAAACACTTTGCGCGTTGTTGGATTTGACCAAATTTTCCTTAATTCTTCCTCGCTTTTAAAAAATTCTGGCATAGCGCCGAACATACCATCCATAAACTCCTGAACAGCAATCGGTTTACCGTCAACATTCCAAAATGAGGTAGAAATCATATGCTTTATTTCCCTCTCTTTGCCATCACGCAATTTGATTCTTAATTTCTTTTTTGGTTCTTCTCTTTCTTTATCACCAAGATCTGAGCTTGTATCTTTTTCTTTCGGATATTTAAGCGCCTTTGGCTCTTTTTCTGTCGTCTCGTCTATCGGCTCACCGTCCCATTCTGGGTCAGAAAAATGTTTGTAGGCATCTACAAAATCATAAATCGTAAAATATTCCTTTCCGTCAAAAAGCCGCGTCCCTCTCCCAATAATCTGCTTAAATTCAATAATCGTGTTTATTGGACGCATTAAAACAATATTTCGGATATTCCGCGCGTCAACACCAGTAGAAAGTTTTTGCGAAGTTGTAAGAATTGTCGGAATTGTTTTTTCGTTATCCTGAAATTCGCGCAATAATTGCTCCCCTCGAGCGCCGTCATTCGCCGTGACACGCGCGCAATAATTAGCATTCTTGTTTTCCTTCATCCGATTCACTAAATCACGAACAGCCAATGCGTGGTCTTGAGTCGCGCAGAATATTATCGTTTTCTCGTTTTGGTCTATTTCGTCCATTATTACGCGAACTCTTTTCGCTTCGCGTTCTTTAATCTCAATAATTCGATTAAAATCAGTTTCTTCGTAAATTTTCCCTTCTTCAACTTCGCCCTCAATAATTTGGTCATCAGAAGTATAAACATAATCATCAATAGTGGTTTGAATTCTTTTCACTTTGAAAGGCGTTAGAAAACCATCATTCACTCCTTCTTTAAGAGAATAAATATAAACTGGCTCGCTAAAATATTTGTAGGTATCAGTATTATCTTTTCTTTTTGGTGTAGCAGTCATGCCAAATTGAACTGCTGGAGAAAAATAATCCAAAATACCGCGCCAGTTGCTCTCGTCATTAGCCCCGCCGCGATGACATTCGTCAATAATAATAAAATCAAAAAAATCAGGTGGATAATCGCCAAAATACGGACTGCTGTTCGGACCGCTCATAAAAGTTTGAAAGATTGTAAAATAAACACTTCCGCTTGTTGGCACTCCACCTTTTTTGCGAATATCTAAAGGATTAATGCGAACTAACGCGTCCTTATCAAAAGCGGAAAAAGCATTGAATGCTTGATCAGCTAAAATATTTCTATCAGCCAAAAACAAAATTCTCGGTCGGCGAACGCCATCGCGTTTCAAATTCCAGCGAGTTTGAAAGAGTTTCCAAGCAACCTGAAAAGCCACAGCGGTTTTCCCTGTTCCGGTTGCCATAGTCAAAAGAATTCTGTTTTTTTCTTCAGCCACGGCATTCAAAATATTATTGATAGCAATTTCTTGATAATATCGTTTGCCGTGTTCTCCTTCATTCAAAATACTACCAAATTTTTCTTTCCATTCATTCCAGTCAGAAAAAGTTTTATTCCACAATTCGTCAGGCGCTGGAAATTTTTCAACCAATCCTTCTTGCCCCGTTTTCGTTGAAATTTCGTAAATTTCTTTTCCGTTTGTTGAATAGGTATAATCTATCTGAAGTTTTTCGGCATACGCCTTGGCTTGAGCCACCCCCTCGCCTACTTTTAATTCATCTTTTTTGGCTTCAATAATAGCAATCTTTTTATTTTTATACACCAAAATATAGTCCGCGATTTCCGGTTTTGCCCGTTCTCCGCCAGCCAAAATACGCCCATCCGTAATTTTGCAGACATTGCGTTCGCGCAGGACTTTTGAGCCCTCAACTTCGCCCCAACCGCTCGCTTTGAGCTTTGGGTCAATATATTCGGCTCTTGTTTCTGATTCGTTCATAAAATTCTATTTGAAATAATTATTGACCGCGTCTTCAAACTGTTCAATAAATATCTGTTTAAAATAAGAAATGTTATTTATTTCATAAAACAATATAACGGCCTTTTTATACTCTTCAATATCCACAATTCTATAAGAAAGAGGGATGGAATGATAAGTTAATAAAATAGCATTGGAAATCATTCTGGATGTTCTTTTGTTTCCATCTTCAAAAACCTGAATATAAGCGATAAGAATTGAAACCAAAAAAGCTTTTTCAAAAAATGATTCTTTTTTATTTATTAGATCAACCATGTTCTGCAAGGCCTCTTTGATTTGGGCTTCGTTATCCAATGGTCTATACTTAGTACCGGTAATTCCAACTGGGGCTTTTCTGATATTTTTTGAAACTCCAAGTTTTTTTATCAAAACCGAATGAATATATTCAATATCGGAATAATTTAATTTCCTAAAACGCTCTTTGTTTTGGATAGCTTCATTAAACGCGTCTTTATGATTAAGAATCATCTGCGTCTCTTCTTTTGTCTTGCCTTTTCCAATAACATTGTTTTTAATCAAGGCCTCGGTGCCCAAAAGCGAATAAGTGTTTCCCTCTATCACTGAAGATTTCCATGAAAATTCAATCATGATTCTTTCAAATTCTTTATTGATGAGGGTTTGGCTGTCGTATTTTGAGAAATTTTTAATAAACTCTCTTTGTAATTTTTCTAAATTTTCTTTTTCAT
>JAYEKG010000017.1:0-4287 GCA_034660935.1 Patescibacteria group bacterium
CCCGTCCAGCGTATTTCGCCAGCATGCGCGCTGTCACAAACTGCAGAATTTGAGCTGATTTTAATATTACCATCCACCTCCAACTTCGCCCCTGGCTCCGCCGTCCCTATGCCGACATTGCCGTCTTTGTTCACCATAAATATATCATCGCTTCCTTTCTTAATCTTGAAATAATAATTAGAGGGAGCGGTGGATAAATAAATACTCTGCGGGACTCCGAATCCCGCGGAACTTCCATTAAGGCTTAACATGCTCGTTATGCTATTCCAGTTGTCATCGGTAGAGTTAAAATACAAACCATTAGCTGCGGGGAAAATAACCGACTGATAATCAGAATACCCAAGAGTATTATTCTTGAACAAAATTCCAGGACCTACCCAGCCCCAGCTATCATCGCTGGACTTGTTTTCTATGGTCAACGCCGGTTTGTTTAGATAATCCCAAAGATCCACATCTTCCATTATGTGCAATTTTGCCGAAGGAGTGTCCACGCCAATACCTAAACTGCCTTCTTTAACTTGAGGTTCCGAACCAATATTTAAAGGAGCCGCGACATTGCCTCCGGTGGGAGGAACTGCTGGCGCTGTCCACGCCAAAATCAACCCGTTGGCGATAAGAACGGAACCGATAACTATGGCTATGATTGATAGATTGGTGATTGTTTTTTTAAGCATAGTTTTTTTGTTGTTTATTTAAATGACTCAATTAATGTCTTGTTAAATTCCTCAACAGATTGAGAATACCTTCCTTTTTCTTTTTCTGAAACAGTTATAGCAGATTCTATTTCTTCGTTAATCTCTTCTGTGTTTTGGGCATAAAGAGAATCTGTTTCCAGCGAAGAAGAGGCCAGCTTCTGTTTAAATTCCTCCATCGGCATAGCGTATCTTGAATGTTTTAAGGATTCTGACGGCTGTTCTTTTTTAGATTGTTTTTGGAAATGTGAATAAAGACAATAAACAACTCCCGCGCAAATTAAAACAGCGACAATGATTGCGATAGAAATAATCAATTTCTTGTTGTTTACATATTCCATTCAATTGTATTCTACCATTTAACTAATAATCAAACAAAAAAAGTTATCCACAGAATAAAATTTATTTTAAGGTCAGATCTTAAAAAAGAAATAATTTTTCAAAGTAATTAACCGAATATCGTCCGCAAAGCATAATTAAAATAGTCGCGCTTATTCCTTAATTTTCAACATCGCATCAAGTAAAATCTTAAAATGACTAAGCGCCGGCGGCAGCTGCTTATAAATTTCCTCCGCGATTTTTTCGTTATAAGTATGAACTGTCTCATTTCTTAATTTTGTCATCTCTATCCAAAAATCACTGTAATTAATAATACCTTGGTTAAACGCTTCTCTAAAACATTTTCTCGGCGAAACACATCTAACATTATGATATTCTTCCAAAAACGCTTTAAGGGTTTTCCAACACAATTCAAAGCTGAATTCAAATCGTTGAATCGCCGAGTCGCGGACAATATCATTTTTTTCCAGAGCCAAAACCTCCCCAAAACGCCCGACCGCTTTTTCAAAATCACTGAGTAAAGATTCAAATTTTGTCATAACATTTAAGTAATAATTTCCATAGATTGACAAGCAACTTCTTTGAACTTCGGCAAAATCGCTTTAAAATCAACGATCTCTATTTTATAAAGAATAGGCAAGCTATCAATATCTTCCTGGATATCCGCCATTATCTTTCCCGCGATTTTCTCTTTTCCTTCAATGCCAATATCAATATCTGAACGCTCATCGCCCTTTCCGCTTACTCTTGAACCAAAAAAGAATACGCGGTATTCGCTGATATCAAGATGTTTAGCAACAATTTCTAAAACCTCTTTTTTTAACCGCTTAACGGGATAATGTTCTAATCTCATATGTAAGAAATCATAGCGTTGTTTACAGTTTAAGTTAGGTTTATTTTAGCGTTCTTTTTTACCATTTTATCATTCCCGCATCTTTTTTTATCATTCCCGCGAAAGCAGGAATGACAATCGTCCCTAAGGGCAGCCCTTGAAATCGAAGGGCTGCCCTTGTTTTTTTTGTTTTTTCAAATCGTAAATCTATTCTTCCCCTATTTCATTCTTTCTTCTATCTCCGCCATCGTTCCTTTTGTTTCTTCCTTGAATTCTTTGACTATATTCTCAACCATCAGGAATTACAAGGGGGAAAGCAGGAATGACATCATGGAATGTGAAAATGATATTATAAAAGTTAAAATATTCAAGTCAAAATTTATAGAAACTGTAAACAACGCTATGATTTCTTACATTTTAAAATATCTTATATCAAAATAAAAATAATCTTTCTATCCAGTTAACCGAATATCGTCCGCAAAGCATAATTGATTATCGTCATCCGATGACGATGATATTTAACATTAATCTTAATTTAAAAATAGAAGCGCCCCCTTTTAATAGAAACATCCCCTTTTAATGTTTAACATATCGTATTTAATATTATTACGATCGCCTATTTATTTTCAAAAATAGAAACGTCCTTTTTAATTTGGCGGAAAGGTTCCTAATACCTTTTATCTCTGTTATATTATAAAATCAAAATAATTATCTCGGTTTATCACTTGAAACTCCGCGTTGCTATATGTTTCTTTCCACAGCTTCGGTTTTTTGTATTTTTTATTCCTCCATTTGATTTCATAACCGAATAATTTTCCTTCTCTTTCTTCCACCCAGTCAATTTCTTTTTTATCGTAAGTCCGCCAAAAATAATTATTGGAATAGATGCCGGTATATTCTTGTTTTTTAATCCTCTCCATTACAATAAAATTTTCCCAGAGCGCTCCAACATCGTTTCTATCTTTCAAATCGTTAAATTGTGAAATGACCGCGTTACGCGCTCCATTATCATAGAAATAATATTTACTTTTACTATATATTTCCTTTCTCAAATTACGGCTAAAAGCATTAATTTTTTTTAAGACAAACGCTTTTTCCATAATATCTAAATATCTCTCAACCGTTTTCACATCAAGTTTCACTTGTGTGGCCAATTCGCTCAAAGAAACCTCGCTACCCACTTGAAAAGCAATCAATTTTAATAAATTCAACAAAGCCACAGAATTTTTTATTTTTTCCAAAGCAAAAACATCTTTCAACAAATACGAATCTGCTAATTCTTTCAAAACATCAATCTTCTTTGGTTTTGTTCGGGCGGTAATAACTTCCGGATACGATCCAAAAACCAAAAACTCTTCCAATTTTTGTTTTAATTCAAATTTGTTATTATTGCATTCCGCTAATAATTCTTTTTGGGAGAATGGATACAAAATAATTGTCTTCTTTCTGCCCGTCAATGGTTCTCCAATCTGTTGCGACAAAGCAAAAGAAGCCGAACCGGTAGCAATAACACATAACCCTTGAACCTGATCAATTAAAATTTTTAATCCCATACCAATATTCGGTATTTGTTGCGCCTCATCAATGGCAATCAGTTCATAACCGCCGGCGTATTCCAATATCCGCGCAAAATCCTGAGATTTCAAAATATGTTGAACTTTAATATTATCTCCCGAATCCAATTTGAATTTTAATTTTGTTTTGGACAAAAACTTATTTAATAAAGTTGTTTTACCAACCCTCCTCGGTCCATAAATAACCAAAACTTTTTGTTTTTTAATTAATTTTCCTAGATTATATAATCTATTTATCATAATGATATTCACATCAATTTAAGGAGTTGCGTTCCACAAATTAACAATAATACTGGTATTAGTATAATAAAAACCGCAATTTTGTCAAATACAAAATTGGGGATAAATATCAAAACCCATCAAAATTAAGCAAGTTTTGGGGGGATTATATTAAAATCTCACAAAATACCAATCCCGCAGTTTGTGGATAAAAAATATCAAATAACAAAGATTGGCAGGCAGACAAATATCAGAAAAACAAAAGCGTCCCTTTTTAATCTTGTTTGTGTTACCAAGGAAAAATGGGGTCAGAAAATGGGAAAAAATGGGGTCAGAAAACAGGGTCAGCCGCCTTTTTTAGGTCTCCCAACTAATCTAATAGTTGATTCCAACTTAAATTTTTTAATTATCCTGTTTTTTCAATCATCTTTTCCATAAGGCAAACCTCGTTGTATGGAATTTTTAATAATCCGTTCTACTTCTTCTTTTTGTGGCTCATTAAGCTGTAAGAAATCATAGCGTTGTTTACAGTTTAAGTTAGGTTTATTTTAGCGTTCTTTTTTACCATTTTATCATTCCCGCATCTTTTTTTATCATTCCCGCGAAAGCAGGAATGACAATCGTCCCTAAG
>JAYEKG010000018.1:0-4236 GCA_034660935.1 Patescibacteria group bacterium
CTAAGTTCCGCAAATCGGCTACCATTGTTGGGGAAACGCTCGGAAAATATCATCCGCACGGAGACGCGGCTGTTTATGAGTCAATGGTTAAAATGGCTCAAGAATTCCACTCGCGGTATCCATTAGTTAAGGGGCAGGGAAATTTTGGATCAATGGACAATGATCCGGCTGCCGCGCCGCGATATACAGAGGCGAAAATGACAAAAATCGCCGATGAAATGTTGGGGGACATTGATAAAGAAACAGTTGATTGGGTTGATAATTATGACGGAACTATCAAAGAGCCGTCTGTTTTGCCGGCGAAGCTTCCGCAATTGCTTTTGAATGGAGGAATGGGTATTGCCGTTGGTATGGCGACTAATATTCCGCCTCATAATTTGAGCGAATTGATTGATGGCATTATTTACCTAATTGACAACCCTAAAGCGACAGTAAAAGAACTTTTCCAATTTATCAAAGGGCCTGATTTTCCGACGGGTGGAGAAATTTACAATAAGCAAGGAATGATTGAAGCGTATAGCGTCGGGCGCGGTCCGATTGTTTGCCGCGCCAAAGCTGAAATTATTGAAAAAAAAGCGGGCAAGTTTCAGATTATAATCACCGAAATGACTTATGGGGTCAATAAGGCCAACCTAATCATTAAAATAGCGGACTTAGTCAGGAGCAAAAAACTGCAAGGGATTAATACGAAGGAATTTCGGGACGAATCAGACAAAGATGGCGTAAGAATAGTTATCGGCCTAAAAAACGACGCCCAGCCGCAAAAAGTTCTCAATCGCCTTTTTAAGTTGACTGATTTGCAAAAAACATTTCATTTAAATATGCTCGCTTTGGTTGACGGCATTCAGCCGCAAGTTCTGTCGCTGAGGGGCGTTTTAGAAGAATACATCAAACATCGCCAAACAGTCGTTACGCGGCGGACGCAATTTGATTTAAAACAAGCAAAAGAAAGAGCTCATATTTTAATGGGCCTAAACAAAGCGCTTGACTGTATTGACGCGGTCATTAAAACTATTAAAAGTTCGGCAGACAAAGAAACGGCCCGTAAAAATCTAATTAAGAAATTTAAATTTAGCGTTCGCCAAACAGAAGCCATTTTAGAAATGCGCCTTCAGGCGTTAGCCGGTTTGGAGCGCAAAAAAATCAAGGACGAGTTGAGAGAGAAAGAAAAAATAATCAAAGCGTTAGAAGCTCTGCTTAAAAGTCCTAAAAAGATTATGGCGGTAGTTAAAGATGAGCTTAAAGAACTAAAGGAAAAATATGCCGATAAAAGAAGGACAAAGGTTTTTAGCCGTCCGGTGGGGCAATTAACTGAAGAAGAATTAATTCCTGAAGAAAAGTGCGTTATTATCCTAACCAAGGGAGGGTACATTAAAAGAATAAATCCGCAAACATACAAATCCCAGAAAAGAGGCGGTAAGGGGGTTGTGGGCATTACTCCGCGCGAAGAAGACGCTGTCGGGCATTTTATTTTCGCCTCAACCCACGATAATATTTTGTTTTTTACCGATCAGGGACGAGTTTTCCAAACAAAGGCGTACGAAATTCCCGAAACTAGCCGGGTAGCCCGAGGGCAGGCGATAGTAAATATTTTACAGTTGGGAGCGCGGGAAAAAATTGCGACGGTTTTTGATGTTGCCGAATCCGCGCAAGGTCAGTATTTGGTAATGGTGACAAAAAATGGTATAATTAAAAGAACCAAAATAGAGGATTTTAAAAATGTGCGGCGGAGCGGATTGCTCGCTATTAAATTAGGAAAGGACGATAAATTAAAATGGTCTGAGCTGACTTCCGGCAAGAATGAAATTATTTTGATTACTGCCGAAGGGCAAAGCATCCGTTTTAAAGAAGGTGATATTAGAGCAATGGGACGGACGGCGGCGGGAGTAAGGGGTATTAGATTGAAAAAGGGCGACAAACTTGTCGGAATGGGCATTATTGGGGACAAAACAGAACAGAAGGAGCTTAAAGTTTTAGTGATAACCGAAAATGGGTTTGGCAAAAAAACGGACTTAAAATATTACAAAGCGCAAAAGAGAGGCGGAACAGGCATCAAGACGGCTAAAATTAACGAAAAAACGGGCAATATCGCCGCCAGCCATGTTTTAAATCCTGAAACAGAAGATTTAATCGTTATTTCAAAAAAGGGGCAAGTAATCAGAATGCAATTAAAATCAATTCCCTTATTAGGAAGAGCCACTCAAGGGGTTAAAATTATGAAATTAAACAAAAGCGATAAAGTTGTTACTACGGTATGTTTGTAAGAATAAAAAAATATGGCTGAAAAAATGGGCTTAAGCAGTCCGGAAATAATTTTAGAACAATTAAATATAAGCGACAAAGCGCAAGTTGCCGATTTTGGATGCGGAAACGGGTATTTTAGCGTTCCTTTGGCTAAAATTGTCCAACAAGGAAAAGTATATGCCATTGATGTAATTAAGGAGGCGTTAGAGGCGGTAAAAAGCAAAGCGGCTTTAGAAGAAATTTTTAATATTGAAACGGTTCATTGTAATCTTGAAGTTTTGGGAAACTCAAAATTAGCCGGCGAATCAATTGATTTTGTTTTAACGCGCAATATTTTATTCCAATCGCAAAAGAAGGCGGAAATAATAAAAGAAGCCAAAAGAATTTTAAAAAAAGAAGGAAAGCTGGTTTTAATTGAATGGATAGGCGAGTCCTCTTTGGCGCCCAAAGAGGGGTGGTTTATTTCCAAAGAAGACGCGCGGCGATTGGCGGAAAACGAGGGATTTGTTTTTGAAAAAGAACTTAAAATAGATAATCAGCACTACGGCTTGGTTTTTAGGGCCGATATAAAAATTGTCTAAAATGCGAACCACCACTTTTTATGTTTTTATTGCTCCTCTGCTGGTTTTTGGATTAGCGGCCGCTTTTCCGGGCTGTAAATCAAAGAATGTTAACAGAAGCGCGGAATTGGAATTTTGGGGTGTTTTTGATGATTCGGATGTTTATAAAGAACTGATAAGCGATTTTAATGAAGCTTTTCCAAAAATTAAAGTGAATTATTATAAAAAACAGCATTCCACTTACGAAAAAGATTTATTGGAAGCAATGGCCGCGGGGCGGGGCCCTGATGTTATGATGCTGCATCACTCGTGGGTTCCGAGGTATGAAGATAAAATTTGGGCTGTTCCTCCGGAATTGATTTCAGTAAGAGCCCTTCAAGATGATTTTGTTGATGTAGTTTTTGACGATTTCGCGATTGATGGAAATATAGTTGCTTTGCCGTTGAGCGTTGATACGCTAGCGCTTTATTACAACAAAGATATTTTAAATACAGTTGGCATTCCGCAGCCGCCCAAAACATGGAAAGATTTTTTGGATGCCGTGGAAAAAATAACTATTAAAAATGAGGGTGGTGATATTATTCGGGCCGGAGCCGCTATTGGGACAGCGCGCAATGTCAATCGCTCTACTGATATTTTATCTTTATTGATGCTCCAATCGGGCGCTATGATGGTTGATGAGGAAAATAATTCGGTTGCTTTTAATCGGGATGTCGCGCTTGACGGAGAAAGTTTTAACCCCGGAGAAACGGCTTTGCGATTTTATACTGATTTTGCCAATTCACAAGAGTCCGTTTATACATGGAATGACAGGATGCATTATTCAATAGACGCTTTTTACGCGGGAGAGGCGGCGATGATGTTTAATTACTCATATCATCTGCCGACCATCCGCGCGCTTGCGCCTTATTTAAATTTTGGCGTTTCTTCAATGCCGCAAATTCAGGGCTCGGAAAAAGATGTTAATTACGCTAATTATTGGGGGCTGACCGTTTCCCGCAATTCATCCGAGGCAGAAGCGGCATGGCGTTTTATCGTTTGGCTAACCGCTCAAGAAAACGCCAAAAAATATTTAGAACTAACCAAAAAACCGATTGCCCGGCGCGATCTAATCGCTTGGCAGAAGAATGATCCGGATTTAGGGGTTTTTGCCGAACAATCTCTGACGGCGCGTTCTTGGCGTCAAGCGGATAATTCAACTATTGAAACTATTCTGGCGGATATGGTAGAATCGGTAGTATTGGGAGAAACAACAATACAAGAGGCAATTAGCAGAGCGGTTAATCAAATTAATAATTTAATGGGAAAATGAGTAAAATTAGGAATTGCAAATTTTTAATTTATTTTTTGCCGGCAATTGCTTTAACGGGAACAAATTTAGCGCGCGCGGGATATATTACGGGACCGTTAGTTCCCTGCAGGGATAATTGCA
>JAYEKG010000019.1:0-4171 GCA_034660935.1 Patescibacteria group bacterium
GCCGTCGGGACTTCTACGGAATATATCATTAGATATGCTACTTCTTCTGCAATTACCGCAGACAATTGGGCGTCGTCAACCGACATTATCAACGAGCCAACCCCATGCATAGCAAGCACAACAGAGAGCTTAGCAGTCAGTGGATTAGAGGCGAATGAAACATATTATTGGGCGATTAAATCGGAAGATGACGCGGGAAACATTTCAGATATTTCAAATTCGGTTAGCGCCGTAGCCAATTCTTTGGCTGATTATGTCGTGATTAACGAAGTTCAATTGGGTGAAAAAGAATTTGTGGAATTATATAACCCGACGGATACAGATATTAACATGAAGGGGTGGTATTGGTCATATTTTCCCTATAACTACGATTGGAATAATCCTTATCGCAACAAGCCATTTTCTGCTGGCGCCATAATTCCCGCGGGCGGATATTATTTAATCGGTTTAAGCGGTTATTCAGAGAATAATGATTTTGTTGATGCTGATTGGCAAGTGTATGTTTCTCAACAACTTCATTATCAAAAGGGTTCTGTAGCTATTTTCTCCGCAAATCCTGCGACTACAACCCCTGAATTAGCAAAAGAAGGGCTTGTTGACGCCATCGGATGGGGCGTTGTTAATCATGTTTACGAAACAACCGCCACATTGGCCGCAGTGAGGCATAAGACGATAGTTCGTCGAATTAAAGGATGGGATACGGATGATAATAGCGCTGATTTTATTGAAAGCGGATGGCCGACTCCGCGAAATTCGCAAAATGAAAGAGTGGCGATTATTAATGATGAATTTACTTTTAGTCAGGACATTGTCTGGACGGAAGAAGATTCGCCATACATTTTAGAATCAAATTCAAGTAATTATCCTACTATTCTAGATGGAGCGATTTTAACTATTGAACCAGGAGCTATTATTAAGGGTTCTAATAAACATTATCCAAGTTTAATTATTAAAGGGACGCTTAAAGCGGAAGGAACTGTTGATAATCCAATAACATTTACTTCTGCGACGACAACGCAATCAGCGGGCGATTGGTCGGGTATTGTTTTTGACAATTCTACAAGCACGGAATCTGTTTTGGATTATGTTAATTTTAAATACGGGGGATACGATGCTACTTACAAATCAGGTGGAATTAATTATTCAGTTGAAGAAATACTTTGGGTTGACAATAGTTGTGTAATAATTAAAAATTCTTCTTTCAAAAATAGCTTGAACGATGGAATAAGGCTGGTTAATTCTAATTCTACAATTTCCGATTCTGTTTTTGAGAATAATAAATTAACAGGGATAATTGTTGACAGCGGTTCTCCTTCTATTAACAATTGCGAGTTTGGCGGTAATAATGTAGGAATAAAAATCACTAATCAAGCAGCGCCGACTGTGGATAATAATATGTTTTCTGAAAATGACAATCCGATTACGCTAAAAAGCGCTTATCCTGTTATAAACAACAACCAAGCGAGCAATAACAATTCAAACGGGATATCTGTTGATTGTGAAAGCGTTTTTAGTCAGAATACAACATGGACCAATAATCTGCCGTATGTTCTTGGTTCTAACTCCAACGCTTTCCCAACTGTTGCGTCGGGGACAGCTTTAACTTTGGAAACGGGGGTAGTTATTAAATCAAACAGGCCGTACACCGCATTGCTTATTGAAGGAAATTTAATCGCCCAAGGCGCGAGTGATTCGCTTATAGTATTTACTTCATTAAAAGACGATGGTTATGGCGGGGATACGAACAATGACGAAGCGGCAACAACTCCAGCCGCGGAAGATTGGAAAAACATCAAATTTGCCGCTGGAAGCGAAGGCAATCTGAATTATGTCCATTTCAGATATGGAGGATACAATACCAGCGATATTTTAAACATAGATCCGTTATCAAGCGCTACTTCAACCAACATTACTTATTACCCATAATCTCTTGCTGTTTTCTTAATTATCTCTTATACTATAAAAAAGATAAAAAAGGCCTGATAAAAAAGGCCTGGCCTTTAGGGGTAGACCTTTTTGGTGTTATTATGGCAAATTATATTCAAAAAATTTCATATCAAGGCGGTTATTATCATGTTTATAATCGCGGCAATAGAAAACAGGATATTTTTACTGAAAATGCTGATTATATCGGATATTTGGAGAGATTAAGAAAGTATAAGGATGAACATAAAATATCAATTGTTTGTTATTGTTTAATGCCAAATCATTTTCACATATTGCTTCGACAAGATTCAGAAATTCCTATTTGTAAATTTATTCAGCCGTTACATACGAGTTATTCAATGTATTTTAATAATAAGTATGGCAAGGTTGGCCGTTTATTCCAAGGTCCGTTCAAGCAGAAAGAAATTAATAAAGATGATTATCTTTTACAGGCTTCGTCATATATCCATCTTAATCCGGTAGTTGATGGATTAGCGGCAAAGGCCGAGGATTATCAATGGTCAAGCTATCCTGACTACATTGGAGCCAGAGATGGGACACTTTGTGATAAAGAGGTGATAATGGCGGGTGTCTCTCCGGAAAAGTACAAGCGAATTACAGAAGAAGAAGTAAAAGAAAAATTAATTCAAAAACAATTTCAAAAAGCTCTTAATTAAAGGTCTACATAAAAAGGCCTGGCCTTTAGGGGTAGACCTTTTTATATGAAATTTTATGAAAAAGAAGGAATTTGGAAAAATTTATGACAGATACGCTCCTCGAATTTACCGATTTGTATATTTAAAGGTAAGTTCGCCTCGAGATTCTGAAGATTTGACTTCGGAAGTTTTTTTGCGATTTTGGAAAAATATATCTAAAGATAGCCAGAATAAGCCGAAAATTGATAATCCAAGAGCTTTGCTTTATAAAATAGCCAGCAATCTGGTGATTGATTTTTATCGCAAGAAATCGCGAACAGAGCTAATTATGGACCCGGAAGACAGTATGTTGGCCGATATTGAGGATAAATTTGATTTGAACAATAAACTTAACATGGATTCTGATGTAGAAGGAATAAGAAAAGCCATTAGCCAAATCAAAGATGAATACCAGAATATTATTATCTGGCGCTATTTAGATGATTTCTCAAACAAGGAAATAGCTAATATTTTAGAAAAACCGGAAGGAACAATCCGAGTTTTAGTCCATAGAGCGTTAAAAGAGCTAAAAAAGGTCTACATAAAAAGGCCTGGCCTTTAGGGGTAGACCTTTATTTTGTTTATTTTGTTTATTTTGTTTTTTTTGTGTAACGAAATAAGGGGGATATTCGTCATATTATGTGATGGATAATAAGGATTTAATTGGAAAAATTAAGAAATTGAAAAAAGTTGAGCCATCTAAAGAATGGCTTGTTTCCGCGCGCCAAGATTTGATAGAACAAATCGGTTTTGAAGAGCCATTGGGCTTTTTTGAATGGATGAAACATGGACAGTCATTGGCTTTGGCTTTTTGCTTGATTCTCATTTTCGTAGGCGGGCCTTGGCTGACATTAAAGGCCTCGCAATTAAGTTTGCCGGGAGAATTGCTTTATTCCGTCAAAAGAGCGGGTGAAAACGTTCAAAGCGTGACTGCTTTAGGTGAAAAGAAAAGCCAATTGCAAGGCGATTTTGCTTGCCGCCGATTGGAGGAATTAACAAGAATAACAGAAAACGATCCTTTCTTAAGCGAAACGGACGAAAAAGCAAAAAAGGTTGTTAGTGAGTTTAGAGATAGTTTAGCTAATTTTAGCCAAGATATTGATAAAATTTCAAAAGAGCAGGCAGTTGCGGCTGTGATACAAACAAAGAAAATTAAAAATAATTTGGACAAGGCGCAAGAAAACGCTCCTTCTGACATTAAAGAGGATTTAGCGCAAGCGGAAGAAACGATAAAAGACATTAATCAGCAGATTTTGGCCGTTTTAACTGCGGATAGCTATGAAGTGGGAACTACCACCCCAGATCATGAAATATTGATTTTTCTTAGAGAATTAGAATCAGGAGGAACGACAACGACGGAAGAGAGGGCTAATGAGTGCCGATAGGCGCAATTAAGAATATTCCTAACGGAAAACTTAAAAATATATTTGGAAGTGTTCAATAAAGCAAGGAAATGTCGTAAACCGCGTTAATAAGGCGGGAAATCCTTGACAATTGAACGCATTAGAGTTATAAAATTAGTCAGCTGTAGAAAACTATTTCCAGGTCGA
>JAYEKG010000020.1:0-4165 GCA_034660935.1 Patescibacteria group bacterium
CTTGCTTGGTTGTTGTTCAATCTTTTCAAGGCAAAAAAGCAGTTAGCCAAGGAAGCGGCTTTATTATGACCAGCGACGGCCTTGTTGTAACAGCGGCAGATAATGTTTTCGCCAAGGCAGATAAATACTTAGTTTTTCGCAACAACCATTCTTCAGAGGCGAAAGTAGTTAAAAATAACTTAGAAAACGATTTAGCTTTGTTAAAAATAGAAGAAAGCAATTTGCCGGTTGTTTCTTTTGCCGATTGGGATGATTTGTTTTTAGGGCAAAAAATTATTTTAATAGGCGCCGAATTAACAGAAGAAGGATTAAATCGTTTTGTGAATTTAGGTATTATTCGCAGTATCCGCGAAAATATTTTAAAAATTAATTTAACCGAGGAAAATTCTTTAGCTAACGGCAGTCCCTTAGTCAATGTTAAAGGTGAGGTGATTGGCTTAAATCTGGTTGATCAAAGAGGGCTTATTAAGACAATTCCTGCCAGCCAAATCAAAACATTCGCCGGCTTTTAGAAAAATAAAATAATGACATCCGATGTCGTTAATTATTAGCGGTTGACATAGGTCTTTTTTAATGCGAAGGTCTAACCAAATATTACGAACCTTAAAATTTGAATATAAAAAAGGAGGTGAGCGGAGGTGGAAAATGTTATCGATAAAGCGAAAAAAATTGTTTTTCAGAATTCGGCTAATGTAGTCACGGCCATTGGAATTATTCTAACAGTTTGGTTTAATATGTTGATTTGGAACGAACCGGTTGATTATTTGTTAATTTTCTTATTGACCGCGAGTATTGGGATTTCTGATTTATTGGATGGTTGGCTGTCCCGGCGCTGGAAGATTGGCAGTTCAATGGGCGGGTTTCTTGATAAATTCCGAGACAAACTATTTTCTTGTTCTGTTTTCGCTTATTTTATTTATCAATTATGGAACTGGTCTAACGGGATTTGGCTGGGCCTGATAAAAGGATTAATCATTTTAATCTTGGCTATTGAATTATTTCTGGTATTAATCTGGATTATTGGTTTTGTTAAAGGATGCGATACTAATTCTCATCTGACCGGCAAAATTAAAACAGGTTTTTATTTCACGGCTATTAGTTGGTGGTTTTGCTTCAAATGTTTAGAGGATTTGTTGCAAAAGCAACTTACCGGTGATGCTTATTATTTTGTTCTGATTATTTTGTTATTTATCGGATCAATTTATGGAATTTTGAGCGTAGCCGCTTACATCCAAAGAGATAGCTCTTTTGCGCAAGATAACTAATGCCTTGTTGTTATAAAACAGCGGGGCATTTTTATTTGTAAGAAATCATAGCGTTGTTTACAATTTAAGTTAGGTTTATTTTAGCGTTCTTTTTTACTATTTTATCATTCCCGCTTCTCTCTGTCATTCCCACAAAGTCCCTTACAAGGGCAGCCCTTCGGCTTCAAGGGCTGCCCTTGTTTCTGTTGTTTCTGAAAGGGCAGCCCTTGTTCTGAAAGGGCTGCCCTTGGATTAAACTTGGAGGGATTATGGAGGGGATTATTTTTAGAAAACAAGTTGTTTTTTTGCTGTTTTTGGCGGTTTGGGGTAGAATATAAAAAAAGAAAGGAGGATTTTTTTATGGATAAAACAGGAACTTTTAAAAAGTATTTATTAACCTGCGCCTTGGGGTTTGGTTTGGGGGGATTGCGAGCATTTCGTTGGCTCTTTTGATGAAAAAATGATAATATTAAAGCAGTTATCGTTAAAATAGCATGATTGTAAAAATAAAAAATAAAGAGTTAATTCAGGAATTGATTGGCGAAGTTAAAGAATTTCCTAAATATACAACCCAGTTAATGAATTTAGCAAATCAAAACGCGCAAGGAACGAGGCCGCGAGTTGTCGGACAATTATCCGAACTTATTAAAGAATGCCCGGAGAAAACTTACAAAGGATGGAAAAAGTGGTATCTTTCAAAACATCCCGAAGCCATTAAAAACGCTGCGGGAAAAATCAACGAAATGCTCAAAAATCTTGAAAAAGCCATTAAACTTATCAATAAACAAATGATACGCGAATGGGTTGAAGATTTGGTTTTAGAAAAAACATTCATCGGATTAAGATTCCAAGAGGCGATTTTAAAAAAGATTGCCTCAATTAAAAAAGCCAATTATCGGCTGGCCAATCCAAAAGAAGAATCACGGGGGATAGATGGATTTATCGGCAATATTCCCGTGTCCATAAAACCAACAACTTATAAAACCAAAGACGCGTTAAGGGAAGAAATTAAAACTAAAATAATTTTTTATAACAAAACTAAGTCCGGATTAAAAATTGACGCCGGACAAATTTTAAAATGAAAACGAACCACAAAATTATTATTGGCGACTCAAGAAATATGTCCGAGGTAAAAAAAGAGTCGGTTGAGCTTGTTGTAACTTCGCCGCCCTATTGGCAAATCAAGGATTACGGGAACAAAAACCAAATTGGTTTTAATGATAATTATAGCGAGTATATTGCTAACCTAAATCAAGTTTGGGCGGAATGTTATAGGGTTTTAAAACCCGGATGCCGATTGTGCGTAAATATAGGCGACCAATTTGCCAGAGCCATCACTTATGGCAGATATAAAATCATTCCGATTAGGACGGAAATCATAAAATTTTGCGAATCAATCGGATTTGATTATATGGGCGCTATTATTTGGCAAAAAATGACAACAATGAACACGAGCGGGGGCGCTTCCGTAATGGGTTCCTATCCTTATCCCCGCAATGGGCTTATCGCGATTGATTATGAGTTTATCCTTTTGTTTAAAAAATTAGGGAAAATGGCAAATAATATTTCTCCCGCGATTAAAGAACAATCCAAATTATCCAACGAAGAATGGCGAAAATACTTTACGGGACATTGGAATTTTGCCGGCGCAAAACAAAATGAAGGGCATATCGCGATGTTTCCGGAAGAATTACCCCGCCGTCTTATCAAGATGTTCAGTTTTGTCGGAGAAAGTATTCTTGATCCTTTCTTAGGAAGCGGGACAACTTCAAAAACAGCGCGAGAATTAAAAAGAAATTCAATTGGTTACGAAATAAACAAAGATTTTCTGCCGGTAATTGAAGATAAAATCGGCGCGAAAAAATCATCTTTGTTTGGGCAAAAAGATGTTATAAAAGTAATTTTTCAAAATGACAAAAAGATTAACAATGGCAACAAATCGAAAACGGCAAAAAACAACAAAGCGATTAGCAATCGTGTTTGCCATCCCGAATATTGGAAAGGATTAAAAAAGGTGAATATATAACAAAATTTTCCCAGTTTTCCAGGGATACTCCAGGAGAGCTTTTTATGGAAAGAGTTGCTCTCGGATTTTTGAAAGGGCTGCCCTTGTTCTGAAGGGCTGCCCTTGGATTAAACTTGGAGGGATTATGGAGGGGATTATTTTTAGAAAACAAGTTGTTTTTTTGCTGTTTTTGGCGGTTTGGGGTAGAATATAAAAAAAGAAAGGAGGATTTTTTTTATGGACAAAATAGGAACTTTAAAAAAGTATTTATTAACCTGCGCCTTGGGGTTTGGTTTGGGGGGATTGCTTTGGGGGGCTGTGTTGTATAGCGAATTGCCGGATTTAGAATACCCCTTTCATTTTATGGCGATTTTGATTATGGGTCTGTTTGGAGGGATTTCATTAACGCTGTTTTCAAAAAGCGTTAAAAAAATATCTAAAGCGGTTTTGGTCGGATTTTTGGGTTGGGGTGTTGGGTTTGTGGTGACAGCGATATTCCAATATCCTTTATATCTTTATAGCGTCTATTCCTTGATTACGCCCATAGAGCCGATAATTAGTGCTGATATGCCTATAAAAGAATTTGTTAATTTGTTTCCCAATATTAATATAGGTTTTTTTTGGCTATTCTTTTTAATAATCGGCGCAATTGTCGGTTTTCTCTACTCTTTTTTCTTCAAACTAAAAAAATGGCCTTTAATTTGGAGAGGAGGAGTTGGATTTGCTTTGGGTTCTTTAGTTGGTCCCGTAATTGGAAATTTAACAGGCAATTTATTCAATTCCCTTTTAATTAGCTATTTACTAACTTTCTCTTTAATGGGCGCTATTTTTGGGCTTTTTCTTTCTTGGGGAGTGTATAAACATCAAAAAGGTTAAAAAATCCAAGGGCAGCCCTCTTAGAAATCTAAGGGCTGCC
>JAYEKG010000021.1:0-2270 GCA_034660935.1 Patescibacteria group bacterium
AGCGCCTCAATAAAATCCTTGTCGTATCTTTGCGCCTCCTCGTCTCCTTTTTGGCGCGCTTTTTCCTGTTTTTCAAACGCTTCTTTTTGTTTAATCGGGTCGTTCTGTTCGGTAAACGCCTTAATTATTTCTACTCCGCGAACAACTCCCTGAAGCGCCTGCCTTTTCTTGCAAAGAGGAATGTTTGGCAAATTCAAAATAAAAGTCGGCTTTTCTATATTTGCGTAAGCCATTTTATCATCACCGCCCTTAACAATATCCTCGTATTTTACTTTATCCCATTTTTTAGGAAAAACTTTCGGGTCAATATAATGCATTAAATCTTCCGTAAATTTCATCAAATCCTCCCAATCCCAATAAGCGGCATACCATTCCAGCATTGTAAAATCTGGATTATGCTCCCTGTCCATGCCCTCGTTTCTAAAACACCTGCCAATTTCAAACACCCTATCAAATCCGCCAACTAATAATCTTTTTAAATATAGTTCCGGGGCAATTCTTAAATACAAATCCATATCCAAGGCATTATGATGCGTTTCAAACGGTTTTGCGTTCGCCCCTCCGTACAACGGCTGTAAAACAGGAGTTTCTACTTCTATAAAATTATTTTTTTGCAGAAAATGCCTTATCTTCTTAATAATTTCATTTCGCTTAACAAAAACTTCGCGAATATCTCGATTCATTATTAAGTCCAAATATCTTTTGCGAAATCTTTCTTCAACATCCTGAATGCCATGCCATTTTTCCGGTAAAGGCAATAGGCTCTTGCTTAGAATTTTGTAGTCCTCAACCAAAAGTGTTTTTTCGCCTTTTTTCGTTAAAAAGAGCGTTCCCTTCGCCTCAACAAAATCCCCCACATCAAAATGAGCTATGAAAAAATTATATTTCTTTTCGCCTATTTCGTTTTTTTTGAAATAAATTTGAATTTGCGCGGAACCGTCTTCAATATTAGCAAAACAAGAACCGCCATGGCGGCGGATAGAACGCAAGCGGCCGGCCAAAAATATTTTCTTATTCGCCAATTGTTCAAAATTATCAAGCGCTTTCCGGCAAGTATGCGTCCGTTTTGTCTTGCTCGGATAAGGGTCAATTTTAGCTTCGCGAATACTGTCTAATTTTTCCAGCCTATTTTGTTTTAGCGCGCTTATTGCAGACATACAAATAAAATTTTGAATTTTGAATTTTGAATTTTTAAACAATAATTATCTTGGATTTTATTTCAAAATTAAATCATTAAAAATTTATTCGAAATTCGAAATTGAATTTACTCTATCCCGACTATTTTGTACTTTATTGTCCCTTTCGGCGTATTTGTTTCAATTATATCACCAATCTTGCGGTCCAAAAAGGTTTGGCCCAGCGGCGATTCGTTGGAAATTTTGCCTTGGGCAGGATCCGTCTCTTGCGAGCCCACAATCATAAACACCCGTTTTTTAGAAGAAGCGCCAACCGGCATTACTTCAACAACCGACCCTATTTGAACTTTCTTTTCCTTTTGGGCCTGCCCTCTCGCCGGCTTAATTAAAACCGCCTTTTTAACGACTTCTTCCAATTCCAAAACCCTGCCTTCGTTAAAGGCCTGGGATTCTTTGGCAGCCGTATATTCGCTATTTTCGGATAAATCGCCCATTGACTTGGCTTCTTCCAAGCGTTCGGCAATTTCCTGGCGAACAATTGTTCTGCGCCTGTTTAATTCTTCTTTTAATTTTTCTAAACCTTCCTTGCTAATATATCCCATAATTCATTTCTTATTAAAATACCACTCAAAAACCTCTTTGGCAACAGGAACAGCGGCTTTGTGCCCTTCGCCCCCGCCCTCAACTAAAATCGCTAAAACAATCTGCGGATTATCGTAAGGCGCGTATCCAATAAACCATGCATGCGTTCGCCCTTTTGTCCCGAATTGCGCGGTTCCCGTCTTCCCGGCTACTTCAACAGGCAAACTGCTTAACGCTCTGGCGGAACCGGCCAAAACAGCCTGTCTCATTCCTTTTTGAACCGCCGCGATATTTTCTTTTCGAATAAAATCGTCCTTGACAATTTCCGCTTGTTTTTCTTCAATAACATTTTTTTCCAAATCAACGATTTGGGCAACTAATCTTGGCCGATACAAAATACCTCCGTTGGCAATACTGGCAATAGCCGCCGCCATTTGCAGCGGCGTAGCTAAAATATCCCCCTGGCCAATTGATAAATGATAAGTATCCCCTAAATACCATTCCTCTCCGCTATGAGACGCTTTCCATTTTTCGTCCGGAATTAAACCGGCT
>JAYEKG010000021.1:2370-3718 GCA_034660935.1 Patescibacteria group bacterium
TTTTAAGCGCCGCTTCAAGAGATGAATAAAGCTTTTTTTGCAATTCGCCGTCAATAAAAAGAACTAGTCCTTGTCCGGGACGGGGAAGTTTTGACGCAAGCAAATTTCGCGTTCTTCCAAATGTATCGACTTCTATTTGCTCTTGCCCCGGTTCGCCTCTTAGCGCGTCTTCGTATTGGCGTTCCAATCCGTCTTTCCCAATTTGAGCATTTGATGAATAACCCTTATGAATTTCCAACTCCATCGGACTAATCTGTCCCGTATAGCCAATAATATGGGAAAAGCGCGAACCAAAAGGATATTGGCGCTGGGCATTTTTTTCCAGCCTTACCCCAGGCCAATCATCCACTAAGCTCGCCAAAATTAAAGCAGGCTCTTGGCCGATGTTTTCAATCAAAACTATTTGCCTTGTCTGTCCCTTCGCTTCTTTTATTTTTAACTCCAGCTCGTTTTTGGCAGAAATAGCGTTATTATCGCCGACGGGAGCAATCTCAACAATCTTCTCCAAAATTTGTTCTTGAACCAATGGAGAATTCTCAAAAAAATCAACTAAACTAACAACTAAATCAAAACTGGGGATATTGTAAACCAAGGGCTTATTAAAACAATCATAAATTATTCCCCGCGGAGCGGTTATCGGATAAATTCTTAACTTATTTCCCTGCGACAATCCTGAATAGTATTCCCCTTTGATTATTTGAAGCTCTGCCGCCCGTAAAAAAAATCCCGCTAAACACGCAATAATTAACGCGTATAAAAAGATAAAATTGCGGTTTTTAATCGGCTGTTCCAATTTGCCTTTTTCTTCCAAAGAACGCTCTGCTTCGGCGTCCAAGAAAATCTCTTCCGCTTCAATGCTCTCTCCAGATTTATGTTTTATAAAATATTTTTTTAGCCCCATTGAAAATAAGAATCGCGATTATTGAATTATACGCGGCGCTCCAGAATAAATATTCAAAAGCAAAGGTTTCCTCTAAATGAAAAAAATTAATTAAGATAACCAAGAAAAAATTAAAAGTTAGTACTCCCGAAATTATCAGGCAAATCTTAACGCCGAGCTTTGAGTTTGAAAAAACATTATTATCAAGCCAGTCAACCAAATAATTCGCCCCGATTAAACTGATAGCCACTAATCCAAAAGGCAAGCCGGAATATATGTCTAAAAAAAAACCGCCCAGAAAAACATAAAACCAACTCGCTTTAAACCCCCTCAAGAGAGTTAAGGCTAAAGCGCAAGCTAAAATTAAATTAGGCGCCGCCCCGCGAACGGACAAAAAAGGAGCGATTGTTGTTTGTAAAATCGCCGCCAACAACAAAAACAAGATGATAAAAAAATGTTTCATAACTC
>JAYEKG010000021.1:3818-20799 GCA_034660935.1 Patescibacteria group bacterium
GCTAATTTGATTTTGGCTATTTGTGAAATTTGCGCGTCAGAAGAAACTATTTTTTGGATTTGCCCAATTAACAATCCTGTCGGAAACAGCCCCGCCAAACCTGAAGTTACCACCGTTTCGCCTTCATTAATATCTTCTCCTTGAGAAAGCAAATCCATAATTAAGTTCGTCCCGCATTCGCTTTTAACGAGCCCTTTCGCCCCCGAATCTTGTATTAACGCGTTTACCCGGCTGCTCGAATCGGTAAGCAGCTGAACTTTTGAGAAAAAATCAACTGCCTCAACAACTCTGCCAACCAAAAGATTTCCGGCCGTAATAACAACCGATTTTTCTTTAACGCCGTCTTTCACTCCTTTATCAATAAAAAAATATCTATTGGGACCGAACAAATCCTGCCCGATCACGCTCGCTAAAATTAACTTTCCATCTTCCGGCACCGCTAATCCTATCTGCCGGCGAAAAAAATCATTTTCTCTGGCCGCTTCTTTTAATCGCGCGATTTCGCCTAAAAACTCGGCATTTTCTTTTTTAAGATTAATGTTTTCTTCGTTAATAGATACCGTTGAAACAAAAAAATCCGCGGAATTGTTAATTTTTTGCGCGCAGCGATAAATCGTTTTTTGAAAAGAATAAGTTAATTGAAAAAAAGCGTTTTTAGGCGCGTCCAACCATCCCTGTCCATTAAAAAAAACCGCGATAGCAACCAAAATTAAAGATAAAATCAGCGGATGAGCAAAAATTTTTCTCATAACTATTATGTTATCATAAAACCAAATCCAAAGACACCCCTAAGGGGCGCCCTTGGATAAACCTGACTAGATTCAATTAGATTACATAGACGCCGGCTTGTCTTCGTCTTTGGGTTCTTCGGAAGGCGTTTCTTCAGAGACTTCTTCTGAAATACTTTCCGAGGTTTCTGGAGTTTCTGAAGGTTCTGGGGTTTCTATAGAAGATTCCGGGGACGCAGGAGCCTCCGAAACATCAGACGCCTCGGAACCGGCCGCGGCGCCATCGCCATTCTCTTGCTTCTTTGAAACCATCCATAACGCTAAGCCACCCGCCACAACTAAGAGAATTATAATCCATACCCACATATTTTTCTTAATTCGCCCAAATTTTATTTTTGACGGCAAGAATCGCTTATCGCAAAAAATAAATCTTGAACGGAATTTCCTTTCTTTTATTAATATTGATATTACTAATATTACTACTATTCATTATACAAAAAATCACGCAAAAACAACAATAAATTAACTGTGGATAAGTGACTATTTCTCCAAATTCCGATTTGGTTTTCTTAAGGGCTGCCCTTGGATTGTTAAGGGCTGCCCTTGGATTTCCTCCGTCATTGCGAGGAGTCCGCGACGCGGCAATCCAGAACTAAAAAAGGGCTGCCCTTGGATTTCTTGGATTTCTATTTCCAAGAATTCTTGACCACCAGCCAGGGAAATACAATAATAGCGTTAAAAACACGCTTAACGCGCCATGGCTGAACCATTAAGCGCCAAGCCCATTCCATTCCGACAAGCCGTAAAAACTTAGGAGCGCGTTTAACTCGCCCCGAAATAAAGTCAAAGGCGCCGCCTACCCCTATCGCCAAGTTGATTGAAGGATTCTTTCTTAAATTCCGCGCAATCCATTTTTCCTGTTTTGGCGCGCCCAAAGCGACAAAAAGAATAACTCGCCGCTCTGTTGAGTATTTGTCAAATTCTACCATATTAATTCTTTTAACCAATAAGCCGGGATATTTTTTTTCTAAAACTTCCTTAGTTTTTCGGGCTATTCTTTTGCGGCCTCCGATTAAAAGAATTTGCCACTGTTTCTGGACCGCTCTTTGGCAAATCCGTTCCATCAAATCAACGCCCGCAAAACGCTTTTTTAACGATTCGCCCAAATACCAAGAAGCGAAAACAAGTCCCATGCTGTCCGGCGCCGCCAAATCCGATTTGTTGAGAATTTTCATAAATTTCTTATCCCTTTGCGCCCGAACTAAAAACTCCGAATTGGGAGTAACAATATATCGCTGAATATTGTCCTCTAAAAAACTTTCTATTCTTCCAAGAATTTCTTCTTCCGATAAATTGTCCACCCTTACTCCTAAAATTTCCATTTGTCGTTATTCTAACACAAAAAGAAGCCAAATTTCAACAAATTTTAAGAACATTCCTTAGGGGGGTATCCTTGAAATTTTAGGAAAAAGGGATATAATTAAAAAAATGCCAAAAAAGGGAAAAACTAAAACAAAAAGTTCTTCTGCGCGGAAACCGAAACAAATTCCCGCCAAAAAGAAAAGGGGCAGGCCTGCAAAAAAAACATCTGCGCGGGACAAAAGAAAAGAAACAGCAATCCAGCAAATCGTTAATTACTACTTCACCACCAAAGGGCTGAATACCGAGGAAATAAAAAAGAACGCCAAAAAAAGAAAAATCGTTTACTCAAGATATACCCGTCCCGCCAAACAGCTTTTAGAACTTGCCGGCTCCGTCTTAAAAGCCAAAAAAGCTATGAATAAGGTCGCTAAATGGGCGCAATCGAGAAATCTTGATTATGCCATTGAAACCGTTTTTAAAAAATGGCTGGAATTGGACCGGCTAAAACCAAAAGAAATAGTCAAAAAACCCTTTTTTAGGGGCGATTCAATGATTTGGTCAAAAACAAAAAAGAAATGGTTTGTCATTAACAAAAACAATGAATGGAAAGAATTTGCCGGCAAGGAAACAGATATAAAATGGAAAATAGAAAGATAAAAAATATCAATTGCTAAATTGTTAAATGGTTAAATTATTTTAATTAAACTTATAAAAAAATTTAGTAATTTAGCAATGAAACAATGCCCATTCTAAAAATTGAAACAGGCGCTGATAATCCTATCTTGCGCCAGAAAGCGAAAAAAATTAAAAAAATTAACTCTCAAATTAAAGAGTTTTCTTTTGCTTTGGTAAAAATGCTCAAAGACGATGACAATGCCGCCGGATTAGCCGCTCCTCAAGTCGGACATTCGTTCCGAATTATTGCCGTCAAGCACAGCGCGAATGAAGACCCTATTGCTTTAATTAACCCGGAAATCAAAAAAACTTCGTTTAGAAAAGACACAATAGAGGAAGGGTGTTTGAGCTTGCCTAATATTCTTGTTTCCGTTAAAAGGCCGATTAAAATAACCGCTGAAGCGCTTGATATAAACGGAAAAACAATAAAAATCAAAGCTAAGGGGTTTTTAGCGCGAGTTATTCAGCATGAAGTTGACCACCTAAACGGCATTTTAATTGTTGACTACGCATAAAACATCTAATTTGAAAATTTAGTTTTCCATTTACAGCAAAGACAATATTGTTTTTCAAAAGCGTTTAAGTATAAAATGGCAAAAACAAAAATAATTTTTATCGGCACTTCTGAATTTGCGGCAGCTATTTTGGAGGCGCTTGTTTATTGTCCGTTGTTCTCTGTATGCTGCGCTATAACCGCTCCTGACAAACCCATTGGCAGAAAAAAAGAAATTACGCCCCCACCTATTAAGATAACCGCTTCGCAAAATAATCTGCCTGTTTTACAACCCAAAAAAATATCCGGAATAAGCGGAAAAATATCAAAATTAAAACCGGACCTAATTATTACCGCCTCTTACGGACAAATAATTCCAAAAAGTATTTTGGATATTCCAAAATTTGGCTGCATCAATATCCATCCTTCTCTTCTTCCAAAATATCGCGGGCCTTCTCCCATTCAAACGGCTATTTTAAATGGCGATAGAACTACGGGCATTACCGTTATGCTGATGGACGAAAAAATGGATACCGGCCCTATTATCGCGCAAAAAAAAGTTGCTATAAAAAACGGAGAAAATCGGCAAGATTTAGAAACAAGATTATCTTTAAAATCAGCGAATTTTTTATTGGAAATTTTGCCTCAATATATTCAAGGAAAAATTAAGCCCAAAAAACAGGATAATTCCAAAGCAAGTTATACTAAAATATTTTCCCGCCAAGACGGATTGATTGATTGGAAAAAAAGCGCCAAAGAAATCGAAAGAATGATTCGCGCTTTTGAACCGTGGCCAGGCGTTTGGACTTATGTTGAACAACTCGGGGGCAGCCCCCAATTGCGCGGAGACAGCTCCCAATTTCGGAAAATAAAAATCTTAAAGGCAAAAGCGGCTCTAAAGCCAAGCAAAATGGCAATAAAAACAAGTAAAGGATATTTGCTCTTGAAAACCGTTCAGCCGGAAGGCAAAAAACCAATGCCCGCCCAAGAATTTTTCCGAGGCCTGCGATAATTTGTTAAACCTTCAACTGTAAGAATTACCAGCGTTGTTTGCAGTTTATCCCCTACAAGGGCAGCCCTTCGGCTTCAAGGGCTGCCCTTGTTCTTTCTTCGGCTTCAAGGGCTGCCCTTGTTCTTTCTTCGGCTTCAAGGGCTGCCCTTGTTTTTTCAAATCGTACTGCGATAATTTGTTCTTGACCCAGACGATATTCTTTGATAGTATTGCGTTATGAATGAAGAAAATAAAACATATCAATTAAATTGTCTTCTCTCTCCTCTTCTTTCCCCTGAAGAATTAAGCAAACTTGTCCAAAAAATTAAGAGAGAAATCACCGGTCAGGAAGGTTCTTTAGTCGGCGAGGGAGTTTCAGCCGCTAACCCGGCGAAAAAAAGACTGGCCTATCCAATTAATAAATACCAAGAGGCGTTTTTTTTGAATGTTGATTTTGTTTTTCCAATCCAATCGGTAAGCCAGCTCAAAGAACAAATTGCTTCGGAAGAAAATGTCATTCGCTGTTTAATTGCTACTAAGAAAAAGCAAGCTCCTCAAGTTGAAAAAACCAAAGACGCTTTTGATTTTGAAATGATTGACAAAATAGAACCTCTTTCAACGAAAGAAATTTCTCCGCGGGAGGAAATAACAAGCAAAGAAGAAATAAAAAAGAATGAAGCCAAAGATGCCCCGTTAGAAAGCAAACGCCCAACAGAACAGGAAGCCGCGTTAAAGAAAGATATTCCAGTGGAAAAACAGGCCAAAGAAAAAGTCAAAATTGAGGAATTAGACAAAAAGTTAGAGGAAATATTAAATCAGTAATCACAAATCAGTCGCTAATTTTATTATTCGCGAATATTAGCGAATAATTATAATTTGAGATTGATTAGAGACCAATGAATTTTAATAAAGCAATTATTGTCGGGCGATTAACTCGCGAACCAGAATCAAGAGCGATGCCTTCCGGGAAAAGCGTTGTTTCTTTTGGCATAGCCACTAATAATTATTGGACAGACGCAAGCGGAAACAAACAAGAAACCGTTGAATATCATAATATAGTCGCTTTCGGAAAGTTGGCCGACACCTGCTCCCAATATCTCACCAAAGGACAATTAGCTTTGGTTGAAGGGCGGATCCAAACCAGTTCATGGAACGACCAAAGCGGCAGTAAGAGATATAAAACAGAGATAATTATTAATAATATGCAAATGGGACCAAGGCCGGGAGGAGCGCAGCCGGCTCAAAGTAAGCCAAGCGAGCCAGCTAAACAATCCCCCGCTCAACAATCAAATGTTTCCCAAGAAGATATTCCCGTTATTGAAGCAGAAAAGCCGATAACCGAAAAAGAAGAACCGTCAAACGCCGGCGCTAACGAAACAGAAAATGCTTCAGACGACGCGCAAGATGAAGTTAATGTTAAAAATATACCGTTTTAATTACAGGCCTTATGACTAAAAATTGTTATTTTTGCCAGCAAAAAATTGCGCAAATTGATTATCGAGACACCGAGTTGCTTCATCGGTTTACTTCAGGACAAGCTAAAATAATCATTCCAAAACGAACGGGCGTCTGCGCCAAGCATCAAAGGCAGCTCGCCAGAGCAATAAAAAGAGCCCGCGTTATGGGGCTTATGCCTTTCACAAGAAAATAATTTATTTCAAAAGAACGGTAGGGCAATATTGTTTTTTAAAAGCGTATTGAAGCAAAATTGCTTGGTTTCCGTCTGCGGAAAATTTTGATGAAATCCGAGCAAATTTTATCGCTGGAATAAAATTTGCGCCTTTTAAAAAACAATATTGCCCTACCGGTTCTCTCTATAACAAAGAGCGCGTTTATAACGCGCTCTTTTTAATTTCCTTCAAAATCTCATTTATTAAACGGGGATTTTCTTTAAGGTATTTTTTCGATGCCTCCACTCCTTGCCCAAGTTTTGCGTCTTTGTAAGCATACCAAGCGCCCGCTCTATTGATTACGCCGAATTTAACGCCCGTATTAACAATATCGCCAAGACGAGAAATTCCTTCGTTATAAAAAATATCAAACTCTGCTTGCTTAAAAGGAGGAGCGACTTTATTTTTAACCACTTTAACTTTTGTTCTATTGCCAATAATCTGCTCTCCCTGTTGAATCTTTGCCGAACGGCGAAGTTCTAAGCGAACCGACGAATAAAATTTCAACGCTTTTCCGCCGGGCGTTTCTTCAGGATTGCCAAAAACCATTCCTATTTTCATCCTGATTTGATTGATAAAAACAACCGTTGTTCCGCTTTTGTGAACAATGGAAGTCAATTTGCGCAGCGCTTGCGACATTAGCCGGGCTTGCAGGCCCATATGCGATTGCCCCATTTCTCCTTCAATTTCCGCTTTAGGCGTCAATGCCGCGACAGAATCAACAACCACTAAATCCACAGCTCCCGACCTAACCAAGCTTTCTAAAATTTCCAGCGCTTGCTCCCCGTAATCCGGCTGGGAAATGAGCAAGTCATTAATTTTTACTCCAATTTTTTTGGCGTATTCCGGGTCTAAGGCATGTTCTGCATCTATAAAGGCCGCTAAACCGCCCTTTTTTTGCGCTTCAGCGACAATATGGAGCGCCAGCGTGCTCTTGCCGCTTGATTCCATTCCGTAAATTTCAATGATTCTCCCTCGAGGCATTCCCCCGACTCCCAAAGCCATATCCAAAGAAATAGCGCCTGTCGGAATAGCGTCAATATCCACATGCTCCGCTTCACCTAATCTCATAATGGCGCCATCGCCAAAACGCCCCCTAATCTCATCAACGGCCGCCTCTAATATTTTGATTTTTCCCTCCTTCACCTCCGCCACAGTTTTTTCTTTTGCCATATTGTGTAATTAATTAATAAAAAATCTAACAACCAATAGAGATAGAAATTAGCCAATTCTATTCTACATCCATTTCCGCGCCCTTATCTTCATAAACATCCCTCGGTTTAGCGCCATCGGCAGGACCAACCACCCCTCTGTCTTCCAAAATATCAATCAGCCGCGCGGCGCGGGCGTAGCCGACTCTTAAACGCCTTTGCAATAAAGAAGCCGACGCTTTTCCGGCGCGAATGATTTCCGCCTTCGCTTCTTCATAAAGTTCATCATCAGCTTCCGAACCGTCAAGACCAAGAAGGGAGTTTCCTTTGGCTTGCTCTTCAGCTGAAGCAAGCTCTTCCTTATAATCCGGCTCCGAGCTTTTTCGCAAATAGTCCGTTACTTTTTTGATTTCCCTGTCTGAAACATATCCGCCCTGAACACGAATCGGCTTAGCCGAATTTCCCGATAAGAAAAGCATATCGCCACTGCCCAGCAATTTTTCCGCTCCCGCCATATCTAAAATAGTCCGTGAATCAATTTGCGAAGCTACCTGGAAAGCCATTCTTGAAGTAATATTCGCTTTAATTAGCCCTGTAATCACTTCAACAGAAGGCCTTTGCGTAGAGACAATCAAGTGAATGCCAACCGCGCGCGCCATTTGCGCTATTCTGACAATCGCCCCTTCCGCCTCTCGCCCATAAGATGACATTAAATCGGCCAGCTCGTCAATAATAATAACAATATACGGCAATCGTTCGCTATCCAATGCTCCGTTTTTTTCCCGAAGCGCCTGCTGGGACTTATTATAACTGCCAATATCTCGCTTTCCCGCTTCTTGAAGAACGCCAAATCGCCTTTCCATTTCGCCAACCGCCCAATGCAAGGCCCCGACCGCTTTGTCCGGCTTGACAATAACAGGCGTCAGCAAATGAGGAATGGAATTATACGATGTCAACTCAACTCTTTTTGGGTCAACCAAAATAAGCTTCAAATTTTCAGGCAACCCGCGGTAAAGCAAACTTAAAATTATGTTGTTCAAAGCGACAGTTTTGCCCGTCCCCGTAGCCCCCGCGACCAGCATATGCGGCATCTGGGCTAAATCGGCAAACACCGGATTTCCGGCCACATCGCGGCCCAAAGCAAGAACTAATCCCGCGCTGGCTTCCTGATAAGCCGGCCTTTCCAAAATAGTCCTCAATCTAACCGTAATAATTGACTTATTGGGAATCTCTATCCCTACCAAAGAACGCTTGGGAATAGGCGCTTCTATTCTAATCGGATGCGCCGCTAAAGCTAAAGATAAATCATTTTGCAAAGCGGTAATTTTAGTGAGCTTAACACCCTGGGCCGGCCTTAAGGTGTATTGCGTCACGGTCGGGCCGACATTCACTTCCGCCATTTCCACATCAATGCCAAAATTTCGCAATGTATTTTTAATAATATTAATATTAGCTTTAATATTTCCGCTTGTCGGCTGTCCAACCTCTTTTTCCAAAAAATCAAGAGGGGGAAGCTGGAAACCGCTAAATTTTTTATTCAGGCCGTCCGAAATTGAAACCGAAGGAACCCCTCTTGTTTGTTCTTTTTTAGCCGTAGCGGCACCTGTTCTTTTTTTGTCTTCGGGAAGCGCCTTTTTACCCACGACATGGTCGTCCCCATTATCAGGTTTATTATCGGGCAAATCTATTGGCTGACAAGATGAAGCGCTGCTTTTCTTAAAGCTCGACTTGTCTTTTATTCTCTGCCAAACACCTTTCTTTTCTTTAAAAATCGGAGATTCTTCCTTTTCTCCATTAATTGCCGGCGCCGAGCCCTCGTCCTTTTCACTTTCTTTCTTCCTGGTTAATTTGGCCGGAATTAGAGAAATATTAAAAGTAACCAAAATAGAAATAACCAAAACTGCTAAAAGAACCACCAAACTCGCCCAAAAACCTAAAAACTTAATCAATGGATACCCAAGCGCCATTCCTAAATATCCGCCCCCCGAACCAACAGCAAATCCCCCAAGTTCGCTAAAAGCGTCTCCGTTTCCGTTCAACATTTTCGCGCTTAAAATATGAAAAAATCCTAAAACGCTAAAAACAAAAAGAACCATTCCTGTTAAAATGGTTTTATAAATCGGCTTGCTTTTCGCGTTGAGAGTAAAACCCGGAACCAAGATAGCCAAGCCGGCAAGAATAAAGCTTATTGAAACTAGAAAAAATCCCTTGCCAAAAAATAACCGGCTAAATCGCGTAAAATATTCGCCAAAAATCCCGGCAATGCCCAGAAAACTCAAAAAACTAATAACGGCAAAAGTAAAAAGAACTATCGCTAAAACGCCTTTTTTTGTTTCAGAACGCAAAGAAGTTTTCTTTTTCACAAGCGCTTTTTTTACTTTTTTTTTAGAGCTTTTTTTAGGCATAAGAATATAATTATTTCCTAAATCCTGTCCCCGCTGGTATTAGTTTACCAATAATTACATTCTCCTTCAACCCTTTCAGTTTATCCTCTTTTCCTTGAATGCTCGCGTTGATTAAAACCTGCGTTGTTTGGATAAATGAAGCCGCCGAAAGAAAGCTCTCTGTAGTTAAAGAAGTTTTTGTAACACCTAACAAAATGGGCTGGCCAGACGCCAACTGTCCGTTCTTCTTTTTTACTTCCTGGTTTTCCGTCAAAAAACGGCTCTGCTCAACTATCTCGCCCGCCAAAAGATTTGTTGAACCAGGATTCTGGATTTTATAACGGGAAAACATCTGGCGGATAATCATTTCAATATGTTTGTCATCAATATTTTCTCCCGCAAAAGTATAAATTCGCTGAACCTCCTTTAATATGTACCGCTGAACCGCCTCCTGCCCCGCTGTTTTATACAAATCCTTCAAATCAATATGCCCCTCGCCAAGCTGCTGGCCCTTGCCAACCAAATCGCCACTCTCAACCCTAAGGCCTATTTGAGCGGGCAGAGTGTACTCTATTATTTTTCCTTCGCCTTTGCCTTTGGCGGGCTTTTTCCCATCCTTAACGGACTTCTTCCCGGCAGACAGCTTTGTCTCTTCTATTGGTTCTATTTGAATAATTTTTTGCGTTCCTTGTTTAATAATATTTTTTACCCTGCCGTCAACTTCAGAAATTACTGTTTTTCCTTTTGGAACTCTTACTTCAAAAATTTCCTCAACGCGCGGCAAGCCCTGTGTGATATCCTGTCCGCCCGCGACGCCCCCTGTGTGAAATGTTCGCAAAGTTAACTGCGTCGCCGGTTCGCCAATCGCTTGCGCCGTGACAATTCCAACCGCTTCGCCTAATTCAATCAGCTTGTTCCTGCCTAAATCGTATCCATAACACTTTTGGCAAACTCCGCTCAGCGACTTGCAGGAAATAACAGACCTGACTCTTATCTTGCTAATCCCCGCTTTGTCTATTTTATCAGCCGCTTCTTTGTTAATCAGCACGCCCGATTTAACTAAGAGCTTCTTTTTAGCGCTTTTATCTAAATAAATATTATCTAAAGCCACTCTGCCCACAACGCGGCGCGCAAAGGAGCTGCCAAGATCTTCTTCGTCCTCGCGATAGATGCAAATACCTGTTTTATCTCCGCAATCTTCCTCGCGAATAACCACATCTTGGCAAACATCAACTAAACGGCGGGTTAAATACCCTGCTTGAGCAGTTTTAAGAGCCGTGTCGGCTAAACCTTTTCGGCCTCCATGAGTAGAAATAAAATACTCCAAAACATTCAGGCCTTCTTTGTATGAATTTTTAATCGGCAATTCAATAATCTCGTTTGACGGATTGACAACCAACCCCTTCATTCCTGTCATCTGTGTGAGCGAAGTTAGCGAGCCTCTCGCGCCAGAATCAAAAATATCAAAAATAGAACCGTCGGGGTCAAGAACGTTCATTGCCTTTTTGGCGATTTTATCACTTACGCTCATCCATATTTCAATAACCCGCGCTTTCCTCTCGTCATCGGTAAGCAACCCTTCATCATATTGATTTTGAACCGTTTTTAATTCGCGCTCGGCTTTTTTAATCTCTTCTATTTTTTCTTTAGGAACCCGCAAATCGTTCATTCCCCAGCTAATACCGGAAACTGACGCGTATTTAAAACCCATTCTTTTTATTTTATCTAAAACTAAAGCCGTTTTTTGAATGCCGAATTTTTCAACTAATTCCGCCGCTAGCTTGCGCAATTCCTTTTTGCCCATTCCTTTGTTGATAAATCCCATCTCTTTTGGAAGCGGTTCGTTAAAAATTATTCTTCCGACAGAAGTTTCCACCAAATTCCCGTCTTCTAACCTAACTTTTACTTTTGCTCTTAAATGAACAGCTTCAAAGTGTTTGGCTAAAATCGCTTCTTTGGTATTGGAAAAAATCTTGCCTTCGCCCGGCAAGCCATCCTTAATTTTAGTCATCCAATAACATCCCAACACCATATCCAAAGACGGCACCGCCACCGGTTCGCCTGTGGATGGCTTCAAAATGTTTTTTGAGGCAATCATTTTCTCCTTTGCTTCTTTTTGCGCTTCCTTGCCTAATGGTAAATGAACGGCCATTTGGTCGCCGTCAAAATCGGCGTTAAAAGCGCGGCAAACAAGAGGATGAAGCTGAATAGCTTTCCCTTCAATCAAAATCGGGTAAAATGCCTGAATTCCCAAGCGATGCAAAGTCGGCGCTCTGTTTAAAAGAACACATCGGCCCTTAGTCACTTCTTCCAAAATATCCCAGACCTCGTCAATTTCTTCCTCAATCAGCCGCCCCGCGCCTCGAACATTATGGGCTAACTCCCGTTCAACCAGCTTATTAATCACAAATGGCTTAAAAAGCTCCAGCGCCATATGCTTAGGCAAGCCGCATTGGTCAATTTTTAAAGTTGGGCCGACAACAATAACCGAACGCCCCGAATAATCAACTCTTTTGCCTAAGAGGTTTTGCCTAAACCTGCCTTGCTTTCCTTTAAGCATATCAGCTAATGATTTAAGAACGCGCTTTTGTCCGGTAGAAGCAGCAACTGTTACCTGTCCCCGCCGGCTAGTATTGTCAATTAAAGCGTCAACCGCCTCTTGAAGCATTCTTTTTTCGTTGCGGCAGATAACTTCCGGCGCCTTTAAATCTAATAATCTTTTCAAACGATTATTTCGGTTAATCACTCTGCGATATAAGTCATTAACATCAGAAGTGGCGTAACGGCCGCCGTCCAATTGGACCATCGGGCGCAAATCAGGAGGCAAAACAGGCAAAATAGTTAGAAACATCCATTCCGGCCTAATTTTAGCCCTAATCATTCCCTCTATCAGCCGCAGCCGTTTAAGTAATTTTATTTTCGCTGCGGTCGCGCTATTTTTCTTTTGGTCTTTCAATTGCTGAGCCAGCGCTTCAAGATTAATTTTTTCAAAAATAGCCCGCAATGTTTCGGAACCGGTTCCGGCCTCAAAAATTTGCCCGTATTTCAAACTCAAATTGCGATAGTCAATTTCCGTAAGAATCTGGTGCTTATAAAGCCCTCTTACTTCCCGAACCGCCGCGTTTTGCTGTTCTTTAAGGTTTTGCTTTCCGCCTTCGCCCGCTGAAGGATTAATGTCTTTTAATTTCGCTTTATATTCCTTTTTGATATCGCTAATGACCTGTTTTCTTTCTTCTTCGTTAATTTTAGTAATAATATATCCCGCGAAATATATTACTTTCTCCAAATCTTGCGCTGAACGATCTAAAATCAAACCCATCTTAGAAGGGAGACCTTTTAAAAACCAAATATGAGAAACGGGCGCGACCAAAGCGATATGCCCCATTCTTTCTCTGCGGACGCTTGACTTAGTCACTTCCACCCCGCACTTATCACAAACGATTCCCTTATAGCGAATACGGCGGTATTTGCCGCAATAACATTCCCAGTCCTTCTCCGGCCCGAAAATTCTCTCGCAAAACAAGCCGTCTTTCTCAGCCCTTTGCGTCCTATAATTAATCGTTTCAGGTTTAGTCACCTCGCCGCGCGACCAACTCAAAATTTCTTCCGGAGAAGCCAGTTTTAACTTAATAGATTTAAAATCGCTTACTTTTGTGTCCATGAATTTAATAGAAATTAGAAATTGGAAATTAGTTGTTCAGGTCTTCCTGAAAAACTATTTCCCAACCATTTTTGTCTCCAAACCAAGCGCTTTTAATTCACTCACCAATACATTAAATGAAGCCGGGATATTAGGCGCTTGAATCTCCTTGCCGCGAATAATCGCGTCATAAACATTGGTTCTGCCGCTAATATCATCCGATTTAATCGTTAACATCTCCTGCAAAGTATGCGCCGCTCCATATCCTTCCAGCGCCCAAACTTCCATTTCTCCAAACCTTTGCCCGCCAAACTGCGCTTTTCCGCCTAACGGCTGCTGGGTAATCAAAGAATACGGGCCGACTGAACGCATATGCATCTTATCTTCAACCAAATGAAGTAGCTTCATGATGTAGTTATAGCCAACCGTAACTGGCTGTTCAAACGGCTCGCCATTTCGGCCATCTCGTAAAATAACTTTTCCGTCTTCAGGCAAGCCAGCTTTTTTTAATTCCTCCCTAATTTCATCTTCTTTGAACCCGGCCAAAGCAGGGGTCATTGCCTGGTAGCCCAAAATTCCTGCCGCCCACCCCAAATGCGTTTCTAAAATCTGTCCAATATTCATTCGCGAGGCAACGCCTAAAGGATTAAGAATAATATCCACCGGCGTGCCGTCTTCTAAATAAGGCATATCTTCCACGGGTAAAATCTTGGAAATCACACCCTTGTTTCCGTGCCGCCCGGCGAGCTTGTCGCCAACCGAAATTTTTCGCAATTGAGCCACTTCAACTTGGATGTTCCTAATCACGCCGCTTTGCAGTTTATCTCCATTATCGCGGGAAAATATTTTAATGCCCACGATTCGGCCGCGTTTTCCGTGAGACATCCGCAAAGAAGTGTCTTTCACATCGCGCGCCTTTTCGCCAAAAATGGCTTGCAATAATCTCTCTTCCGCCGTCAAATCGGTCTCTCCTTTAGGAGAAATTTTACCGACCAAAATATCGTTGGGACCCACTTCAGCGCCAATGCGAACAATTCCTTCTTCATCTAAATCTTTAAGCCGCTCTTCGCCCACATTTGGAATATCAGGCGTTGTTGATTCGGGACCAAGTTTTGTTTCCCTTACACTACAGGTAAAACTCTCAATATGAATAGAAGTATAACGGTCGTCTTTGACAAGTTTTTCGGAAAGGATAATCGCGTCTTCAAAGTTGCATCCCCGCCAAGACATAAAAGCGACTAAAAGATTTTGGCCCAAAGCAAGGAGTCCGTTGTCCGTAGAAGCGCCATCGGCCAGAATATCGCCTTCTTTGACCCGCTGGCCCTTTTCGACAAGCGGTATTTGGCAAGCGCAAGTATATTGGTTCGTCCGCGCGAAAGAACGAAGCTGATATGTTTTCAGTTTTTTGTTCCTTAATTTTAATCTAATATGGGAAGCATCTATTTCATCAACCAGACCGTCTTCTTTGGTAATAACCATGCTCCCCGAATCTCTCGCCGCCTTTTCTTCCATCCCCGTGCCGACTAAAGGCGATTGCGGCCTAACACAAGCCACTGCTTGCCTCTGCATATTTGAGCCCATTAAGGCGCGGTTGCTGTCGTCATGTTCTAAAAATGGAATTAAGGATGTAGCCGCGCTTATCGGCTGCTGATGCAAAACATCAACAAAATCAATTTTTGAACGGCCAATTGTGCTCGGCTGTCCTTTGACCCGCGCCTCCACCATGCTATCCGTAAGGCGGCCCTGTTTATCAATACCCACTCCCGCGTGAGCAATATTATATTTCTCTTCTTCAGACGCGTTGAGATACATAATCTCTTTGGCCAGCCGCCCCTTATTAACTCTTTGATAGGGCGTTTCAATGAAACCGTATTTGTTCAAACGGGCGCAAAGAGCCAGATGCCCGATTAACCCGATATTCGGCCCTTCGGAAGTGTGAATCGGACAAACTCTGCCATAGTGGCTTGAATGGACATCGCGCACCTCAAAACCCGCCCTTTCTCTGGTGAGCCCTCCGGGGCCCATCGCCGACAAGCGCCGCTTATGTTCCAATTCCGCAAGAGGATTATGCTGGTCCATAAATTGCGACAACTGCGACGAGGAAAAAAATTCCCTGGCGGAAGCGATGAAAGGCCTGGCATTAATCAACTGCCCCGGCATCATATCATAAGGGTCAATAGTGGACATTCGGTCGCGAATAATTCTTTCCGTTCGGGCCATTCCCACTCTCAATTTGTTCTGCAGCAATTCTCCCAATGATTTGACGCGGCGATTGCCTAAATGGTCAATATCGTCCGGTTTGGCGCCCGGAGTATTGTTAAGAATAATAATTTCTCTGATAATATTTTTTAAATCGTCAAAACACAAGACTTTTTCTTCTTTGGAAAAATCGCCTTTTTTAGTTTTCTTGCTGTTTATGTTTCCAACGGCTTCCGTTAATCGTTGGCCCATTTTCCATCTTCCCACTTCCCCTAAATCATACCTTTCAAAAGAAAGCATCGCTTCAATAAAACTGCGGGCATTATCTTCTGTCGCCAAATCGCCCGGACGAATCCTGCTATACGCTTCAATAAAAGATTCTCCAATTGTTTTAGTAGTGTCTTTTTCTAAAGTTGCCTCAATATAATTTATTTCGCCATTGTCAACATCGGCAAAAAACTTTTTTAAAGCGCTATCGCTTAAAAAATCCTTTCCCTCTATTGCGGCAAAAATACGCATCAAAGAAGTTGCCGGAACTTTTCTTTTTCTGTCAATTTTTACCCCGATAGCGCCGCTCGAGTCGGTCTCAAATTCAAGCCAGGCGCCTCTGCTTGGAATAATTTTCGCGCCAAAAAGCTGTTGTCCTTTGGAAAATTGAGAAACAAAAAAAACCCCGGAAGACCTAATCAGCTGAGAAATAACAACTCTCTCCACGGCATTAACAATAAATGTCCCGCGCTCGGTCATTACGGGAAAATCGCCCAAAAAGACTTCTTGTTCTTTAATCTCCTTGGTCTTATTATTAACCAGCTTAACGCCGCAATACAAAGACGCCTCGTAAGAAACATTACGAGCCCTCGCTTCGAGTTCATCATATTTCGGCTCGTCTAAATGATAATCGCCGAAAAAAAGTTCTAAATCTTTGCCGCCCCAATCTTCAATTGGAGAAAATTCATCAAGAAGATCGCGCAGTCCTTTTTTCCAAAACCACTTATACGAATTTCTTTGCGTTTCCACAAGGTCGGGCAGTTCGTATGTTTTTTGGCGAGACAAGATAGCTTCTTTGTAGTGTTTCGGAAATTGGCAAATGTTCCGGCCGCCCCGGAGTTGAAAATAATTTTTTTTAAGCATAAAACAAACCCCTCCCTTTTTATAGAAAGGTCTCCGAAACTTATAAAATTTTACTTATTATAAATGATAGTAGTTTCCTAAATGGCAAATTTATAAAACTGTCTTTAAGTATATACGAATAAAAAAATATGTCAACATAAAAACAAAGGTTAGGCCTTCTCTCTTATCCCCAGCTCCTTCAAAACATCATTGGGAATAAAAATACGCTCGCCTTTTGGGCTAATCCCGGGATAACGCCAGGCTGAAATCATTTTTTTCTTTTTGCCGTTTTGCTGGTACATCAGCCAAATTTCGCTCGGCTTCTTTGTATTGCCCCGATGCATCAAAGCAACAGTATTAGGAGCGATTCCAACTTCACTCCTCTGGGGAGTTCTCAAAATCCGCTTCAACCGCCCTTCGCTGATGCGATAATAAAGCATTTTCTCCTTAATATGCCGCGTCCAACAAAGTTCTTTTGTATCCCTCGGCCCCTCAAAAAACATAATTACTTGACTATTTTACCCTATCGACTCCCTCTGTCGGCTTTCCCCTGTCGGCTTTCGCATAGCCGACATTTA
>JAYEKG010000022.1:0-4099 GCA_034660935.1 Patescibacteria group bacterium
AATAGAAAAATATTTAGACAATATCGCTAAAACGATCAATCGCCCATCCATTGATGCCAGATTGGAAACTGAAGAAAATCGGGCAATTGTTTTCAGCCCCGCTCAAGATGGTTTTGAAATAAAAAAGACCGCGACAATTAATCTGTTAATCGCGGATATCTTATCCAATCCGCCAATTAAAAAGACAACTATTATTGCCGACAAGGCCTCGCCTAAAATTACTCTAAGAAACACAAACAATCTCGGCATTAATTCCCTAATCGGACAGGGAATTTCAAATTTCGCCGGTTCGCCCAAAAACCGCATCCATAATATTAAAACAGGCGCTGATAAATTCAACGGATTTATTTTAAATCCGGGCGAAGAATTTTCTTTTAATAATTTTTTGGGAGGAAGCGGTCCCGAGCAGGGATTTCTGCCCGAATTAGTTATCAAAGATAATCAAGTAATCCCTGAATACGGAGGCGGACTTTGCCAAATTTCAACAACTTTTTTTAGAGCCGCCGCTAACACGGGAATGAAAATAACAGAAAGAAGAGCCCATGCTTTCCCCGTCATTTATTACAGCCCGCAGGGATTTGACGCAACTATCTATGAGCCAAGGCCTGATTTTCGCTTTATTAATAACACGTCGGCGCATTTATTAATTCAAGTAATAATTAAAGGAACGCAATTAACTATAAACTTTTATGCTACGGATGATGACAGGAAAGTTGAAATTGAAGGGCCTTATGTTTTAGAAAAAAAAGAAGACGGTTCAATGAAAACTGTCCTAACGCAAAAAGTGTTTCAGAATGGAGAAATTGTTGAAGAACAAACTTTTTACTCCAATTACGATTCGCCTGATTTATACATAAGCCCTACCGAATAAAATTCAAAATGTGCGGGCGGCAGGATTTGAACCTGCAAGAGATTTCTCCCAATAGGTCCTAAACCTATCGCGTAGACCGTTCCGCCACGCCCGCTTAAGCTGATTATAAGACAAATTTTGCCATAAAGCAATAAACAAGGGCATTCAGCCGTAATTAAGCAAATACAAGGGCAGCCCTTTTAAAAAACGATTCTACGAACACTTATTTTTTAGAAGCAAAAAGATGGAAAGGGCTGCCCTTGTATTTTTTCTTGTATTTCTTCCTCTAAAAAGCTTGACATTTCTGGTAATATAATGTATTTTAGAAATAACTTTATATTGAGTTGGGTTCTTTAAAAAATAATATTACTGAAAAGGAGGAGAAGAAATGATACGAGGAATTATTTTTGGACTGATGGAAATTATACCAATAATTATTTTTGGATTGATGGTAATAGGAATGCCATGGCTTGTTTTTGTTGATATTTGGGGATGTGTCCCTTTGGGATTAGGCGGGTTGGGACTGGTTTTATGTCTTAAAAAAATCCCGGCTGAACCTCCCAGTTTGGGAGTTATCACTTTTTGGGGAGAACGAAAGAAAAAAGTTAAAAAAGAAGGATGGAGATTTTTAGCCCCGTTTTTTCCGTTTCTCTACGATGTAATAATCGTAGATGTTACGAAAAAGAACAAAGATATGCCAGCCGAAACGGTGACAGTTAGAACGCCTGATTTGGCTGTGTTAGAAATTCCTACTAGTTTAACATGGACGCCTCATAAAGATCACCTTATAGAGTATCTCAATTGCGGGGGCGAGGAAGGAGTTAACAACATTCTTGTTGACATTGTCAGAGAAAGAATTAGGGGCTGGGCGATGAACCATCAAGAAGGACCTCAAACATTCAAACAAGCACTCGGCGCCCGCGAAGATGCCACTAACATATTAATAAAAGCCATAGCAGGAACGGAACTGGAAAGAGTTCCTTCTCGTATTCCGACAAATATTCTTTTTAAGTATTTTAACGAGCCTCAAATACCGCCAACCAAAAGTGAAGAAAAAAAATGGTCAAAAGAATGGGAGCGCGTTAAAAATATACTTAAAGGTGAAAACAAAGAAAAAATCAAAGAAGCGGTTAATAAAAGACGAGAACAAATTAAGGAAATCCAAAGAGGAAACGGCGTACAGGTTATTCCTCAATTGGGAATAACCCTTAATCGCCTAAATATTGGAGATATCGCCATTCAAAAAGGCAGTTTATTATGGGAAGCATCCGAAAAGGAAGTAAAAGAAGAAAGAGAAGAAAAGGCAGAAACAAAAGAATTAAAACATGTTGGACTCAGAATCAGTGAATTAATGAGTCCGCCATGGAATTATACTCGCCAGGAAGCCCGGGACATTGTTCAGACTGAAAGAAGCAAAGTTAACAAACAGATTTACGATGTTCAGGGACTTGAAGGTCTTGGGCAAGGCATAGGCGCAATTTTGAAAAGGAGGTAAAAATGTTAAATTCAAACAAATATAAATCGTTATTAATATTGGTTTGTGTTGGCATTATAGCGATACCTTTCATAAAAATTATACTACCAACACCGACAGCGGAAACCCAAAAATTCGCTTCTGTTTCGGGTTCAGTTTCTGTTTCTTCCTCCGCCTCCGGAATTTTCATCGTTCCGCCTGGGGGGAAAGAGGTGAGCAGAGATACTACGGGACACAAATTTTTCCCTGATAGTGTCGGGGAAATAGTGATAATTCAGACAATAGAACCTAAAAATCCAAAAGGCCTATTCTTTCTAAACGAAAGCGGAAGCAGGATAAGAATAAAACCGGGATTAACCCGAATAAGGATTATTAGTATAGGCAAGAAGCCGTATGTCAGCTTTGCAAACTATAGCAACGCCAATGCCAAAATAAAAATTTGCCGTTCATAACCAAGCGGTAATCCAATTCGACTTTAACAAAGCCGAATAGATAAAAACCAAAAAGCCAGGAAGTAAAAAACTTCTTGGCTTTTTATATTTCTGAAATTGTCATCTACGACTTATTAGTTAACAAATCCGTAATGAAACCCTCCGCCGCTCCGGCAAATAGGGCAACACCAATGCCAACTAACCCCCAAATCAATCTTTGTCTCGCCTCTTTGAGCTTTTCTTCCTCTCCTCCGGCCGTCATCCATGTAAAACCGGCCCAAGCGATCATCATAACACCCAAAAGTAAAACAATGACTTGAAACCAATTAACAACTCTTGTAATAATCTTTGTTATATCATCTATGCTTCCCGGTCCAACAGATGTATAAGCAAGCGCCGCTGAAGCGCTAACAAAAAGAAAAACAACGGAAAAAGCCACAATCGCGGAAAAAAATCTTTTTTTGTTCTTCACAAGTTTTCACCTCCTTTCTTTTTAAATAAAATGTATTGAGATAATTATAAAATTATTTCAATATCTAATAGAACCAATTATCCTCCAAGAATACTCTCAACTAAGCTAATCCAATTTCTGCCGATTAAAAGAACGGCCAAACCAACCAATGACCACATTAGGGTTTTTTTTGCTGTTGTAATTTTTTCATCACTCCCGCCGGCAATCATAAACAAAACACCTGAATAGATAATCATGCCCACCGCTATAAGAATGCCGATATCCGCAATCCAGTCAATAATATCTTCAATTAATTCTGAAAAACTGTCCGCTTGAAGAGGGTTTGAAAGACCTCCTGTTACTTTTTTGTATGTTGCCGCCTCAACCTGCAACAATGGCAATATTATTATCAAACACGCAAAAAACAAAACTAAAAACAAAGAAATTCTTTTTTTAAATTTAAAATTCATAATTTTCATATAATACTATAGACAAGAAGGAAAAGCGTTCCAAGCGCCGCTAAATCCCGCATTGGCAATGGTTTTAAGAAGAGTGTCAATTACAAGCCAACTGGTAAAAACAATAACAAGCCCTATAAATGTATTCGCAAAAATTGTTCTGGCTTTGGCAACCATATCTTGCCTGCCGCCCGCGATAAGAAAAAAAACGCCGGCCACAATAAACAAAAGCGAAGCAACTGGAAGGGCTAAATTAAAGGTAATAAAATTAATGATGTTGCTTCCCAGATGCCAAAAATCGCAAACCGTGCAATTATCCCTGCAGGGAACTAACGGTCCCGTAATATATCCCGCGCGCGCTAAATTTGTTCCCGTTAAAGCAATTGCCGGCAAAAAATAAATTAAAAATTTGCAATTCCTAATTTTACTCATTTT
>JAYEKG010000023.1:0-1892 GCA_034660935.1 Patescibacteria group bacterium
GACGCTTTTTGCTGGATAGCCATAGCCAATACATTCAATATCTCCCCAACGCTCTCCGGACCCATAATTTCTCCTCCTAAAAGCAAACCTTCGGATGATTTGGCAAAAATCAGCTTAACTTTGATTTTCCCTGCTCCCGGCAAAACTCCGGGATGGCGATTTAGCGCTTCGGCTTCTCCAACCACATAATTAAAACCTCCTTCTTTCGCTCTTTTTTCAGTTAATCCGGCCGCTCCCAAAGCCAAACCGCCAATACAAGTGGAAAAAACGCCAATCGTTCCTTTGTCTTTCCTGATAAGCCGCAATTGATACAAATTATTAGCGGCAATTCTGGCTTCGCTCGCGGCAACAGTGGCAAGCATGGCGGGAACATTGCGTCCGGTGATGAAATCTTTGGTTTGCGCGCAATCGCCTATCGCAAAAATATCGGGTTCGCTTGTTTTTAAATATTCATCAACACATATCGCGCCTTTTTCTTCCACTTCCAGACCCGCTTCTTTAGCCAAATTAATATTGGGACGGGCGCCGATTGAAAGAATTACCATGTCGGCCGGCAATTTTTCTCCATTGTCCAATTCTACATATTCTATTTTTTTAGCGCCGCCTATTTTTTTGACGCTTCTGCAAGTATACACACTAACCCCATTATTTCTTATCTTTTCTTCAGCCGCTTCCGCAAATTCCTTGTCAAAATTTGCCATAAGGCAGCAATCCATCATTTCAACAATGCTAACATCTAAGCCCTTAATGCCGCTTAATTCATCGGCAAACTCAACGCCAATAAAACCGCCTCCGATAATAACGATTTTTTTGCTTTTCAACACTGCTTCCCGCATTTTTTTCAAATACTGATAATCTTTTTTAACTAGCCAAATTCCTTCTTTTTCTATGCCCGGAATAGGGACTAACTGTGATTTTGAACCAAGCGCTAAAATCAATTTATCATAATTGCAAACATCGTTATTTCCCAAAACCACTTCTTTTTCTTTTGGTTTAATTTTTACGGCTTCCTGAATAACCAAATCAATTTTATTGTCCAATAAAGGTTTGTCCGGCGCCAAATTTTCGTCAACTGATTTTAGGCGGCGGAAAATATACGGAATACCGCAGGGGATAACGCCTTTTTCCTCTTTTCTAACCAGCGTTACTTGTTTTGACGGATAACTTTTTTTAGCGGTTATCGCCGCCACTATTCCACCGGGTCCCCCGCCAATAATTAAAATATCTGTTTTCATAATTTTTTTTGTTTTTTATTTAGGTTCCTTAATAAAAGGACACTGTTTCTTTACCGCTTTTTTGTCTAAAACGGCCCTGATAAATTCATTACAAGATTTGAAACCGCATTTTCCGCAATTTAAATTAGGTATTAAATCCTTTAATTTCCCTCCCGCTAAAAATCTTTTTTGTTCTTCTTTATCGTCAATAATTTTATTTCCATAACAATAACCGCAAATAGCCGAAGGCATTGAATGCTTCAAGGTAAGCTTTTTGCCTTCAATTTCAGGGGATGATTTTATATATTCCGCGACATCAATAGACCCTTCGCCGGTTAATCCATTCACTTCCACTATTTTGGCTTCGGGGTTTACTTTTAAAACATTAGCTCTGAAAATTTCTCTCTCCGCTTGAGATATTAAATCGCCCTTGCTGATAGCGACAACATCGGCTTGGGTCAAAAGAGGGCCATAACGGTCAGGACTGCCGGAAGTAATATCCAACACATTAATTCCCAGCCCCTCCTCCACATAAGGCGAACAACGCAAGCAAAGCCCGGCCGTTTCTAAAATCATAATGTCCCTGTCTTGGTTCTCTTTAATTAATCTCGGCATCTCCAACGCTGTATAATGGTCGGGACAAAGCTCCTCTGCTAATTTTTTTACGGCCGGAACCTT
>JAYEKG010000023.1:1992-4067 GCA_034660935.1 Patescibacteria group bacterium
AAAGCCCGGCCGTTTCTAAAATCATAATGTCCCTGTCTTGGTTCTCTTTAATTAATCTCGGCATCTCCAACGCTGTATAATGGTCGGGACAAAGCTCCTCTGCTAATTTTTTTACGGCCGGAACCTTGTATTTCTCGGCTATAAGTTTATCATCTTTAGTTTGCAAACAATCAAACTTGGCGAAAAAAATCTTGAAATCGTCTTTTAATTCATCAATAATATGTTTAATAACGCTTGTTTTTCCGGAACCGGGCGTCCCGGCAAAGATTATAAGTTTCATATGTACGGTTATTAATTTTAGAGGTCCAGCCTCCGAACTCTGTCATTCTCGCGAAAGCGGGAATCCAGATTCTTTTTCATTTCTAAAAATTTATTTTTTAAATTTATTTAACTGGCAAAACATTTCCGCTTTTTTAACTCTTTTCCCCTGCCTTATTTTCTCCCTAATATCCAAGCCATGTTCTTCTATCCAGTTGAGATAATAGGCAATACCTTTTTCCCTTAAAGTATTTTTAAAAATTTTAACGATTCCCCCGTTTTTTATGACGATTCTTTTGTCCGCGCTTAAAGCCAGAGATGGATCGTGGGTAACAATTAAAACAATTTTGCCTTCCCCTACTAAAACCTTAATCGCTTTTTCTTTTCTAATTCCGGCATTTTCTATTTCGTCAATTAAAATAATCGGAGAAACGCTGATATTAGCCACATCAGAAACCATTAACGCCCTGCTTTGGCCTCCCGATAAATTCAATAAATTCGTTTTAGGAGAAATTGGTTCGCCTGTAATCTTATTGGCTTCTTCTACAACCTCTTTTAAAAGACCTTGTCTCGCTTTTTTCCCGCGGGACTCTAAATGAAGCGCCAAAAAATCTTCAACAGACATATCGGTCAAAAAATTCATCGTTTGCGACAAAGAAGCGATTAATTTTCTTTTGGGGTCAAAGCGCCATTCTTTCTCCGGAATTTTATTATCAACCAAAACTTTTCTTTTGCTCTTAGTGTCTCTTTGCGCCAACCTTTCAATATCGTAGAGAAGCTGGCTTTTGCCGGCCCCCGTAGGCCCGACAATGCTTATTACCTCCCCTTTTCTTATTTCAATTTTTTCAAACTTCTCTTTCTTGCCAAACTTATTTATCCCCGGCAAGATTGTGATTTTTGCAATTTTTTTATTCATTAGATTTTATCGCAACTTTTTTTATCGCGTCAAAAGGGCAAGCGTCGGCGCATTCACCGCATTTTTGGCATTTCTTTTGATCTATAACCGCTTTCCCGTCTTCCCCGATTTTAATCGCGCCATACGGACAGGCTCCAACGCACGCTCCGCAACCCGCGCACATAGATTTTTCAACTTCATATTTAGATATGTCTTTTTTCATATATCCATATTATACCACCATCCAAAATAAAACAAGAATTAAAAAAGATTAAACAAGGGCTGCCCTTTCTTAAGGGCTGCCCTTGAATCAAGAACTAAAAAAGGGCTGCCCTTTAAGAAAGGGCAGCCCTTGAACTTTATTGTCATTGCGAGGAGTCCGCGACGCGGCAATCCCGCTCCTCTTTATTTTCTCCCCCTCCTCTTCTTCCTAATCGCAAACAAAACAGACGCAAACAATAAAACGATAGCAAGAATAACCAACCAACCGCCCCAACTAGAACCGAGCCCCGCGATACCGGCCAGAAAGCCATTACCAAAAAATCCACTTCGCGCGTCTTCATCTTTGCTAATTCCCTCTTCCTCGTCCTCTTTAACTTCTTCCCTTGCTCTCTCTTCGTCCGCCTTCTTCTTGTCTATTTCTTCTAATCCTCCTGTTGCCGCGCTATCGCCCAAACCCGCGAATGTGTCATCAGCAAAACCGCCGGGCAAATAATCGCTTTCTTCCGAAAAATCATCTTTCTCCGAATCGCCAGCTTCATCTTCTTCCGCGCCCTTCTCACCAGCCGCCAAAGTAGTAAAACTATGTTCTCGGCTTACTTTTTCTGGTGAGGATTGAGAAACAGTCCGATAGAAATATGTAGTTTCAGAAGTTAAATCATCAATCTTAATTGAGTGAAAAGTCACTTTTGGCTCTTTATCT
>JAYEKG010000024.1:0-20150 GCA_034660935.1 Patescibacteria group bacterium
GCCCAAAAACTAATAGTAAGCAGGCAGAGCGCGATAATGCCGGAAACAAGCCCGATAATGTTTAAGACCTTGCGCTTGCGCAAAGTACCGGCAGTGGCAGGAGAAATTTCTCCGGCTTGGCCGCCTAAAACAGGTTTTTCTTTATTAGAAGCAATTAATAACCAAATTAAAATTAAAGCCGAAACCAAGGTCAAAACTAAGACAGCTGCAACTATCCAATAGCTGAACCCGAGCCATACACCCAACACCAAGTTTGTCATATTTTTTGCTCCTTTCTTTTTTTATTTTATTGTATCATATCTAATCTTTTTATCAAACTATTAAACCCCCAACTCTCTAATAATTTCTTTAATTCCCCTCTGTTAAACTTCCCGAAGCGGCATTTTGCCAAGTCAAAAACTATGGGAACATCTTTTTTAATCTTGGATAAATAGCGGCTAAAAAGGGCCTCTTCCTTATATTCTAATAATCTGGCTCTTATTTTCGGATTTAAATCGCTTGCTTCTATTCTCTTATAGAGACCATCTAACGAAACAAATTTTCTAATTAAATCAATTGCCGTTTTTTCTCCAATCCCGGGAACACCGGGGATATTATCGGAAGGATCGCCTTTTAATCCCCGAAAATCAATCAATTGATTAGACAACAAACCGTACCGTTTTTTAATCGCTTTTTCGTCGTAAATCACGGCGTCTTTAATTCCTTTTTTAAAAGTATATACCTCCGTTTGCTTGTCCACTAATTGGAGCATATCAAGATCTCCTGTAACAATAATATTTTTTATCCCGCCGGTCGGCGGATTGTCTTTTATCTTTTGGATGATCGTTCCAATAACATCATCAGCCTCAAAGCCTTTTTTCTCAAAAATAGGAATAGATAAAACCTTAACGATTTCTTTTACCAAAGGAATTTGATCGTATAATTCTTGAGGAGGCCTAATTCGTTTTGCCTTATAATTTTTATATTCCAAATCGCGGAAAGTAGGTCCCGCCAAATCAAAAGTAACCGCCAGATAATCGGGCGCTAAATCTTTAATCACTCTAAAAAGAATGCTCGTAAATCCGTACACGGCGTTCACTAGCTTGCCTTCTTTTGTTTTAAGCGGCGGCAAAGCGTGATAAGCCCTATGGATTAAAGCGTTCCCATCAATGATTATAAATTTTTGCATAAAATTTACATTACCCGTCTTTCGGCAGACAGAATAAACATCTAATAAATAATAGTAATTTTCCTTTTATTTTCACCCACATACTCAAACTTAATCCACAGGGCGTTTTTTAGGATTTTTTTTACTTTCTCCGCCCATTCAATAATAATAATATTTTGGGAATTATTGGCTATTTCCTCAAATCCCAATTCCAATAAATCGTCCGCCCTAATCCGGTAGCAATCAATATGAAAAAAATGTGTCATTGCGAGCGAGCTAATAGGTAAGCGCGGCAATCTCGTTTTTTTTGAAATTTTCCCGATAGCCGCCATAAGCGGTTTTCTTGCGGCAATATCATTTGGTATTCCGTATTTTTTCAAAATAACAAAAGTTGGACTAGTAATTTTTTCTTTTATCCCTAACCCCATCGCCAGCCCTTGAACAAAAGCAGTTTTCCCGCTTCCCAACTCCCCTTCCAATCCAATAATCAGCGCTTTTTTTTTATTGTCCGCCGTCCACAATTTTTTATTCGCCGCTGTTATTTCTTTAGCCAAAATCTCTCCCAACCCCCTCGTCTCTCTCGCGCCGTTCGTAATAATTTCTTTTTTATTTCCCATCGTTCTAATTATAACACATTTCCATTTTTTTGTTATCAACTCTTAATCGCTTTTTTCTATGTTCTATGTTTAGTTTGACCTAAACGCCAAAAAAAGATAAAATTAGAGAAATATTTATTAAACAGCAAATATGACTCCTATTGATTCCCAAAATACGGCATTTAAGGAAAAATTAATTAACATCAGGCGCCACGAAGAAGAAGAAAGAGCGAAACAACTCGCTGAAACACTTGATTTGCCTTATGTTGATTTAACTATCACACCGGTTGATTCCAGAGATCTGGCTATTTTGCCGGAAGAAAAAGCTAAAAAAGGAAAACTGGCTATTATAAGAAAGACGGGGCGAACACTTCGCATAGCGGTAAAAAATCCAAAGGACCCCCAAACTGTCCAAATCCTTGAGGAGTTAAAAGAACAAGGGTTTGAGCGCAGTTTGTTTATTGTTTCTTTAACGGGCCTTGAAAACGCCTGGAAAAAATACGAACTCGCCCCTTCAAAAACTGCGTCTATTCAGGACGCTTTTGTTATACAGCAAGAAGAAATGGAAGAATCCAAAAAAGCCCTTGAAACTATCCAAGAGCTTAAAAAAGCGATTCACGGCATGTCAACATCTCGCCTTATTTCAATTATTATGGCCGGAGCCATTAAAATGGGAGTGTCCGATATCCATTTTGAGCCAAGCAAAAGCGGTATTAGATTGCGTTACAGAATTGACGGATTACTTCAAGATATTACGGACTTCCCCGAAAAAGATTATCGTTTTCTTTTATCAAGAGTCAAAACATTGTCCGGCATGCTTTTAAATATTCATGACACTACGCAAGATGGCCGTTTCACGATTGTAATCACGAAAAATAAAAAAACCGTTAAGAGTATTGATTTAAGGGTTTCTGTTTTGCCCAGCAGTTATGGTGAAAGCGTTGTTATGCGGCTTTTGGGCTCATCTGCCATACAACTGGAATTAGCCGATTTGGGCGTTAGACAAGAGCTCTCTGAAATAATCAAAAGCCAAATTACGCGCCCGAATGGAATGGTTTTAACCACAGGCCCAACAGGTTCGGGAAAAACAACCACATTATACGCTTGTCTCAATTACATCAATAAACCGGGTAATAAAATTATCACCGTTGAAGACCCCGTCGAATATCGGTTGAAAGGAATTGTTCAAACCCAAATCAGCAAGCGCAAGGGCCAAAATTTTACCCAAGCGCTTAAAGCGATTGTTCGCCAAGACCCCGACGCTTTAATGGTCGGCGAAATAAGGGACGGCGAAAGCGCGGCAATAGCTATTCGGTTCGCGTTAACCGGACATATGGTATTTTCCACGCTCCACACTAACGACGCCGCCGGAGCTATCCCGCGATTAACCGATATGGGAATAAAACCGTCTTTTATCCCCACAGCCGTCAATTTGGTTATAGCGCAAAGATTAATGAGGCGGCTTTGCCCAAAATGCAAAGAAGCGTATTCTCCGTCTCCCGACGAAGTAAAAACAGCTAAAAAAATATTTTCCTTGATTTCACCGAAATCCGGCATTGATATTCCCAGAGAAATAACGACATTTTACAAAGCGCGGGGATGTCCCGAATGCCACGGCTTGGGATACAAAGGGAGAATAGGGGTCTTTGAATTTTTCACCATCAGCGAAAGTATTGAAAAATTAATAATTAAAGGGGCAACCTCGCTTGACCTGACAGCGAAGGCGATGGAAGAAGGCATGATTACTTTAATGCAAGACGCAATGCTCCGCGTAGTGGAGGGAACAACAACAATTGAAGAAACTCAAAGAGTAATCGGTTCCCCTGAACACATTGAACAACTTTACGGCAAAGCGATTATGTCAACGCTAACCAGAGCGTCAATTATCAGCGAAAAAATCGCCGAATGGGCGAAAGGGCTTGTTTTGGGCGATAAAAAAATCCAAGAAAAACTTGGCCAAATAAAAATGGAAGAACTGCCCGAATGGCTGTTCGCCGCCGCCATACAATTTAACGCTTCCGACATTCATATGGAAGCCGAAGAAAATACTTTTAAAATCCGGCTAAGAATAGACGGAGCTCTTGAAGAAATAGCCCAAATTTCAAAAGAACTATTTTTGCCGATGGTGGCTCAAATAAAAGAATTAGCCGGAATGAAAATTGATGTTCACAAGAAAGCGCAAGACGGCCGGTTTAAAATAGAATACTTTGACGGAAAATCCTGCGACACAAGAGTTTCGGTTATTCCCAGCGGCTACGGAGAATCCGTTATTATTAGAATCCTAAAATCGGATGTCGCCGCCTTATCGCTAAAAGAAATCGGCATCAGGCAAGAACAATTAGAAATTATTGAAAAAGCGATTAAATCGCCTAACGGCATCATTTTTGTTACCGGCCCGACAAGCGCGGGAAAAACAACTACCCTATACTCCATTCTTAGCAAGCTTAATCGCCCGGAAGTTAAAATTTTTACCATAGAAGACCCGATTGAATATCGGCTTAAAGGCGTTATTCAAACGCAAGTTAGCGTTGAAGAAGGATATACTTTTCTTGAGGCCTTGAGGGCTTTGCTTCGGCAAAATCCAAATATTATTATGCTCGGAGAAACTAGAGACGCAGAAACAGCCCAGGCGGCCGTGCAAGCGGCTTTGACTGGACACTTGGTTTTGACAACGCTCCACACTAACGGCGCCGCTGAAGCGGTTCAACGATTAACTAATCTCAATATTAAACCAAATGATATCAGCTCTTCTCTTAGAGCGGTTGTCGCCCAAAGATTAGTTAGAAAGCTTTGCCAAAAATGCAAAAAACCAATGAAAATTCCTCCTGAAATTATGGCAAAAATTAAAAAAGAAATTAAAGCAATGCCTGCTTCTTATAGAAATAAAATTAAGAAAATAGAATTATATCAGCCGGGACAATGCGCTGAATGCAACAAGAGGGGGTATAAAGGACAAATAGGAATATTTGAAGTTTTGGCCGTTAATGAAGAAATAAAAAAGAAAATTACTTCTTCGGCCAGCCCCGCTGAGCTGGAAAAAGAAGCAATAGACAAAGGCATGCTTACTCTCTATCAGGACGGACTGTTGAAAGCGTTAAGCGGATTAACGACATTGGAAGATATAGAAAGAGCGACCGGTTAACAAAAATTCTGCAAAAGCCGAGCCTTTGCAGAATAAAAAACAACCTTCGCTAATCTGCAGGCAAAAGATCTCTGCCTGAGAACAGAGAGAAAGATTTTTCCGAGGAATGCTTCAGTCGAAACCAAAACACCCAAAAACTAAGAGAAAATCCCAGAGAATCAATATAAATATAAGATTCTATTTACCCGCAGGTTAGCGAAGGTTGTAAATTGTTCAATTCAAAATGGAGACAAATTATCTCCATTTGCCGTATCATATCAGATTAAATAATGTTTGTCAAGTTTTTTCGGCATAAACCAAGAAATAACCTGTTAAACATTGGAGATTTAACATATCAACTATGCTCACTTCATCGGAACAAATAACAGAAGATAAATATCTGGACACAGCTTTGCGTCCTCGCTCTTTTGAAAATTATGTCGGCCAAGAAAAAATTAAGAACAATTTGAGCGTTCTTATTGAAGCCGCCCAAAAAAGAGGCGAAGCTATTGAACATATTTTATTATACGGCAGTTCCGGGCTGGGGAAAACCACTTTGGCGCATATTATCGCCCGAAAAATGGGCGGAAATATAAAAATCACTTCCGGGCCGGCAATTGAGAAAGTTGGCGATTTAGCTTCTATTTTAACAAATCTGCAAGACAGCGACATTCTTTTTATTGATGAATGCCACCGCCTTAATAAAACCATAGAGGAAACGCTTTATTCCGCTATGGAAGATTTTTCATTGGATATCATTATCGGCAAAGGGCCATCCGCGCGAACGCTTCAATTGGAACTGCCCCGCTTTACTTTAATCGGCGCGACAACAAGAATCGGACTTATTTCTTCCCCTTTGCGGGGACGATTTGGCGCGACTTACCGCCTAAATTTTTATGAACAGCAGGAAATAGAAAAAATTATCGCCAGTTCGGCAAAAGTTCTTAAGATAGAAATAAATCAAGACGAAGCGTTAAAAATTATCGCTAACTCGGCGCGGCGAACACCTCGTGTGGCAAACCGCCTTTTGAAAAGAGTCCGGGACTATAGCCAAGTCAGAGGCAATGGAATTGTCAACGCAACAGCCGCTAAAGAAGCGCTGGCTATGTTGGAGATTGACCAATACGGGCTTGAACCGGCCGACCGCCATCTTTTGAAAATCATCATCACAAAATTTAACGGCGGTCCCGTTGGCTTAAAAGCCCTGACCGCGTCTAGCAACGAAGAGGCCGAAACAATCGCTGATGTCCACGAGCCATATCTCCTCCAGATGGGCTTTCTTGCCCGCACTCCCCGCGGCCGCGTCGCCACCAAACTCGCCTACGACCATCTGGGAATTAAATGCGAGGAAGGGGATAGGTTGTTTTATTAATTATGTTAAAAAATAATTTTTATATAAAATTTATCTTTTTTTTATTTCTTTTTTTTGTTTTCTGTTTCCCTTCTTTCGCCGATGCCGCAAATGTTATAATTAATGAAGTTGCTTGGATGGGAAATGATGTTTCAAGCGCTGATGAATGGATTGAACTGTATAACAAAAGCGGAACGGAAATTGATTTGATCGGATGGACCTTGGAAGCGGGCGACGGAACGCCTGAAATTATTTTGGAAGAAAATATAGCCGCTAATGGCTATTTTTTATTGGAGCGAACAAATGATGAATCGGTTGCGGGAATTACCGCCGACCAAATTTATACGGGCGCGTTGGGCAACACCGGAGAGAATTTAGAATTAAGAAACGCTGAAAATGTTTTAATTGACCAAGTTGATTGTTCTGACGGATGGTTCGCCGGCAATAACGACACAAAACAAACAATGGAAAGAATACCTGACAATTGGCAAACAAGTTTAAATCCTGGCGGAACGCCAAAATCAGAAAATAGCGAAGGCGCGGAAACTCTGTCGGAAGAAACATCCGACGAAGAACCGACGGATGAAGAAGAACAAGAGGAAGAAATATCCGCCAGCCAGCCAACTTCCCAGCCCGCCGCTAACAATTCTCCTATCGCTAATGCCGGAACGGATATTACAGCTTTAATTGGGCAGGAAATAATATTTGACAGCTCTTTGTCTTCCGACCCCGATAGCGATACGCTGACCTATTTTTGGAATTTTGGGGACGGAGCAACCGACACCGAACAATCCCCAAAACATACTTATCTTTATCCCGGACAATATATGACAAGCTTGATGGTTAATGACGGGGAATTTTCTGATTTGGATATTATTACTGTTAATATTTATAATCAATCTGTCGTTATCAGCGAATTTATGCCCAACCCCGAAGGGAAAGACACGGAAAACGAATGGATTGAATTGTTTAACCAAGGCGAGCAAATTGCCAATTTGAGCGGCTGGCAATTAGACGACCAAGAGGGCGGAAGTTCGCCTTTTACTTTTCCGGCAAACAGCTTAATCGCGCCTAATCAGTTTTTAGTTTTAATAAGGCCGATTACAAAAATCTCTTTAAACAATGACAATGACCAAGTTCGGTTATTTTATCCTGATGGCTCTCTATCCGCAGAAGTTGGTTATTTAGCGGAAAAGAAACAGGGATTTTCAATCGCTTTTGACGGTTCTGACTATTTTTGGACCAAAACCCCCACGCCCGGCGCGGCCAATATTATCAGCTCTAACAAATTAAACGCGGAAGAAAAAAATCTGTCCGCTAACAATCCCGAACCTATTGTCCTGCAAACCCAAACTCTGCCAGAAAACGGAGTTAGCGTTAATCTTAACCAAATCCAAAGTTTTTCCGCCTTAAACGCGCCGATAGAAAACACTGAAAACAAAAAAGAAATTATTTTAAGCGCAACCGCGCAAGAAACAATCAGCCCCGCCCATCAAAGCCAAACCACATCCCTCGCCCAATCCGCCCGATCAAACCAAAAATCAAAATTAATTTTAATTATCTCAATAATAATCTCCGCCTCTCTCTTTGCCAGCTGGGGATTGATTATGCTTGCGAAGAGAAAGGCAATCCGCTAATTAATGCCATTCTATTGACTTATGCTCGCCCAATAAACTAAAATTAAATTAGGTAATTTTTAGAACAAAAAATGAAAGAAAAAATTAAACAACTTATTGGATTTATCAAGAAATATTTAGGAGAAATAATGTTAGTAATTGGATCTGGTTTATTTGTTCACAATATTTTCAGTTTTTCTTATCGCGCATATGGCAAAGGAGGATTGTCTTTCGACTTCGAGCAAGAACTGGAAGGTATAGCGTATTTTTATTCTTCTGATGTTCTTATAGGAATTTCTATCGGAGCCATGTTGATTGTTGCTGGAATTTTGGTTATTAAAAAACAATCTAAATAATAATAAAAATAAGTAAAATGAAAGATATATTAAAACCAAGGGTCGTATTCTTTCTACTTTTAATATGGGCCATAATTAGTTTTCTAGTTGCTTATTTTGCCCAAATATATGGTTGAATTTTTAGAGGATTTAATAGAGGCAATGGGTATAATAGTTTATATGTTGATTGTTAGTATTGGGGGTGGGATAGTTTTGTTTTTAATATGGTTGTTGTTTTATTAAACTGAAAATAAAAAATGGTTTTTGTAAAATGAAAGAAAAAAATAAAAAATGAATTAAATGCATCTTGACTCTAAAACCTATTTTTTATTATACCAGTAGATCGAAAAATTTATAAAGTCCCATTTTATAAAGGAAATCCGCCCCAATGGGGGTGTCCGACTTGCGATAAAGGAATTCTTAAAGGCAAAGAAGGTAGTTTTGAATATAATGAATCGAAACGTTCTCTTGGTGTACGCAAGCGCAATGACTGGGAACCGGAGTGGATTGAATATAACTATTTATGCGAGTTCATTTGTACAAATCCAGCCTGTAAAGACACTATTGTAAGTTTGGGTACTGGTTCAGTTGACTATGAACCAACATATGATTTATATGATAATCCTGACGGCATTCAATATTTTGATTACTTTCATCCAAAATTTTTCCTTCCCCATTTAAATATTTTTAAAATTGCAAAAAATACACCAAGCGATATAAAATCGTCAATTGCGGAATCTTTTAAACTCTTTTTCGCAAGTCCCTCCTCTTCATCAAACCACCTTAGAATTGCCCTTGAAAAACTTCTTGATTATTTAAAAGTTAAAAGGTTTGAAATCAAAAAAAGAAAAAGGTTTTTAATAAATCCCCATAGGCGAATAGAGTTGTTACCTATAAAATATTCAGACCTTAAGGATTTATTTTTTGCAATCAAGTGGTTGGGAAATACTGGAAGTCATTCTGATGATATTAAAATTGATGATATTATGGATGCCTATGACATTTTTGAAATTGTTCTAGATGAACTTTTCGACAACAGAACAGAAAAAACTAAAAAAATAGCAAGGCAAATTAATAAAAAGAAAGGACGCGGCAAACAAAAAAATAGGGTTGTATATAATGAGATACATAAGTGACGCCCTTAAAATCAAAAGACCAAAATAGTTAAAAAACCAAAATTTGCCTTTCAACAATCTCGGAAAATAAATTTTGGTTTTTTTATTGACCCGCTTTCTTGACAATGATACTATAATAGCAGTAAATCATAGTTATTTAGAACCGTGGAATCTATCAAAATTACGCCAAACAAATTACAGAAATTGTACGAAATTCGCAAAATATCTTCTCCTAAGATTGCTGAGATTTATCAATGCGGACCAGAATATATCCGACATCTTTTAAAAAAATACGATATTAGAATTAGGACAAAATCCGAGGCAAGGAAATTACTGTTCAATATTAATATTCCAAAAAAAGAATTAAAAAAACTTTATCTGAAAAATAAATTGTCCTCTTGTAAAATCGCTGAAGAATTTAATTGCAGCCCTAGTTATATTCGTAACGAACTAAGAAAATACAAGATCCCAATTAGAAGCATTCAAGAAGCGCTTCCGTTATCTAATAAACCCAAATATCCACGGTATGATTTTAATGGCAACTCAGAAGAAAAAGCATATCTAATGGGATTTAGACAAGGAGACCTTCATGCAAGATCAGCAAGTAAAAACAGTTCTACTATTTTTGTTAATGTTAGTTCAACTAAACCGGAACAAATTAAATTGGTAGAACAATGTTTTTCATCTTATGGACATATATGGAAAAGCAAACCAGATCGAAAAGATGCCGTTTGTATTCGCTGCTCTCTTAATAGAACTTTTGATTTTTTGTTAAGTAAAAAAGATTTAATTGAATCTTGGATTTTAGAAAATACAAATTATTTTGCTGCGTTCTTGGCAGGATATACAGACGCTGAAGGTACTTTTTGTTTATGCGGAGGTAATGCAATTTTTAGTATTAGATCGCAAGATAAAAACATCCTTTATCAAATTCGGAGCAAATTAATTGAGTTAGGAATCTTTCTCCGACCTTCCCAAATAGTTCGCAAGCAAGGAACAAGGGATGTAAGAGGCACGATAAGTAATAAAAATATTTTTGGGATATGGATTCATCGCAAAGATAGTCTTCTAAAACTAATTGACTTACTTAACCCTTATCTTAAGCATTCAGATAAGAGAAAAAGGATAGAAATTTTAAAAAATAATATTTTCTGGCGAAATAAAAAATATAATCGCTCCCAATCTAGTAAATGGGATAAATTATATTCAGAAGAAGGTACAAAAATATGAGTGGGCACAGTCATTTTTCAACTATCAAACACAAAAAAGGAACGGCCGACACTAAGCGCGGAAAGATTTTTAGTAAACTATCTCGTCTAATTAGTATTGCCGCAAAAGACGGTGGCGACCCAGAAATGAATCCTCGCTTGCGGATGGCGATTGACGCCGCGCGCAAAGAAAATATGCCCAAGGACAATATTGAACGGGCAATTAAAAAAGGTTCGGGCGATGCAGAAGAAGAGAGAATGGAAGAAATAATTTACGAAGCGTATGGTCCTTCAGGCGTAGCGATTATAATTGAAATAATTACTGACAATAAAAATAGAACAATTGCTGAAATTAGGCATACTCTGAAACAATTTGGAGGGAAATTAGCCGAAGGCGGAAGTGTTATATATCTTTTTGATAAAAAAGGAAATGAATGGATACCGAAATATCCTTTAGAAATAACTGAACAGAAATCCGTAAATCAACTAGAAAAACTTTTTTCAGAACTAGAAGAAAATGATGATGTTCAGGAAATATACAGCAATTTAAAATAATGAGCGTGTCAGTTCAGCAGAGATAGAATTGGCTTTCAAAAGCGTCTGGAAGCAAAATTGCTTGGTTTCCGTCTTCGGAAAATTTTGCTGGAAGCCGAGTAAATTTTTTCGCTGGAAAAAAATTTACGTCTCTTTGAAAGTTAATTCTATCTCTGCTGAAACATGCGTAAAATATGATTATCATTGGCATTGACCCGGGAACGACCATTACGGGATACGGCGTTATTGAAAGCGAAAAAAACGGACTAGAAATAATTGATTACGGCTGTATCCTAACCGAACCGTCGTTGACCACAGCCGAGCGACTCAAAGAAACAGACCGACAGTTTGTTAAATTGCTCAACAAACACAAGCCCCAAAAAATAGCCGTTGAGGATATTTTCTTTTTCAAGAATGCCAAAACAGTAATTAAGGTCAGCCAAGCGCGGGGAGTAATTCTTTTTAGGGCGTCAAAAATGCTCATTCCTATATTTGAGTATACCCCTCTTCAGGTTAAACAAGCTGTTACGGGATACGGTCGAGCCGATAAAAAACAAGTCCAGCAAATGGTTAAAACCATTCTTAATTTAGAAGAAATTCCGCAACCAGATGACGCCGCTGACGCGTTAGCTATCGCCATCTGTTGCGCTCATACAAATAATTTTTAATTTTATGTCTTTTATTACACAATACATGGTCAATCAGGGGGTTCCCCAAGAAACAGTTGTGTTTCTTCTAATGCTCCCTCTCGTCGCAACAATTATCGCTTTCGCGCGCCAAATTATTGGAATCAAAGGATTCGGCATTTACACTCCTTTAATTCTTTCCTTCGCGTTTTTAAGCACTGGCCTAAAATATGGCCTGGCTTTTTTTATAACCATCCTTTTAATCGGAACACTAGCAAGATTTATGGTTAAGAAAAGCCGCCTTCTTTATCTTCCCCGCATCGCTATCGTCTTAACATTAGTAGCTTTAGCAATTTTAGCCGTTTTTGGGCTCGGCGCATATACTAACAGAGGCGGACTAATTACCGCTTCTATTTTTGCTATTTTAATTATGATAACTTTGGTTGAAAAGTTCGTTGCCGCCCAAATAGAAAGAGGAGCGAGAAAAGCGATTATTTTAACATCAGAAACGCTAGCTCTTTCCATAATCTGTTATTGGGTGGCTAGCTGGCCGTGGCTGCAAAATATAGTTTTCTTTTATCCCTTTTGGGTTTTTTTTACGGCCATTGTAATTAATATTTTCTTGGGCAGATGGACGGGCCTCCGTTTCTATGAATACTTTCGGTTCAGAGAATTAATCAAGTATGTTGAGTCCTCTCGGAAAAAGTAAATATATTCTGGGCTTGAACGCCCGTAATTTAACCTATCTTCGGCCCTCTAATAACCTGAGGGCTGTTCGTATTGCGGACAGAAAACTCACGGCAAAAAGAATTTTGAAAAAAGCCGGCTTACCTGTTCCTGAAACATTTTCAATTATCCGCCAAATTAAGGATTTAAGAGAATTTGATTGGGCATCTCTTCCGCCAACTTTTGTCCTTAAGCCAAACCAAGGGTTTGGTGGCGAAGGCATCTTAATTGTTTACGGGCGTAAAAAGAAATTTCCTTATCCGTGGGTTAAAGCAAACAGAAAACAGATAAACAACAGGGACCTTGAGAGCCATATTCTTAATATTTTAGAAGGAAATTTCTCGCGAACAGGGTTACAGGACATAGCTTTTTTTGAGGAGAGAGTAAAACTTCTTAAGCTTTTTAAGCCATATTCTTATCGCGGCATTCCAGATATTAGAATTATTGTTTATAACTCCGTCCCCGTGATGGCTGAAATGCGCCTGCCGACAAAAGAATCTGGCGGAAAAGCAAACCTCCACTTGGGCGGTATTGGCGTTGGGATAGATATGGGCGCGGGGGTTACCACCACGGCTATTTATCGGGACAGATTAATTGAATACTCTCCGGAAACAAAACTGCCTCTTAGCGGGATTCAAATTCCCGAATGGAAAGAAGTTTTAAGAATGGCAATTTATGCCCAACAAGCAACCAAAATTGGGTTTCTCGGAGTAGATATCGCCATTGACCGAGAAAGAGGGCCTGTTATTTTGGAACTCAACGCCCGTCCTGGCCTATCCATTCAAATAGCAAATATGGCGCCCCTTAACGAACGCTTAAAAAGGGTTAAGGGTCTAAAAATTAAGACCGCGAGCAAAAGCGTAAGCATCGCCCAGGATCTTTTCGGCGGCGATATAGAAGAAGAATTAGAAGAAATCTCGGGAAGAAAAGTAATTGGCATTAACGAACCAATTGAAATTCTTGACGCGCAAAAAAACAAATACCCAACTATGACAAAAATTGACACCGGAGCGTATAGAACAACCATCTGTAAAAACATAGCCGAACAACTGGGAATTATTAACAGAGTTGTTGGTTATAAAAAAGTAAGAGGGTCATTAGGCGCCGAAGAAAGGCTTATCATTAACCTTTCTTTTATCTTAGATAAACGGCTGGTCAGCGCGGAAGCATTTGTAGCCGACCGGACAGAAATGAAATATGATATCATTATTGGCCGCCGGGACCTAAAAAGATTTTTAGTTGATCCGGCCAAAAATGTTTTTATGAGAGGACAAAAATGATTATCAAAAACCTTAAAACATTAAAAGATTTCTTTGATATTAATAAGCCGCTTATATTTGGAGCGGGTGTTTACGCTTTTGACCGACTGGGCTTAGAAAAAATTATTCCCGATTATCGGATTATCGCCCTGCGGCACAGCTTGGATACGAAGTTAATCAAAGAAGATATTAAAATTCTTTTTCTAGAAAAAGGAATGGGGACAAAACACATCAGAGAACCGCGAAACGCCACTACTGTTATTAGTCGGATACCCAAAACAAAACAATATATTGAAAAAATTGCCGGTAAAAACCCAAATAGACCTGGTCCTTTTTTACTTGTTTATAAGCCGTCTCAAAAAATGGAAAAAACCTGTGAGGAAAATGACTGGAAGTTAATGGCTAATCCTTTTCATTTTGGAAAAGAACTTTTAGAAAACAAAATTAAATTCAGGGAAATACTTCAAGAAATCGGCGTTCCCGTTCCCCAGGGGAAGACTTCTTCTATAGATAAATTGCATTACGGACACCTGATGAATAAATACGGATTGCCCTTTGTTATTCAGCATCCAACAAGAGGCGGCGGAAAGGGAACTTTTTTCATTAACAGCCACGCCGACTTTAATAAAGCAATCAGCAAACTGGGCTCGACATGGAACGAGGATGACGAACACAACATCAAAGCGACAAACAAAGTTATTGTCGCGCAGTTTATCAAGGGTTCTTCTCCAAGTATCGCTGGATGCGTGACTAGACACGGTATTTTAACAACATCTCTTCAACACCAGGTCTTGGATATTCCTGAACTTTACAATCCTGAAAAAGGTTCCGGGCTTTTTTGCGGACATGATTGGACAAGTTCGCGCTTTCCCGAATCTATTTCAAAACAAGCATACGAATACACGGAAAAAATTGGGGAATATTTTAAGAAACTCGGCTATAAGGGAATTTTTGGCCTTGACTTTATTTTAAACGAAAAAACAGGCAAACTTTATGTTGTTGAGTGCAACCCGCGTCTTGTTGGCACGCTTCCGACAATCAATATGGCGCAAGCCTTAAACAACGAAGTTCCTATTCTTGCCTGCCATGTTTTGGAATTTTTAGGCATTGATTATCAAATGGATATTAAGGCAATTAACAAATCAATGCGCCAAGAAAAAAGGGGGGCGCATATGTTTATTCGAAATATAACAGGACGCTGGGCAAGAAACCATCGGCAGCTAAGAGCGGGTATTTACAAATTAACCAAAAAAAACAAATTAAAATATCTTCGGCCCGGTTATGACCTGTGCCACCTTAAGAATAATAAAGAATTTTTATTAGCAGACGGCGTTCCTTTAAAAAAGTCCCATTTTAGCCCTAATCGCCGCCTTTGCCGCGTTCTAACCCTTAATTCAATCTTGGACGAAACGGACTACAAAAAATTAAACCCTTGGGCGACTCAAGTGACTCAAGTCGTTTATAGGGGATTTCAAATAAAACCAGTCCGATTTATTAAAATTAAAAAATTTTTCGCCCCTAACTTTTTGGCGAAAGGATAAAATTTCAAGCAATCAAGCAAATCGGAGATTTTCAGAGGGCGAACCTCTGAAAAGATTTTACGCGCCGCTCTTAATTACAACCACATCCCCGTCCCGCGTTATATATTCCCTTCCTTCCGTTCTGATAAGCCCTTTTTCGCGGGCTTTTTCAAAACCGCCCGCTTCAATTAATTCTTTCCAGTTAATTACATCCGCTTTTATGAATTTTTCCTCAAAATCGCTATGAATTACGCCTCCCGCTTGTTGAATCGTTTTTCCTTTTTTGAGCATCCAAGCGCGCGTCTCGTCCCGGCCTGTGGTTAAAAAAGTTATTAAATCAAGCAGTTTGTATGATTCTTTTATTAAAGCGTTGATTCGCGGCTCTTCTGGCAGCCCTAAAGACATTCTCTCTTTACCGCTAAAATCAGTTGCTTCCAACTCTGTTAAGGTGTCTATAATCAAGAAACGCCATTTGTTTTTTCTAAACAATTCTATTGTTTTTTCAGAAATATCTTTTTCATTTCCATTCAACAGGCATAGCCTTGGCTTCATTGTTAAAAACTGATAACTATTGAGTGTTTTTAATTCCTCATCTTTCCAATCTTGACGAATTAAAACAGCGCCTTTTTCCAAAAAATCGCGCGCCTTTTTTAAAATATTAGCTTCTTTCACTGCTTCTTTGTTATTCGCCTTAATTTTTTTTTCTAACCCGCCGATTATTTTATTCATTGACGATAGGTCTTTTAACGCCATTTCTGCGTCCAAAATCTCCTTATCTTTTAAAATATTTATCTCTGATTGAGTATTGATTATTTTTTCGTTCCGAAAACAACGCAAAATATACACTATCGCGTCTGTCTCTTTAATGTTCGCCAAAAATTTATTGCCCAACCCCTCTCCCTGACTCGCTCCTTTTACTAATCCGGCAATATCAACAAACTCTGCCGTCGTATAAATTTTCTTGGCGGAACCGCTTAATTCCGCAAGTTTATCTACTCTTTCATCGGGAACTTTAACTACGCCCACATTGGGATCAATTGTGCAAAAAGGATAATTGGCGCGCTCAACTTGTTTTTTTGTAATCGCTTGAAATAGTGTTGACTTCCCCACATTAGGCAGACCAACAATTCCGATAGATAAAGACATATCTTCAATATACCACCAACTCCGCCCAAAAAGCAATCAGTCGGCTATCGCATAGCCGACATAGCCGACCATTGAGGATTAGACCTTGAAATAATAAGATAATAGATTTATAATTTCTTATATGGTTCGAAGAAAAAAATGGAAAATCGTCAGGATGTTGTTTGGGTTTGCCGCTTTTTGCGGAGTTTTTTTCGTTTTGGGAATAATCGGCGTTTTTGCCTACTTTGCCAAGGACCTGCCTAATCCCGCTAAAATGGAAGAGCGGCGCATTATTGAATCAACAAAAATTTACGACCGGACGGGACAAATAATTCTTTACGACATCCATGGAGAAGAAAAAAGAACAGTTATTCCCTTTAAAGAAATTCCGCAATCTGTTAAAAACGCAACTATTGTTATTGAAGACGACAATTTTTACCATCACATCGGACTGGATTGGAAAGGAATTTTAAGGGCGGCCTGGGCTAATTTAAATAGAAAAAAAATATCCCAAGGCGGTTCCACTATTACCCAGCAATTTATTAAAAACGCTTATTTAGGCGGGCCTCAATCAGAAAGAACCTATTCTAGAAAAATTAAAGAAGCAATTTTGGCTATAGAAATAGAAAGAAAATACACAAAAAATGAGATTTTGGGCTTTTATCTTAATCAGGTTCCTTATGGTTCAAGCGCCTACGGAATAGAGTCCGCTAGTTGGACTTTTTTTAATAAGCCGGCAAAAGAATTAACCTTGTCCGAAGCAGCTTTACTGGCATCCCTGCCTAAAGCGCCAAGTTATTATTCTCCTTACGGTTCTCATCCAAAAGAACTTAAAAACAGGCAGGAATATGTTTTAGATAGAATGGTTAAGTTTGGATACATATCAAAAGAACAATCCGCGAGCGCGAAAGAAGAAAAAATACAATACACATCTAAAACAAACCTTAAGGCGCACCATTTTGTTACAATGGTTAAGGAATATTTAGAAGAAAAATACAGTCAAACTTACACTAATATTGATATGGCTGGATTAAAAGTATATACCACCTTAGATTGGGATCTCCAGCAATTAGCAGAAAAAACAATAAATGAAGGGGTGATAGAAAATGAAAAGAATTATAGCGCTGATAATGCCGCGCTGGTGGCAATAGACCCAAAAACAGGACAAATTCTTTCGTTGGTCGGTTCAAAAAACTACAAAGAAGACCAATTCAATGTCGCCACTAGTCCATATAGGCAGCCTGGTTCCTCTTTTAAGCCGTTCGCTTACGCGGCCGCTTTTAAGAAGGGTTTTTCTCCTGAAAGTGTTTTATTTGACCTGCCGACCAGTTTTGGGAAATTCGGACCGGGGCAAGGGACGGAATACGCGCCAAATAACTATGACCTAAAATTTAGGGGACCAATTACTTTTAGAGACGCTCTCGCCCAATCAATCAACCTTCCTTCTGTTAAGGTTCTTTATTTAGCCGGAGTTAACGACACAATAAATCTAGCCCAAGATATGGGAATAACTACCCTTAAGGATAGGCAACAATACGGCTTGTCGCTTGTTTTAGGGGGCGGAGAAGTTAAATTAATAGATGAAACAGCCGCTTACGGCGTTTTTGCCACCGAAGGCGTAAAACACCCAACAACCCTTATTCTTAAAATAGAGGATACAGAAGGAAATATATTAGAAGAATATTACAACAAAACGGTAGAGGTTTTAGATAAACAAATAGCTCTTCAAATTACAGATATTCTCTCAGATGAAGCCGCGCGAGCGCCAATGTTTGGAAATTATTCAAAACTTTATTTACCAGACCGCCCCGCTGCCGCTAAAACAGGAACCACGCAAAATTATACCGACGGGTGGACAATTGGATACACTCCAAGTTTAGTTGTTGGTGTCTGGGCGGGTAATAATGATTTTACTAAAAAAATGAAAAAGGGCGCAGCCGGACTTTATGTTGCCGCTCCTATCTGGAATAATTTTATGAAAGAGGCGTATAAAATTAAAACAAATAATAATAATATCTTAAACAATAGCCAAGAATTTAATAAATCCTTTAGGCAAAGCTCCCAGAATAACAATCAATTCACTCTCCCTAAAAACATAGAAAACTTTACTTCTCCTGAACCAATTTCCAGTAGCTCTATTCCAATGCTTAACGGGGAAATTACTTATAATAATAAAATCAAGATAGATAAAATTTCTAAAAAATTAGCCACAGAATTAACTCCTCCTAATTTAATTAAGGAAAATATCTATCAAGAGGTTCATTGTGTTTTATATTATCTCGCCCAATCAATCCAAGATTCTCAATTCCAAAATTGGGAAACCCCTGTTTTAGAATGGGCGTTAAAACAGTCGCGCGTTAATAATGTTTATTATAATCAAAATCCGCCGGCTAAATATGATGATATTCATACTTTAGAAAATCAACCAGAAATAAAAATTACTTCGCCAAAACAAAATAATTTAATCAGCCAACCTGTTTTAACTATTGAAGTGGAAGCAAAAGCGCCTTTAGGGATAAAACAAGTTGATTTCTTTTTTAATAACCAATTAATTAGCGCTGATACTATAAAGCCATATTTTATTAGTTTTAATATGCTTCCATATTTAACCAATTCTTCTAAGCAAATAATTAAAGTTCGCGCTTATGATACTGTTTTTAATAAACAAGAAGACGAAGTAGAAATAAAAACAATTTATTAAATTTAAAATCTTATAAGACACAAAAAACCCAATATTTATTGGGTTTTTTGTGTTTTATATTTTATGTTTTATATTTTAATAGGCATTACTATATAAGTATAACTTATGTCTTTAAATGGTCTTACTGTTACAGGTTTTGTATCGCCATTTAATCCTATTATTACTTTATCACTAAATATATTATTTAGCCCGTCTAAAAAATAACGGGAATTTAATATTATATTTAATCCTTTTCCTTCAATTTTAGCTTCCAACTGCGACTTATTTTCTCCAATATCTCCACTTTTTGCTGAAATTTCCACAATTGATTGAGTTGGTTTAATTAAAAAATTAATATTATTATTATTTTCACTAAATAAACTAGCTATTTTAATATTATTAATTAAATCTGCTTTATTTATTACTATTTGAGTTTGGAATTTATCAGGGATAATCTGTTGATAATCTGGGTATTGTCCATCTATTAATTTTGAAATTATTTGAATATTACCCAAATTAAATAAAATTTGATTATTAGATAAAACTATATCTACATCAGTATCTTCTTCTCCTAAAATCCTAATTAATTCTTGGATTGTTTTTTGCGGAATAATAATAGATTGTTTGCTTATTTTATTATTAGTTTCGATAACTTTTTCTGCTAAGCGAAAACTATTAGTAGCAGCTAATTTAATTAAATTATTATCAAATTCTGTATATATTCCAGTTATTTCAGGTTTTAATTCCGAAAAAGAAACCATTTCCACTACTTGCGCAAAATTATTTTTTAATACGCCGCTTTTAATTTTTATTAACGGAGGAGCTGTAATTTGAGGAATAATTGGAAAATCATCAGCGTTTAACCCATTAATAATTGATTTAAAATTTTCACATTTAACTTCTAATTGGTTATTTTTAGATTTTAATGTTATTTTTTTATTTGGCAAATTATTAATAAAAGCGCTAATTAATTTAGCTGGCACAGTAATACTACCTTCTTTTTCAATTTTTCCATTCAACCAACAATTAATACCTATTTCTAAATTTGTTGATGATATTTTTAATTTATTTTTTTCTACAATTAAAAGAATATTATTTAAAATAGGTAGTGTTAAATTTCGGCCAATAATTCTTTCAACAATGTTTAATATTTTTTTTAAATTTTCTTGTAAACAAGTTATTTGCATAATT
>JAYEKG010000025.1:0-17896 GCA_034660935.1 Patescibacteria group bacterium
CTTCGGCTTCAAGGGCTGCCCTTGTTCTTTCTTCGGTTTCAAGGGCTGCCCTTGTAAGGGACGAGAGAAGCGGGAATGATAAAATGGTAAAAAAGGACGCTAAAATAAACCTAACTTAAACTGTAAACAACGCGGCTAATTCTTACACTTAAGTAATATATTTTTCAGTGGCATAGAAATGCGAGCGGGCATGGTTTTGTCAAAGGCAAAGAGCAAGCATTTATCAGCAATAAAATTTCTCGCTGGGAAATTTTATGGTAGATGAAAAATATATTTCTAATGTTATCTTCCTGATAATTTCAAATCAATTATTTTCATTTCTAATTCTCTGTATCCGTTCCATTCGTTAATAATAAACTCAAAAACGACATCCACTAAATCGCCTTTTTTAAGATGTTCGCCGCGCGCGCCCAGCCCAAAAGCGATTGCTTTAAAATTTTTAGCCGTTTTATGTCCGCTGTCAAACATTATTAAATTTAATTTCAAATGTTTATTGCCGTTGCCAACCATCCTTATTTCAGTAATCTCCATTTCTTTAGACAAAAATCTTGGCTCTAAATTGCCGCGTCCAAAAGGAGCAAATTTTTGAATCTCGTCATAAGTTTGCCAGTTCATTTTATTAAGTGACAATTCCGCGTCAACTTCAAGCGAAGAAACCAATTCTTTGCCTTCTAATTTTTTCTCAACTATTTTTTCAAAAAACTTTTTCGCTTTTTCGAGGTTTTTTGTTTTCATTTCAAATCCTGCCGCTCCCTTATGTCCGCCGTAATCGTCAAAAAAACGCGCTCCCTGTTTAAGGGTATCTATTAAGTTAATTTGCAGAGCGCTCCTGCAGGAGGCGTGGATAAGATTGCTATCTTGATGATAAATAAACGTCGGCCGGCAATATTTATCGGCAATTTTCCCTGCTATCAAACCAACTATCCCCGCAGGCCATTCCGCGCTTCCCTCAAAAATTAATTTTAAATTTTCTCCCCTTTTTTCTTTTTCCTTAATCCGCTTTTCCGCTTCTTTAACAATTTTTGCCGTCAAATTTTGCCTTGCCGAATTATTTCGGTTAATTTGCTCTGCCAATTTTTGCGCCTCTTTCTTGTTATTCGCAATTAGAAGCCGAAAGGCGTTATTGGCGTGGTCCATCCGACTAGCAGCGTTTAATCGCGGACCTAAAACAAAGCCGATTACGCGCGTGTCAAGATTGGTCAAAGGAGCTTCTCCGTTTGAAGACGGCTTTATTACCAGAGGGTCAACTTGAGAAACATTCATTAATTCCTTAAGTCCGAACCATTTTGTTTGCGCCAAAACACCTAAACCATATTTAACCAAGGTCCTATTCTCGCCAATGATTGGCATCATATCGGCAACAGTTGCTATTGCCGTTAAATCAAGGAGCCACTTTTTATAAAATTCCTGTTCACCGTTTTCAGATTTTTTATTACAAGAAGACAAAAGAGCGCAAGCCAATTTGAACGCAATTCCCGCTCCGGCTAATCCCTTAAAAGGATACCTGTCTCTTTTTTGCAGAGAATTAATAATAGCGACAGCTTTTGGAATCTCGTCCCTTAATTCGTGATGGTCGGTAATAATAGTATCTATGCCTAAAGCATTGGCTATATCAACTTCCTTTATATCGGTACTGCCGCAATCAACCGTAATAATTAAATTTATCCCGTTTTTAGCAAAACTTTTGATGGCTTTTTCGTTTAAACCGTGATTTTCTTTTTCTCTGTCGGGAATATAAATTTCCGGCCGTTGAACCCCTAAACGCTTAAGCGTTAGGTATAAAATAGCTGTTGAGCAAACGCCGTCAGCGTCAAAATCGCCGTAAATCAATATTTTTTCTTTTTTCTTAATCGCCCTTAAAATACGCCTAACCGCCTTTTTCATCCCTTTAAGCAGAAAAGGATTATGAATATCTTCATAATAATCAGAATTAAAAAACTCATCTACTTCTTTTTGAGTTTTTATGCCGCGATTATAAAGAAGCTGAATAATCAAGGAAGAATATTCAGGAAATTTCTTGAAGAAATTGCTGGGCGCTTTTGGCTTAATTTTCCAGTTCATAAATTTAAGATTTACGATTTATAAATTTCTTAGAACCCCTATCCTAACGCTTTTAACCCGGGTAATTCCGTCCCTGCTAAAAACTCAAGCATTGCGCCGCCACCAGTAGAAATATGCCCCATTTTATCAAGCAGATTTAACCGTTCCAAAAGCGAAATAGTATCTCCCCCGCCAACCAGGGAAAAGCCTTTGCTTTGCGCCACTGCTTGGGCTATTTTCTTGCTGCCCAAAATAAATTTATCCATTTCAAATAACCCCATCGGACCGTTCCATATAATTGTCCCTGCTTGGGAAATTATCTCGCTAAAAAGATCGCTAGTATCAGGACCTATGTCAAGAATTATTTCATTTTCCTTAATTTTGGCAACAGGAGAAATATTCCCAGCCGTTTTGCCGGACATATCAGTTGAAGCGACCACATCCACCGGGATATGAAGCTTGGTGTCGGTTATTCGCAATAGCTTAATCTCTTCAACCATATTCTCCTCTATAATGGACTTTCCGATAGCAAATCCCTTAGCGCTTATAATCGTATTAGCCAAAGCGCCTCCAAGAAGAATGTCATCCGCTTTTTCTAAAAAATTTTTAATTATGTTGATTTTAGTTGAAATTTTTACGCCCCCGACAATTACCACCAATGGGCGCTTTGAACTATTTAAAGCGCCTGAAAGAATTTTAATTTCCTTTTCTAAAAGCAAACCGGCGTAATCGGGCAAGTATTGGGGCAATCCAACTATTGAAGCATGGGCGCGATGCGCGACCCCAAAAGCTTCGTTAATGTAAAACTCTCCTAATTTGGCCAGTTGTTGGGCAAAATCCAGCCGGTTATTTTCCTCCCCAATATGAAAACGCAAATTTTCCAATAAAAAAATCTCTCCGCCGCGCATACTTTCAACCCGTTCTTCAACTTCTTTGCCCAGACAATCGTCAAATTTAACTACCGACCTGCCTAAAAGTTCCTCTAATCTTTTCGCAACGGGATTTAAGCGCAAATTCTCCACAACTTTGCCGCCGGGCCTTCCTAAATGGGTCAAAAGAATAATTTTGGCCTTTTGGCCAAGCAGATAACGGATAGTCGGCAAAACAGCTTCTAATCGCCAATCTTCTGTTTCGTCAACCTGGCCGTCATCACCAACCGGAACATTAAAATCAACCCTGACTAATACTCTCTTGTTTTCAAAATTAAAGTCTCTAATGAATTTCATAAGAATTTTTGAATTGCAAAATGCGCCAATGTATTATTCCCACTTCTCTTGTCCCTTACAAGGGCAGCCCTTCGGCTTCAAGGGCTGCCCTTGTAAGGGACACGAGCGAAAGCGGGAATGACAAAAGAGAGTATTTCGTAATTCAAGGAGAAACAGAAATTTACTCGGAAACTTCTTTCACATTCCGAACAATTTTGATAAATTCGCTGGCATTTAATGAAGCGCCGCCCACCAACAGGCCGTCCGTTCCGGCTTCTTTGATATAGTCCGCGGCATTTTGGCTGGTAATACTCCCTCCATAAACTATTCTAACTTTCTCGGCAACAGAACGGTTATAAAGATTGGCTAATGTTTTTTTAATAAATAAAGCGGCTTTCATGGCGTCATCAGACGAACAAGGAATCCCTGTGCCAATCGCCCAAATCGGTTCGTAAGCAATTACTATTTCGTTAACGCGCGCGGAAGGAATGCCGCTTAAGCCGTTTTTAATCTGCTCGCCAACAACTAAACTCATTTCATTAATCACCTTGCCGTCCTCGGTAAGAGAATCCCTCGCCTCTTCGCCAACGCATAAAATTGGCTTTAATCGATTTTTTAAAACAATTTTTAATTTTTTGTTGATTATTCCATCGCTTTCCTGAAAATACTTTCTTCTCTCCGAGTGTCCAATAATCACATATTGGCAACCCGCATTTTTAAGCATCAAAGGGGAAACTTCGCCCGTAAAGGCGCCCTCGTTTTCCCAGAAACAATCCTGCGCGCCAAGACAGATATTTCGATATTTTGATGTTCCAATATTAAACAGCCAAACATACGGAGGGCAAATTACTATTTCTGTATTTTTGATTGCCCTAAACTCCTTTTTCACCACATCAAAAAGGCGCCCAGCTCCTTTCGGGCTTGCCGGATTCATTTTCCAATTAGCAATAATAACAGGAATTTGTTTCATAGTTGAATCCTATTTAAGAATTAATTTTTAATCTTTTTCTTGCTATAACGACAGCTAATATAATTAAGGCAGCGGCGACAAGAAATATTGAAATTTCGGAGTAATGTTTCGAGAGCGCTTCTTGATTTGAACCGAAAAACCATCCCAAAGCGGCTAAAATTAAAACCCATATTCCCGAACCAAGCGAAGTGTAAAAAACAAAACTCTTAAAATTCATTTTTGAAAAACCCGCCGGGATGGAAACCAATTGTCTTACTCCGGGGACAAATCTGCAGATAAAAGTTGAGCTATTGCCGTATCTTAGAAAATATTTTTCCGCTTTGGCCATTTTTTCTTCGTTAATTAACAGGATTTTAGCGAACTTGCGATTCGCCAAACTATAAATAACTTTTCTTCCTAAAGTCAGCGCCAAAACATAATTTATGATTGCTCCCAATAAACTTCCAACTATTCCGGCAAGAATTATCAAAAAAATATTCATTTGTCCTTGTTGCGCCAAATAAGCGGCCGGCGGAACAATGATTTCTGAAGGAAAAGGAATAAAAGAACTTTCAACCGCCATAAAAGCGGCTATTCCCAAATACCCCAAAGATGCGACAATATTAATAACAAAACTGACGAGAGATTCTAAAAAAATATCCATAAATAACTATACAATGACGCCCTTTTGTCATTGCGAGCGGATCGAAGCAATCCCGGAGAAAAATACGAGATTGCCGCGTCGCGGACTCCTCGCAATGACAAATTATTTATTCCTTATTTAACCGCTTCTCGGAAAATATAGTTTTCGGTTGCCTTTAGGCCTCTTACGCAACAGTCCTTTCTACTGCAACTTGAAATTTCGGCTGGAAATCATTCAGAACTCGTCGGCTATACACAAGTATAACCTCCTCGTTCTTCATAATTTCCATCTCGAAATTTCTTCGTTTCGCAACGAAAAACTGTTGCGTAAGAGGTCTCAACGCGAGCGGGCACCGCGTTAAATTTTCTGCCATAAAAATGACTATAATTTTCAAATTTCTGAAAGCAGTTTGAAAAACGAATTAAAGATAGGACGATACGCATTTAATTATTGTTTTCTTAAAAATTCCGCGGCTTTTTCCGGTTCAATGGTGCTAATTTCTATGCCGGCCCCCAATTCAAATCCCGCCCAAGTAGCTGTTTTCGGCAAAATATTCAAGTGCCAGTGGTAATGGTCATAGTTGCCCTCATCAGAAGGGGAAGTGTGGATATAAAAATTATAAGCAGGATCGCCAAGACCTTTATAAATCTTGCTTAAAGCAATTTGAAGCGCTTCGGCAAAAAGTTTTTTTTCATCTTCAGTTATTTTCTCAAAATATGGCTGGTGTTCTTTTGGATAAACCCTGACTTCAAAAGCAATCTGCGAAGCAAAAGGGCAAAGAACAACAAATTTTTCATTTTCGTAAATAACTCGCCGACCGTCCTTAATATCCCAATTAATCATCGCGCAATAAACACATTCTCCTTGGCTAACATAAAATGCTTCTGCGCCATCTAAACTCCTTCTCAGGTCAGGGTCAATAACAGGAATAGCCATTAATTGGGAATGGGGATGAGCTACTGAAGCGCCCGCTTCTTTGCCGTGATTATGAAAAATGGAAATATATTTAATGAATTTTTTATTCATTAAATCTAAATATCTCGCTTGATAAACATCAACCACCATCATCATTTCTTTCAGGGAAAATTCCGCCATCGACCTTTTATGGTCAGCCGTAACAATAACTTCGTGATAGCCAAAACCGTTCATAATTCTGTTCGGGCCTTCTTTGCGCTGGCTCAAATCATCACCTCCGGAAAATGCCGGATATTTATTCGGTATTGAAATAACAAACCACGAACCATTATCATCTTCGCGTCTGGTAATAACATCTTTAATATTTTCATGCTGGCAAAATGGACATTTGCTCTTAGAGACGGATGTCTTTTTCTTCTTTTCCTGCTTTGCAAAACTGCTTGGGCGGCGCGCTCGTCCGGTTGCAACCACAACCCAGTCATTGGAAACCAGATCCATCCGGAGTTCTGAAGGAAACTTGCTTTTAATTTTCTTTTTGGGCATATTTTTTTCTAATTAAATTCCATTTAATTTTGAACAATTCCCTAAAAGTATTCAGATAACCTTTCCAGCTAACACGGCTATCGGTATTATTAATCCAGTAAACCGGAATTACTCTTAAGCGATAGTTCAATTTGCGGGCTAAAGCGAGAGCTTCAATATCAAACCCCCATCTGTTAATTTTGCATCTGCTAAAAATATCTTCCGCCGCTTTTGCCGTAAACGCCTTAAACCCGCATTGCGTATCCCAAATACCGGGAACAGCCACTAATTGAATTAAAATATTTCCCAAATTACCCAGCTGTCTTTTTAAAAACGACTGCGGAACAGCTTGTTTCGCGCCTTTTGCGTCTTTTTTGTCACGGGAGCCGATTACTATCTGACACCCCTCCTCAAAAAGAGGAATCATTTTTTCAAAATGATCAATTGTTGTCGCGTTGTCGGCATCCATAAAAAGCCGGTATTTGCCTTTTGCTTCTAACATCCCTTGTTTAACCACCCATCCTTTGCCGTGATTCTCCTGATTATCAATTAACCGCAAATTTTTAACCAATCTGCTGAATTTTCCCACTATTTGGGCTGTTTTATCTTTGGAACCATCATTGACTACGATAATTTCATAAACATAGTCCTGCTTGCTTAAATAATGGTCAATAGCCAGTAATGTATTGCTAATGCGTTTCTCTTCGTTATAAGCGGGAATAATTATTGACAAATAAATTTCTTGCATAATTTTTAGCAGCCCTCTTGCGGGATAACTTTTCTGACCCGCTTCGCCAAGCAAAGCGAGGCGAGTGGAAAATTAAAGATTTTAAGATGAAAATTATGAAGAGCAAAGAGGTTATGCCTAAGCATAGCCAACGAGTTCTGAACGATTTTCAGCCAAAATATTTGATTTTCGGCGGGAAGGGTTATTCTGTAAGAGGGCTAAATTTTTAATCTCTTGTATTATACTATATTTTTGGATAGGATGAAAGAAGAAATTATAAAATCCAAAATCTAATTTTCAAACTACTATTTTTTTTACAATAAACAGCAATTTCCTGTCATTGCGAGGAGCCTGCGACGCGGCAATCTCGCTTTCTCTCTTTCCGTCATTGCGAGGAGTCCGCGACGCGGCAATCTCGTATTTTTCTCCGGGATTGCTTCGCTTCGCTCGCAATGACAGAAGAAATAGTTTGGAAATCATTATGAAATATCACATCATCACATACGGCTGTCAGATGAATAAATCTGATTCAGAAAGAATAGCCGCTAAATTAGAAAAGAAAGGATACTTGCCCGCGAAAGAGATTAAGCGGGCTGATTTAGTCGTGATTAATGTTTGTTCTGTCAGGCAATCCGCCGTTAATCGCGTTTACGACAAAGTTAAAAAATTGAATGAAATGAAAACAAAGCCGAAAATTGTCCTTACCGGATGCCTTTTGGAAAAAGACAAAAGAAAATTAAAAGGCCGAGTTGATTCTATTCGACCTATTATTGATTTCAAAACAAAGCCGAAACGCCAATCTTTATCTGAAGCGTTTGTGCCGATTATGAACGGATGCGATAATTTCTGCTCCTATTGCGTCGTCCCTTATACGCGCGGAAGAGAATATTCCCGTCCTTCGCAAGAGATTATTAAAGAGGTTAGAGAATTGGCCGGAAGAGGTTGTAAAAAAATAACATTATTGGGACAAAATGTTAATTCGTATAAAGACGAAACCCAAAAAATCAATTTTCCAAAACTTCTTGATTTAATTTGTAAGATTCCCGGCGATTTTAAGGTTAAGTTTTTAACCTCCCACCCCAAAGATATGTCAGACGCGCTGACTAAAATAATATCTCAAAACAAGAAAATTTCAAAAGAAATTCATTTGGCTATCCAATCAGGAGATGATAAAATTCTTAAAGCGATGAACCGAAAATACGCCATAAAAGATTGTAAAAAACTAATTAAAAAAATTCGGCAGATAATTCCTGAAGCGAAAATTTCCACCGATATTATTGTTGGCTTCCCCCGCGAGACAGAAAAACAATTCCAGAACACGATTAAAGTTGTTAAAGATGCGGGATTTTATCAAATCTACGCCGCCGCTTACTCCCCTCGCCCGGGAACAGCCGCGCTTAAAATGAAAGATGATGTCCCGCCCAACGAAAAGAAAAGAAGAAAAAGAATTATTTTAGATCTTATTAAAAAATAAAACCCCAGACAGATAATGCGCTTAGCGCGATTGCGTCTGGGGCCGGGACCGGGGTCAGCAGCTGCAAAACCTTTTGGCGGCGGTCATGGTGACATTAAATAATGGGTTCATATTTAGAAAAATCTGGAAATTTTGCACAAGCATATCCTCATCACCTCCTCTTTTGTCTAGTTGAGTGTTAAAATAAAGGTACTAATATAAATATATCAACCTATTAGAAATATGTCAATAAAAAGTTATCCCCATAATAAATTAATCGTCATTCTCGGTCCGACCGCTTCGGGCAAAACAAATTTGGCTATTAAACTGGCTAAAGAATTTTCAGGTGAAATTGTTTCCGCTGATTCAAGGCAGGTTTATCGCGAAATGAACATTGGAACGGATAAAATAATTCCCGATAATAAATCATCCCTTGTCATAACAGCCGAAGGAATTCCCCATTACCTAATTGACATCATTGAACCCGACAAAAAGTTCACCTTGGCGCAATACAAGCAATTAGCCGTTAAAAAAATTAAAGACATTCAAAAAAAAGGCAAAATTCCTTTTTTGGTTGGCGGAACGGGATTATATATCCAAGCGATCGTTGATAATCTTCAAATTCCCAAAACAAAACCCGGCAAAAAAATGAGAAATAAGCTTGAAAAAATGGCTAATAAGAAATTGTTTGAAAGGTTTAAAAAATTAGACCCCGTCGGAGCCGCTTTAATTGACGCTAATAATAAAAGGCGCCTCGTCCGCGCCTTAGAAGTTTGCTTAATAACCGGAAAACCTTTTTCACAACAAAGAAAAAAAGGAAAGCCGCTTTTTGATGTTTTGCAAATAGGCATTAAGCCGGATAAAGAAAAACTTGAAGGAAAAATAAATCAGCGCGCAGACAAAATGCTTAAAGCCGGCTTAATAGAAGAAGTGGAAAAATTAGTCAAAAAATACGGCTCCAAATTGTATTCAATGGATAGTATTGGGTATCAAGAAATCATTCTTTACCTTCAAGAAAAAATTTCTCTTGAACAAGCAAAAAACTTAATTAAAATACATACCCGCCAATACGCCAAAAGGCAAATGACATGGTTTAAGAGAGATAAGCGAATCCGATGGATTAAAAATTATCCGGAAGCAAAAAAACTGGCTATAAAATTCCTTCATTGAATTACGAATTGGCTGTTTTGCGCTAGCCAAATTATTTCGCAATTTGAATTTCTTTTTTTAGCAATTTTCCGACTACTTGAGGGTTTGCCTGCCCTTTACTCGCTGCCATTACTTTGCCAACCAGAAACTGAAGAGCGTTTTCTTTGCCTGACTGATAATCTTTAACTGATTTGGAGTTTTCCCCGATAACTCGCTTGACTATTTTTAACAGCGCGTCTTCATCACTGACCTGTTTTAAATTTTTGGCTTTAATAATATGGGACGGATCGGCCCCCGTTTCAAACATTTCTTTTAAAATAGTTTGCGCCGCTGAACTGGAAATTTCTTCTTGGTGTATTAAGGTAATAAATTCTGCAAAGTTTTCAGCGCTGATTTTACAATTACTCATTTTTGTTTTGCTTGATAATAAAAGTTTTTGCAACTCCGTTAAAAGATAATTAACAGTTAATTTTACTAACGGCTGTTTTTCACTGATTTTCTTAATCCTAAGCCAAGTTTCTAATTCGGAAACAACTTGCTCAAAATAATCGGCTAAGTTCTTATTACTAACCAAAATATTAATATTATCTTTCACCAGCTTATACTCCCTTTCAAACCTTTCCCTTTTCGCTTGAGGCAGTTCTGGAATTTCACTTTTAACCCGTTCTTTAATTGACGCCAATTGGGTTAAAGGAGGCAAATCCGGTTCGGGGAAATAACGATAATCTTTCGCCTCTTCCTTTGTTCTCTGTGAAAATGTCTTTTGCTTGCTTTCGTCCCATCCTCTCGTTTCTTGGACAATCTTCTCCCCCATATCAAGCAGACCGGCTTGCCTTTTTATCTCATAGTCAACTGATTTTTCAACCACTCGAAAAGAATTCAAATTTTTAATTTCCACTTTAGTTCCGTTTTCTTCGCCGTCTAATTTTAAGGAAATGTTAACCTCACAGCGCATCTGCCCTTTTTCCATGTTCGCTTCTGAAACTTGCAGATAGCGCAAGATTAATTGCAATTCTTCGCAAAATTGGCGCGCTTCTTTTCCTGACACAATATCCGGTTCAGTTACTAATTCCATCAAGGGTATGCCCGCGCGATTGAAATCAACCAAGGAATACCCGGCGCCCTTCGGATGAATAAGGCGGCCCGTGTCTTCTTCCAAGTGAATGCGTGTAATATCTATTTTTCTTTCGCCGACAACCAAAAAACCTTTTAATGACAAAGGCATATCATATTGGGAAATTTGATATCCTTTTGGAATATCCGGATAGAAATAATTTTTGCGGTCAAATTTGGCTGATTGCGGAATCTGGCAATTTAGGGCCAGCGCCGTTTTAACAACGCAATCAACCGCCTTTTGATTGATAACAGGCAATGCGCCGGGATGCCCCATGCAAACCGGACAAATATTAGTATTAGGCGCTGTTTCTTCCTGGTCGTTAAAACAATCACAAAACATTTTGCTTTGCGTTTTTAACTCGCTGTGAATTTCCAATCCAATAACCGGTTGATATTTCATAAAAATCAACATTTAAGAATTTAAGGGACTCGGTCCCTTAAATAAGTTTTAGTTAAGTTTTTTAGTAAAAAAGCGACTGTGATTGGCCCTAATCCGCCGGGAACAGGCGCAAGCCATTTTGCTTTTTGTTTAATGCTTTCCATATCAATGTCTCCCGCTATTTTGCCATCTACCCGATTAATTCCTCCATCTATCAAAATAGCGTCTTTTTTTATCGTATCTCCTTTAATTAACCATGGCCTTCCAAGCGCCGTAATCAAAACATCAGCTTTTTGTATTACCGCAAGCATACCGTCATTGCGAGCAAAGCGAAACAATGACGGAAAAGAAAGCGAGATTGCCGCGTCGCAGACTCCTCGCAATGACAAAGAATTTATTCCCGGCAATGACACTCTTTTGTCATTGCGAGCGGAGCGCGGCAATCCCGCATTAATTCTACAGGATTGCTTCTCTAAACTCGCAATGACGGTATAATTAATTTTCAGGCCTTTCCGCTTAAAAAAAGAACTAAGCCGTTTTCCAAAAATTTCTGAATTGACTAAAGCGACTATTTTTTTATTTTCTAAATTTTCTTTGGTTGTTTCAAGCGCCTCCCAAATAGATAAAATAAAAGGAGAATTAAAACCGCTGTTGGGCAAAAGCCCGTCAATATCTTTTTCGGGGTTAATCTCCTTAATAATTTTAGCAGGACTAATTCCTTTTGGCAAAGGCAATTGGACTAAAATACCGTTAATGTTTGAATTGTTGTTTAATTCTCTAATAACTTTTAAAATTTGGCTTTCAAGCGATTCTTTTGGCAGAAGAATTTTCTTAATTTTAACCCCGATTCGCGCGGCAGCTTTTTCTTTTGCTTTGATGTATAAAAGAGAAGATGAATTATCTCCAACCAAAATAATCGCCAAGCGCGGCTCGGATTTTTTTAACTTAATCTCCTTTTTTAACCCAGCCAAAATATTATTGGCTATCTTTTTTCCATCAATAATTTGCATTTTAAAAACTCGTGGAAAGTAAGATAAGCGGTAGATGAAAAACATATTGCCTTGCTTTCCATAGTGAACTTTTTACAAAACTGGAAATTTCCGCGCCAAATTAACAACTTCTTTTTTAACCTCTGCTCTAGTTTTTTGACAAGCAATATTCTTGATAATCTCAGCAATCCAAAGTCCGACCTGTCTTATTTCCCCCTCCTTCAGCCCTTTTGTTGTCACAGCAGGGACGCCAATTCTAATCCCCGATGTTTCCCATTTAGAACGCTTGTCGTAAGGAATAACATTGCGATTAACGTAAATATTCGCTGATTCAAGAGCTTCCTGCGCCTTTTTCCCTGAAACGCCGAACCGCGTTAAATTGACCAAAATTAAATGATTGTCCGTTCCTCCGGTAATCAAATCTACTTCATTTTCCATAAGCGTTTTTGCTATTACGCGGCTATTTTTTAAAACCTGCTTTTGGTAGGCGACAAAACTTTTTTGACCGGCTTCCTTTAACGCAACCGCTTTTCCGGCAATTTCGTTTTGCAGAGGCCCTCCTTGTAAGCCGGGAAAAATCGCTTTGTCTATTTTTTCGGCAATTTCTTTTTTATTTGAGAAGATTATTCCGCCGCGAGCGCCTCTTAATGTTTTATGAGTGGTTGTCGTTACCGCATCGCAATATGGAAAAGGATGCGGATGAAGTCCGACAGCCACCAACCCGGCAATATGAGCAATGTCAGCCATTAAATAAGCGTTGATTTCTTTGGCGATTTTTCCGAATTTTGAAAAACTAATTGTTCGCGGATAACTGGAAGCGCCGACGATAATCAGTTTTGGCTTTTCTTTTTTCGCGATTTTTCTGACTGCTTCATAATTTATTTGTTCGGTTTCCCTATCAACCCCATAAAAAACAAAATTATACAGCCATCCGGAAATATTAACAGAAGAACCATGTGACAAGTGCCCTCCTTGGTCAATTCTCATAGATAAAATTTTGTCTCCGGGATTAAGCAGGGCAAAATATACCGCTTGATTTGCTTGCGAACCGGAATGCGGCTGAACATTGGCGTAATTTGCTTTGAATATTTTTTTTGCCCGCTCAATCGCCGTTTCTTCAATTTGGTCAATAAACCTCTGCCCTGAATAATATCTTTTTCCGGGATAGCCCTCCGCGTAACGCGCGCCTAAAATACTGCCAACCGCTTCCCTGACCGCGGGACTGGCGTAATTATCCGAGGCAATTAAATTAAGCCCGTCTTGATGGCGAGTAATTTCTTGTTTGATTAAATTACTTATTTTGGAATCTGCTTTAGCGAGTTTCATACAGCATTAACATGTAAGAAATTATAGCGTTACTTACAGTTTCTATAAATTTTGACTTGAATATTTTAACTTTTATAATATCATTTTCACATTCCATAATGTCATTCCTGTCTTCCCTTTGTCATTCCCGCGAAATCCCTTACAAGAGCAGCCCTTCGGCTTCAATCCCTTACAAGGGCAGCCCTTCGGCTTCAATCCCTTACAAGGGCAGCCCTTCGGCTTCAAGGGCTGCCCTTGATTTTTATTCCATTCCTTCTTCTATCTCCGCCATCGTTCCTTTTGTTTCTTCCTTGAATTCTTTGACTACATTCTCAACCATCAGGAATGACAGAGAGAGGCGGAAATGATAAAATGGTAAAAAAGAACGCTAAAATAAACCTAACTTAAACTGTAAACAACGCGGCTAATTCTTACAATTAACATTATACCATTTTGGGAAAAAATAAAAGCCCCGCTAGATAAAATCAAGCGGAGCTGTGTTAATAACCTCTTTTTTCGCAATTATTACGTAAAATGTTTCGACAATTTTGCGCAATATTGTTCTTTATAGTTAGAATTTTCTTTTTGGTCATAGTTCCTTTCTGCTTTCTCTGTCATTCGCTCAAAACGGATTTTAGCAAATGGCTGATTGTCTCTTACAATCAAATCTTCAAAAGGCCTTACCTCGAGAGTAAGCGGACGACCCTTTCCTTCGCCATCCCTGCCCCACCCCCAACCGGAATCAACAAATCCCGCATAATGAGAACGAAACTCGCCACTCCTTTCATCCATCGGCGCCATCTCGCAAGATAAATATGGCGGAACTCTTATTGCTTCTTTTGTAGTAAGAATATAAAATCCTCCGGCTTTTAAGCGAATATATCCATTGTTTAAGAAAAGCGGTGTAAAAAAATCCTCGGGATTATATTCTGTTTTGGAAAAATCAAAAACCCGACTAGAACCAAGACATTGGAAGCCCGCTATTTTATCACTTAAACCTAAAGTTAAAATAACCGAACCGTCATTATCTCTGACCTTAATATCCTCATACCGCAAAACACGATTTCCGCTCCAAAGAAGCCGCTCTTTGTCAAAAACGATTTGAAGTTCTGTTTCGTCAAATCTGGTGTCCTGGTTAAAAAGCCGCAACTGGACAAGAGACAGGCCGGCAAAAAGTCTTATCGGAAACGAACGAGGATGGATAGCGACCCATAAATCCCCTTTGTATCCGGCTGGTGTAACGGTATCATAGCGAGAAACATTGTTAGCCAAAACCCTAACATGGACATCGTTTCTCCCCGTACTTGATTTGGGGTTGCAATAGCCGTAAACTTTTTCGGGAAGCGCCATATTTTCCTTGAGACGGCACAAATAAACTACCCCTCGTTCCAACGGATAATTCAGGTCGTGGGGAAATACTTCGTTTGCCTGAAGGATATCAGTAATTTTTTCGCTTGGCCTCGGTTGGAAAATACCTTCCACCCGATAAATCTCTTCTGAAATGCTTAAATCAAGAGATGAGGGATTAATATTTTCATCCTTGGCCCCAAGAATATGCCCCCCTTTAATTATGTCTTTAATCATCTGTGACGGTAGTACGCCTATTTTTTTCATCCCATTCACCTCCATTATTATTTTTGTTAGATTGTTAAAGAATAAAAAAGAACAGATACTATCTCTGTCCTCCTTTTAAATCTTATCTTAACTTTATTTATCGCTCATTGTCAATTTTTAATCCTGTTATTATTTCTATAAAAAAGCCCTTTCTAACTTTTTACCTAATTGGCAATAATTAGAAAGGGCTTTGGGTTTAGATTTAGATATTGTTTTTCTTCTGATAATTCTTGTAATACTCACATTCCCCCATTTCAGGACAATGACCGTAAACAACACATTGGGGCTTGGCCCACTTGCCTAAGAATGGAAACTCCTCTTTAATAGCCCCGGCCATTTTTCGGGCTATTTTCCTAATTTCCCATTGGGCAGTCAGGCATGTTCTCTTGCCAATAGAATGAATGGCATTCCATCCATTGACATGAACTGCTGTCCAGATCTTAAGCGAGTGCGGTATTACCCCGATGGCTTCACTTTTTAGCGTGCCGCTAACTAATAATTCATGATAAAGCATTATCATGTCGTCATGACACGCTGCATATTCATCGTAAAAGATAGATTTTTTTATCGAAGGCGGCACTATCCTTCTCTCTTTTAGTGAAAATATAGCATCTTTCGCGGCATTATAAATCGACTCAATTGAATGATTCCATGTTCTTTGTCTGATTGCTTGATGAAGCGCGGCTATTGACATAGATGTAAGAAATTCAAAATGGATATGCTTTAGATTTGCTAATTCCGCCTCATTTCTGTCAACAACTGCTCTATTTACGGCCTCTTTGTCCATCGGAATTACTCCCGTGCTACTGTCAATCAACACTACATTATCGTCTTGTCCATAATGCTTAATCAATTGCCGCAACATCTCATTGTCGGAAGCATACAACTGGGCTGACGGATACCATGCCAACCTTTCATAGTTAAAACCAAAATCTTCAAATAAGTACGGGGCCACTTTTATTGCTTGAGCTAATATTTCGTCCACAATCATCCGAACTACCGATGGAACTCCTTTTCCTTGCGACATTGTCCATAGATGGCTCAATTCCCTGGCATCTCCACCCGTTTGAATATTCGTCAATGTACAAAGAGGAAGAATAAATCTTGCATCTTCTCCCGGAACACCTGCTTGAGTCATTTTTTCATATAACTCAAAGCTTTTTGAAAGTGTTTCTTGCGCCTTATAGGATAAAGCAGATGTTTTTATCCCCTCCGATAAATGAAATCCCCTGCTTGCCTTTGCTCTTCTTAAGGATTGTTGAAGATGAGCCAAGTATTCCGGCAAACAAAGCTGTAATGTGGCTAATCTTGGAAGATTTTCGATACTAAAAATAAAATAATTTTGGTCTCCTACCGCACCATGGCCTCTGCCAAAACTGTTCTTCAACACAGCTTTCTCCTTTTTAATCCGCTTATCGGGCGACAGCCGCTGAAGCTCTTCGCGTATCTGAGCCGAAGATTTTTCCTCAAAACAACCAAGCGCTCCGGCCACCGAAAGTGACTGGGGATCGCCCGTCCATCCTATAAGATTAACTTTGAAATCTGTCATTTTTCTACCTCCATTTATATTGTTAAAAAACAAAAAGACAGATATTATCTGCCCCTCCTGTTATTCTTATCTTAACTTTATTTATCGCTCATTGTCAATTCCAATAACATCCATGGGGATGTTATTAAAATCTATTTCACTTCTATCCCCATGCTTCGGGCTGTTCCTTCTATGATTTTTTCGGCTTGTTCTGGAGAATAAGCGTTTAAATCCGCCATCTTTTTCTCCGCTATCTGGCGAATTTGTTCTTTGGTCACTTTTCCAACTTTGCTTTTAAGAGGGTCTCCCGAACCTTTTTGCAAGCCAGCCGCTTTTTTAAGCAAATCAGACGCAGGCGGAGTTTTCAGTTTAAAATCAAAGGTCCTGTCTTCGTAGACGCTGATTTCAACCGGAATAATATCTCCCGCCATTTCTTTGGTCGCATCGTTAAATTTAGAACAAAAATCCTGAATATTTAAACCATGCTGTCCCAGCGCGGGCCCGATAGGAGGCGCCGGATTAGCTTTGCCAGCTGGAATTTGAAGCTTAATAATTGTTTTTACTTCTTTTGCCATATTTTCTACAATTTCTTAATCTGTAAAAAGTCCAATTCCACGGGCGTTTCGCGCCCAAACATTGAAACCAGCACTTTAATTTTTCCTCTTTTTTCGTCAATTTCTGAAACCTTGCCGTCAAGCTCTTTAAAGGGTCCGTCGGTAATTTTAACCGCGTCGCCAATTACTACATCAATCTTATATTTGGGCTCCTCAACTCCCATTCGCTTCTGAAGGGACTTAATCTCATCCGGGGAAATAGGAGTCGGTATTGTCCCGGCGCCGATAAAGCCAGTAACGCGCGGAGTGTTGCGGACAACATACCAAGAAGCGTCCGTAACTATCATTTCTACTAAAACATATCCCGGATAAATTTTTTCCTCAAAAACAAACCGTTTGCCCGCCCTAATTTTAATTTTCTTTTCCGTAGGAACTAAAACATTGAAAATTTTTTCCTCCATTCCCATTGACTCAATCCGCTGTTTTAAATTCCTTGCAACGGCTTCTTCATAACCGGCGTATGTATGGAGAACATACCAATTTCTCCCTTGTTGTATTTGTTTTGCCATAATATTAAAAATCTGTCGCGAAACTGTTCTGTCGCGAAACTGTATCAAATCACAAATTTATTCAATAACCAGCTAAATAAAAAATCAAGCCCGCCCAAAAAAGCGGCTACCGCCAAACTAACACCAATAACAGCCGCTGTGTATTTAATGGTTTCTTTGCGAGTGGGCCAAGTGACTTTTTTTAATTCAAGGTGAACTTCTCTAAGAAATTCCACCGTCTTTTTGGGTATCTGGCTAAT
>JAYEKG010000025.1:17996-19745 GCA_034660935.1 Patescibacteria group bacterium
GTCTCCCATAATTGGTCCGGATTCATTTCTCCCAAGCCTTTATACCTCTGGATATTAACGCCGTCTTCACCCATTAAAGACAAGAATTCCTCTTTGTCCTCTTCTGTATATCCATATTCAATTTTTTTTCCTTTTTGCAAACGATAAAGAGGCGGTTGGGCGACATACAAATAGCCGCGATCAATAATTTGCGGGAAATATCGAAAGAATAAAGTTAAAAGCAGCGTGGTAATATGCGAGCCGTCTACATCGGCATCCGTCATGATAATAATTCGGTGATAGCGCAATTTCTCAATATCAAATTCTTCGGCAATAGCCGCTCCCATCGCTATAACAAGCGCCTTGATTTCGTTTGAAGTCAGCGCCCTGCTTAACCGCGCTTTTTCAACATTAAGAATTTTCCCCCTCAAGGGCAAAATCGCCTGAAAACTTCTGTCTCTTCCTTGTTTTGCCGAACCTCCGGCGGAATCGCCCTCAACTATATATATTTCCGATTCTTCAGGACTGCGGTTAGAACAATCGGCCAGCTTCCCGGGCAAGGCCATCCCCTCCAAAACACCTTTGCGGATAACAGTTTCTCGCGCCGCCTTGGCCGCTCTGCGCGCTTTCGCTGCCAAAAGCCCTTTTGTTGTAATTGCTCTGGCGTCTTGCGGATGTTTTTCTAAAAATTCCTCCAACGCGTTTGAAACAGCCGTATCAACAGCCGTTCGCGCTTCGGGATTGCCTAATTTTGCTTTGGTTTGCCCTTCAAACTGCGGTTCCCTTAATTTAACGCTTATCACCGCCGTCAGCCCTTCCCTAACATCGTCGCCGCTTAAATTTTCATCTGATTCTTTTAGGAAACCGTTTTTCCGCGCGTAATCATTAAGCGTTCTTGTTAAAGCTGTTTTAAAACCAGTTAGATGCATTCCACCCTCGCCCGTATAAATATTATTGGCAAAACTTTCTTCGTAACCCTGAATATCGTCAGTATATTGAAAAGCTGTTTCCACTAATATGTCCTGATGTTCCGCGGAAACATAAAAAATATTTTCGTGTTTTGGCTCTTCGTCGCGATTTAAATATCCCACATAAGAAACAATCCCGCCTTCAAAATGGAATGAGTAACTTTTGCGCGCTTCTTTCCTTTCGTCTTTAATAACTATTTTAATTCCCTTGGTTAAATACGCCTGTTGGCGCAATCGTTTCAGGATTTTAGGCCATTTGAATTCAATCTTTTTAAAAATTTCCCCGTCCGGCTTAAAAGTTATAGTTGTTCCATTTTTGCCGCATTTTCCTTCTTTTTTAACATTGCGCTTTGGCTTGCCTTGAGCATATTCTTGGGTATACAAAAATCCGTCGCGGCAGACATCCGCCCGCGTCCATTCAGAAAGAGCGTTAACAACCGAGACGCCAACGCCATGCAATCCTCCAGCAATTTTATAGGAATCGCCGCCAAATTTCCCTCCCGCGTGAAGGGTGCACATTACCGTTTCCAAGGCGGATTTTTTTGTTTGCGGATGCTTGTCAACCGGAATTCCCCGGCCGTTATCCGTCACTTTTACCTTGTTTTCCGGCAAAAGAATAATTTCTATTTTGTCGCAAAAACCCGCAGTTGCTTCATCCAAAGCGTTGTCAACCACTTCCCAAATAAGATGATGAAGGCCTTCAATACCGGTTGAACCGATATACATTCCCGGACGCTTGCGCACAGGAGCCAGTCCTTCCAAAACATAAATGTCTTTCGCTTTATATTCTGATTTGTTGTTT
>JAYEKG010000026.1:0-3896 GCA_034660935.1 Patescibacteria group bacterium
AAGCTAATGCCAAAAGTGAACAAAAAGCTGGTCAAAACAAAAACAAGGGTTATTAATAAAATTATTTTTGAGCGAGTCAATAAGCAATTCAAATTCAAAAAAACCAATAAAACCAAAAAACTAACACTGGGGAAAACCCAACCCCCGCTTTCAAATAAAAAACCTTTCAGTCCAAACCAGCCGGCAGCAGCCATAACAGTTGCCATCCCAACAATCACTGATTGAGAAATGCGATTTTTGTTCATACTTTAATTCTCCTGTGAAAATTATAGCATAAATCAAATATATTTAAAATAACATCTCTACAACCACGGTTTTTGGCCTCTTGCAAAATATCGTTTATTAAACTTGTTGCAAAACTAATCTGTAAGAAATCATAGCGTTGTTTACAGTTTCTATAAATTTTGACTTTTTTCTCGTCATTGCGAGGAGTCCGCAACGCGGCAATCTCATTGTTATTTTTTCTAGATTCCCGCTTCTCTCTGTCATTCCCGCTTTTCTCGTCCCTTACAAGGGCAGCCCTTGAATCCGAAGAAAGAACAAGGGCAGCCCTTGAAGCCGAAGAGCTGCCCTTGTAAGGGACGAGAAAAGCGGGAATGATAAAATGGTAAAAAAGAACGCTAAAATAAACCTAACTTAAACTGTAAACAATGCGGCTAATTCTTACATATAAAATTATGTCATATCCAACACGGCGTCCAGTATTGCGAATAACTTGGACTGCGCGGTAAAGCTCGCAATAATAAAAAGAACTTTGTAAAAAAACAACCCGCTTAGCGGGTTGTTTAATAAAATATCTATTCCTTTTTATCCTCTTTTTTCTCTTCTTTCACCTCTTCATACTCCCCTTCCACGGTTTTTTCTTCTTTGCCGCCCTCTCCGCTTTGCGCGCCGGAGTTCTTTTTTATCTCCGGCTCCGATTGTTCCGCTTTTTCTTTTTCAACATTTTGGTATAATTGAGCGCCGATTTTTTGAATACCTTGTGATAATTCATCAATCGCTTTTTTCAGCGCGTCTATGTCAGCATCATCTTTGGCTTTTTTTAACGCGCTTAATTTTTCATCAATTTCCTTTCTATCTTCTTCCTTAACTTTGTCGCCTGATTCTTTCAGCGCTTTTTCTGTTGAAGAAATTAATGTATCCGCTTGGTTGCGGGCATCTATTAATTCTTTTTTCTTGCGGTCGTCAGCCGAATGCGCCTCTGCTTCTTGTTTCATTTTTTCAATTTCTTCTTTTGATAAAGCGGAAGAGTCAGTAATGGTAATATGCTGTTCTTTGCTTGTCGCTTTATCTATCGCTTTGACATTTAAAATGCCATTGGCATCAATATCAAAAGAAACTTCAATTTGAGGAACGCCGCGCGGCGCGGGAGGAACGCCATCTAAAATAAATCGGCCTAATGTTTTATTATCCGCCGCCATTGGTCTTTCTCCTTGTAAAATATGAATATCTACCGCCGGCTGGTTATCCGCAGCCGTGGAAAAAATCTGGCTTTTTGAAGTGGGAATTGTTGTGTTGCGTTCAATCAAAGGCGTCAAAACTCCCCCCAAAGTTTCAATACCCAAAGTTAGCGGCGTCACATCCAGTAATTGTATTTCCCTCATGCCTCCGCCTAAAACAGCTCCCTGAATCGCCGCTCCCATAGCAACGCATTCCATCGGGTCAACCCCTCTTTCAATTTTTCTTCCGGCGTAATCCTCAATAAATTTTTGCGTAATCGGCATCCTTGTCGGCCCGCCAACCAAAATAATTTTCGTAATTTCGGATGGCGTTATTTTCGCGTCGCTTATGGCTTGCTCCATTGGTTTGCGGCATTTTTCAATAATCGGCTTAACTAATTCCTCCAATTTCGCCCTGGTAATTTTCATCACTAAATGCTTGGGTCCAGCAGAATCAGCACTAAGGAAAGGCAGATTAATATCTGTTTCCAAAGTAGAAGAAAGCTCGATTTTGGCTTTTTCCGCGGCTTCTTTTACTCTCTGCAAAGCGGTCTTGTCCTGTTTTAAATCAATGCTGCTCTCTTTCTTGAACTCTTCAACGATATAATCAGACAAAGCCTCGTCCATATCTGTTCCGCCAAGCTCTGTGTCTCCCGAAGTTGATTTTACTTCAAATCCGCTTGTTTTTTCTTTTTCGCCATCTTCGTCAACTGAAAACATTTCCAAAATAGTTATATCCAAAGTTCCGCCACCCAAATCAAAAACAAGAATTTTTTCTTCCTTGCCCGCTTTGTCAATGCCATAAGCCAGTGAAGCAGCCGTCGGCTCGTTAATAATGCGAACTACTTCCAATCCGGCGATCGCGCCCGCGTCTTTGGTCGCCTGCCTTTGCGCGTCGCTGAAATAAGCGGGAACAGTAACAACAGCCTTCTCTATTGGTTCGCCTAAAAACGCTTCCGCATCTTTCTTGATTTTTTGCAAAATAAAAGACGAAAGCTGCTGGGGAGTATATTCCTTGCTTCCTAACGAATATTTTTCCTTTGTCCCCATTTTACGCTTAAAAGCGCTTACAGTATTTTCAGGATTAGTCACCGCTTGGCGGCGCGCTGATTCGCCGACTAAAATCTCGCCATCTTTTGCGACAGCCACATAAGACGGAAACGCTTTTCCTCCGCCAACGACCGTTCCTTCAGCTGATGGAATTATTGTTGGCTTTCCCGCTTCAACAACCGAAGCGGCCGAATTAGATGTCCCTAAATCAATACCAATTATTTTACTCATAAATTTTTTAACTTCTATGTTTATTATTTTAATTATTTTATTTTTATCGGTACCTTACTTGCCTCAGCCATTCCTTTTGGAGCTTTTAACACAGTAATTTTAAGCAGTCCGTTAGCTGCTTCGGCAAATGCCTTTTTTTCTTGAACCTCCGCGGGTAGTCTAATTACTCGGCAAAATGCTCCTTTTTTAATCTCTTTTTGCAAGTAGTTTTCTTCTTTAATTTTTTCCTTTGTTTCGCTCGCGCCTTTAATGGTTAAAACATTACTCTTAATAGTTATCTCAATGTTTTCAGGCCTCATTCCACCTAAAGACATTTCTAAATAGAGATTGTTTTTGTCTTGATACATATCCACTGCCGGCTCTTCCATTTGAGGCAAGGGCATCAGCGGCGAAAAAGGCATTATCCCCTCTTCATTATCAAACGAATCAGGAACACGCGGAGCAGGCGCCTCAAAATTTTTAAACGGCTGCCATTTAATGGGCATAATACATATTGCTGACAGTCCGTCTTTTTATTGTCAAATTATTGACAATAAAAAAACTTACCCATCAACTATTATTTTTAATTTTCAATTCTCAATTTCTAATTGGAAATTTTTATTCTGCCACTTTAACCCTACTTACTCTTAAAACCCTGTCTCCCAATAAATATCCTTTCTGCGCCTCTTCAACGACAATTCCTGATTTCTCCGACGACTCAACCCGTTCAACCGCTTCGTGAAATTCGGGATTAAACTTTTCTCCAACCGCCTTAATTCCCTTAATTCCATACTTCCCTAAAACCGCTTCCATTTGTTCTTTAATTTGGCTTATTCCGCTATTTTCTTTCGCGCCCATTTCCAAACTGTCTAATACGGGAAGCAACTCTTTGATAATACCGTCATTCTCGCGCTTCATAATATCCTCCAAAACACTTTCTTGCCGCCTCCGATAATTAATCAAATCAGCCCCGGCTCTCTGCGCTTGGGATAAATATTCCTCTTTTTCCTTTTGGCATTCTTTAAGCTTTTTCTTAAGTTTTTTTAATTTCCCGATTGAACCCTCCGATTCTTCATTCTCATCAATGTATGCCATTTTATCTTTTTTAATCATCACAAATTATATTATCACAATCTTACCACTCTGGCAAAAAATATCAATAGTAGCGAAATAACCAAATATTGATAAAAATAATTT
>JAYEKG010000027.1:0-3876 GCA_034660935.1 Patescibacteria group bacterium
AAGATGGGCAGTGAATGCAAGGGAGGCATACATTGAATATGCTTCTGATTTATATTTGCTGCGATTCGGTAAAATGATTTTTGATTGGTCGGTTACCGATACCGTGTCTCCCAGTGACAATATTAATCCAAGAGATTGGGAAGATATTATTGAGTGGGAAAAAGTCGGCCTGCCGGCTGTAAGCGTTAGATACGGAAAGGACGCATTTGTTGAAGTTGTTTATCTGCCTTTTTTTTCACCCTCTAAACTTCCGGAAGGGTATTGGAGAAGAAAACTGCCCTTGGGATTAACAGATGGCGAGCAGGAGATATTAAGCCGCGGGCGCGAACAATTCGCCGTTCGCGCCAGCGCCATAACTTGGGATTGCGACTTCGGGATTAGTTTTTACAAGGGCTATAGCTATAGCCCTTCGTTTAAACTCAAAGCAACCGAATTGATCCCTGTTTACCGTAATGAAGAAGTTTGCTCCATTTCGGCGGCTAAAAGCGCTGCCGGATTTGATTTTAGGGCGGAGGCGGGATATTTCCGCCAACAAGACGAAGACGATTTCATCCAATATGTTCTTGGAGCGGACCGGGAATGGGGCGAAGTGTTTAGTCCAACGGACACTTTGTATGTTTTTATCCAATATATTAACGAAAAAAAGACGCAAGACGACACTCCTGTTCCGTTCGAGATAATTGATTTTCGCCGCGTTTTTAATAATGTGGCGATGGGGAGAATTAAATATAGTCCCGATGGCGATGAGTGGTCGTTTAATCTGGAAGGGAGTTATAACCTTTCGGATAAGGATTATTACATTCAGCCATCTGTTGGCTGGAAAAAATCCAATTTTGAGGTTGAGGGGGGGATTGATATTTTAGGAGGTTCCGGAGAGTCGTTCTTCGGCGGATATAAAGACAACGACCGGACATATATAAAGATTGTCTGGCATTTCTAAATAAGGGCGGAATTTTAAAAAGCGAAAGCTATTAAAATTTCGTCCTTTTTATTTTGTCTCATTCGGGGAATAATAAGTTTAATGGTTTAATTGTAAGAATTAGCCGTGTTGTTTGCAGTTTAAGTTAGGTTTATTTTAGCGTTCTTTTTTACTATTTTATCATTCCTGCCTCCCCCTTGTCATTCCCGCCCGCTTCGCCAAAGCTTCAGCGAGACGAGCGAAAGCAGGAACGACAAAGGGGAAAACAGTTTGAAAAAACAAGGACAGCCCTTGAAGCCGAAGGGCTGCCCTTGTTATAACTTGTTATAAAAGTTAAAATATTCAAGTCAAAATTTATAGAAACTGTAAACAACGCTATGATTTCTTACAGTTTAATTTCTATTGCTAAAGAATAAACACGGCGCCAACCCTTGACTTATTGATTGAAAAGTGGTATTTTAGTGTTAATAGCTGAAGAAGCCGGTTAGGTTCTTTGACAAATAACTGCCGTATTTATTTGCGGCTAAACATAGGAAAACAAACAAAAAGGAGGAAAAAATGGATTGGAAAAGATTTGAGCCTAGAAATGCGGCGTCAAAACATCCTTTGATTGCGCTTATTCTGTTCTTTTGCCTGCTCCTTCTTTTTGCTTATGGCAATTTGATTGCTGCAAGAGGCGGGGTTTTAGACAAAGCCATTCTAAACAAAAAAGATGTTTTTTACAGGATGGATAGATATGCGGCTTCAAAAGCAAGCGAAGGATTTGAAAGCGCGGAAATGGTTCCTCTGATTTTAAGATTTACCGGAGGAATAGCGAAAAAAGATTTGGTTGAGATTTATCATTGGAACCAGAAAGCCAAAGAGATATTTGGAGACCGAGTTTTAAGCTTGGCGGAAACGCCCAACTATAAAGACACGGGCGAAGAACTGCTTGATGCCCCGTATATTTCTTTATCTGCTCTTAAAGATTTGAATTTTGATCTAAAATCTTGGAAACAGGAGATAAGAAAAGATGCTGGGGTTTATGGAATTCTTATCGGCCGCGATTTTGACTGGGCGGCAGTGGCCATTTATATGAGGCCTGGTTATAATGAAATGGAAGAGGCATGGAAAATCGTTGAATTGGTTGAAAATCGAAAAATTAATCAGTTAGAAAGATTTATCAAAAACGAGATTTGCCCCGAAAACCAGAATTTAGGCGTAGCCGGCTGGTTAATGGGACGATGGAGTATTCATCAAGGGCTAAATCGGGATATGTTCTCTTTGATTTCCCTGGGCTTATCAATTGCTTTTATCGTTTTCGCTCTCTCGGTCGGCTCGTTTAGCCAGGCGCTTTTCGCTGTTTGTTTAGTGATTGTTCCGGCCATCTTTATGACCAGGGGCTCGGTGGGATTGATTGAATGGCTCGGTTGGGATATCAGAGAAAGGGTCTACCTGCTTTTGGGCTATGCTAATTGTATTGTCCAAGGCATTTCCTTTTCTTTGCATAAATTCGAGAGCTTCAACCAAAGCCATGATTGGCAAAAAAGCAAAAAAGTTGATTGGCTAATTTCTATAACAGCTTTGATTTCCACGGGCGGGTTTGCCACTCTTTATTGGTTTGAGGTTTTAACCATTAGGGAATTAGGCGTTTTAAGCGCTTTGGGAATTATTTATCTGCTTTTTTTATCAACGCTTATCTTGCCGGCTCTCCACTCTTTTTTTATTAAAAGAGAAGAAAAATTTAAGCAGAGGGAGTTTAGGTTTTTCAACCGAATCATAGGGAAACTATCAGATTTTTGCAGCTGGCTGACAACCCGTTTTTCTTTCAAACCGACTCTTGGAGCGATGATTGGAGTTCTGGCAGTGAGTATCTCTCTTTTTCTTGTTTTATTGATTCAAGGCAAGCTGTTTATCAGGACTAATCCTCTTGAATTCATAAAGGGGACATTAGTTTATCAAACGGCCCATTTCTTAAATCAGCCAGGCCGGATTGGCTTTGATTTTCTGGATTTATTAGTTGAGCCGAAGGATGTTGAAAAAGATATCCATGACCCGGAATTTATTAAAGAGGTTTGGTCTTATCAGAAAAGATTAAAAGAAGAAGGTCGGGCCAGAGAAGTAAGTTCTGTGATTGGCGCGATTGCCAAAATTGCGCAAGAATCTTACGGAAAATCATTTCCGGAAACATCCGCGGAGTTAAACAGCGCTTTTTTTTTGATAGAAAGCAATTTGTCTCCCCTTATTCAAAGGCAATTATGGTATGAAAAGGGGATTCGTGTTTCAGCTTCAGCGAAGATGGAGGGGTCTGAAGGAATGGGGATATTTGTGGAGAGGGCATTGGAATTAGCCCAAAAATATCCTCAGTTAAAAGTAAGCTCATTCGGGAAATTAGCGCAATATCCCAGGATTGATTGGTATATTAGGATGGGCAAACCAAAGAATCTTTTTAGTTCGCAATGGGTGGTTATCTTATTTTGCGCGGGGATGATTTGGTGGAAGAGGAAAAGAATGTTTGGTTGCCAATACCAATGCCATGGGCGACTTTCGCCGTTTTGGGGCGGCCAAGTGATGTCAATTCCCCTTATTTTTTCCAGCGCTATGATGGGATTAGTGATGATTTTCTGGGGCATCCCGCTGGATATTGCCACAGCCGCTATCACGGCGCTGGCCATTAACGCTTCCATTGATTTTAGTATCTATTTTGTTGACGCGTATCAGGAAGCGTTAGTAAATTCGGAGCCAATTGAAGCGGTGAGGGCGGCGATGGTTAGCAAAGGGAGAATGATTATAAAGGATATGATTCTTAATATCGTTTGTTTCTTTCCTTTGTGTATTTCTCAATTCCAGCCGGTTAAGAATTTGGGCTGGATTATGGGGGTAATGCTGGTTTTTTGCTGTATTGGTTCTTTGGTAGTAATGCCGCCGTTTCTGGTCTTGGCAACAAGGCGGCAAAAGGAGGAATCGTAAGCAGGAGG
>JAYEKG010000028.1:0-3794 GCA_034660935.1 Patescibacteria group bacterium
GACTTTGAAAGCAAAAAGGAAATAGTCCGCGTCAAGGACGAAAAAACCGGAAAAATCAAAGAAGCGTGGACGGGGAATTATGTCTTTGAGAACGAGTGGCAGTCCTTCCGAACAAAAAAAGACCGCGGCATTGAATTAAAAAGCGTTTCCTTTGAGTGCGCAAAAGGTCGCCGCAAAATTGCCGTAAAAGTCGTAGATATTTTCGGCAACGACACGATGAAAGTAATTGAGGTTAACATCTAAAATATGCATCATTCTATGAATTTGCATGAAAACATTAGCGTATCAGACTATGTTAAGGCGGAAACCGAGATGGATGCCGTTATTTATCGACAGCAATTTGAAAAGTATCGTCGGAATTATCTAAAGACGAAGTCTAAATCAGAACTAATTTTTTGTTTTATTTTTTTGCAAATTTATATCGAATGTTTTTTACATCAAAATATGCGAAGAATTATTGAATTAGAATTCAAGCCTCCTAGAGATAATGTTTGTACAAGCTGGCTTAAAAAGGAACATCAATTTATTCCAAAAAAAATAGATGATTTTACTGCCACATTTTTCTCGTCTGTACAACCAAATATTCAGAAATTTGTCGATTGTATTAAATACAGTTTTACAAACGTAGGAAATATACGAAATCTACTTGCTCATGGGCACAAAGTTTCATCATGGTCTGACTCTAATGGTAATTCGGGAACCTCGCCTACACCTTCGTTTCTTACAGAAAGTCAACTCAATCAATCTGTAAGTGAAGTGAATAAGCTTGGTGTGGCTTGGAATGATTTGCTAGATAATATTTTGCCTCAGTGCAAAGCATTACGCAGAGTAGACGATTTTAAGTTTCTAAATATATACAATATGGCTTTACGCAAAAATTTTCCAAAATCACTATGAAAAATAATAACCAAAAAAACAAGCAAATCATTATTTACGAAAGCGACAAAGGTCAGCCAAAGATTGAGGTGCGTATTGAAGGAGAAACGGTTTGGCTTACACAAGCCCAATTAGTTGAGCTTTTTAAGTCCAGCAAAGCCAATATCAGCGAGCATATTAAAAATATTTATCTGGAAAAAGAATTAACCCCGGAATCAACTGTTCGGAAATTCCGAACAGCTCAAAAAGAGGGTGGCAGAGAGGTTTCCAGAGATATTGAGCATTATAATTTGGATTTGATTATTTCACTTGGCTATCGCGTAAAATCACAAATAGCCACTAAGTTTCGCATTTGGGCGACAAAAAGATTGAAAGAATATATAGTCAAAGGTTTTACTATGGACGACGAACGGCTTAAAAATCTTAGCGGCGGGAATTACTGGAAAGAACTACTGGATCGTATTCGTGATATTCGTAGTAGTGAGAAAGTGCTTTATCGTCAGGTTTTGGATTTATATGCCACGAGTGTTGATTATAATCCAAAAAGTAAAGAGTCAATTGGTTTTTTCAAAATTGTGCAGAACAAACTCCACTACGCCGCCCACAGACACACGGCTGCGGAAATCATTGCCAAGCGCGCGGACGCAGGCGAGCCATTTATGGGGCTTTTGACTTTTTCTGGTGGAGAAGTGACAAAAAAAGACATTGGTATTGCCAAAAATTACCTCAAAGAAAATGAGCTGAAAAAACTCAACAACATTGTCTCCGCTTATTTTGATTTGGCGGAAGTCAAGGCTATGAACAAGGAACTAATGTATATGCGAGACTGGATAGCGCAACTGGACCGGCTTATTCAAACTTTTGACGGAAAAATTTTGGATAATGCAGGATCGGTGAGTAATAAGCACGCAATAAAAAAAGCAGAGGCAGAATATAAGAAATATCAGAAGGCAACCGCGAGCAAAGCGGAAAAAGATTATCTGGAGAGCATTAAAACTTTGGAGCATAAAGCGAAAAAGAATGTTTCATCATTCAAGAAAAAATAATTATGGCACTACATAAAAATTTTCCAAAATCACCACACGAGGTACTTGACCCGGAAATTCGTTGGTTTCCGGCAGATGAAGCATTGCGAGAAAAAGGATATGAAAAACTGCTTCCGCCTCTTGTTCATAAACTCCGTAAAGAAGTAAAAAAGTGGCGTGATAATAATTATGAAGGCGTAAGCGACACAAGTCGCGCGCTTTTGCGTTGGTGGTTCCAAACGGAGCATCCGCGAGAGACCGATGACCTGTCTGCGCGCGGAGACGCACAGGCAGGCGGAACGGTTAATTTTCAATACTATTTCGCGCAAAGAGAAGCGATTGAAACAGTTATCTATTTATACGAAGTCGCAGAAGTAAAAGACAAATATGATTTAATCCGCTATGACAGTTCGGGCGCGGTTTCTTCAAGTATGTTTCCGGAAGATTGGCTTAGGCTTGTAATTAAAATGGCAACAGGAACCGGAAAAACAAAAGTGATGAGTTTGCTTGTCGCGTGGAGTTATTTTCACAAGATGTATGAGGAAGGTTCAAAATTGGCTAGAAATTTTTTGTTGATTACACCAAACATTATTGTTTTAGACCGCATCAAATCGGATTTTGAGGGATTGAAAATATTTTTTGAGGACCCGATTTTACCCGATAACGGTTTTGAGGGGCAAAACTGGAAAGATGATTTTCAAATAACTCTTCATTTGCAGGACAACATAAATACCGTTCGTAAAACGGGAAATATCTTTTTGACGAATATCCATCGTGTCTATAACAGCAAAAACAGTATCCCAAGTTTTGACGATGAAAATACAATGGGATATTTCCTGGGAGATAAACCCGTCGCCAAGACAAGCGATTCGAAAGTAAATATTGGCGAAATTGTTCGCGATGTTGACGAGTTGATGGTTCTCAATGACGAAGCGCACCATATCCACGACGAACGACTCGCTTGGTTCAAATCAATTGAAGATATTAGTAACCGAATGAAAATGAAGGACAAATTTTTGTCTTTGCAGATTGATATGACTGCTACGCCAAAACATAATAACGGAGCGATTTTTGTTCAAACAATTTCCGATTATCCTCTCGTAGAAGCGATTTATCAGGATGTCGTAAAACATCCAGTATTGCCAGATTCAGCCAGCCGCGCAAAATTGCAGGAGCATAAAAGTTCAAAATTTACGGAAAAATACAAGGACTATATCCATCTTGGCTATCTTGAATGGAAGAAAGTTTATCGCGAACACAAAAAACTTGGTAAAAAAGCGGTATTTTTTGTGATGACGGATGATACGAAAAATTGCGATGATGTAAATGAATATCTGCAAAATACATATCCAGAATTTAAGGACGCGGTTTTAACTATTCATACAAAAAACAATGGGGAAATTCAGGAAACTGTAAAAGGCAAGAAAGAGGAAGAATTAAAAATACTTAGAAAAGCGTCGAATGAGATTGATAATTGGGAAAGTCCGCACAAAGCTATTGTTTCGGTGTTAATGCTTAAAGAGGGCTGGGATGTAAAAAATGTAACCACGATCGTTGGTTTGCGTCCTTATTCGTCAAAAAGCAATATCTTGCCAGAACAGACCTTGGGGCGAGGATTGAGGCGGATGTATAAGGCTTCCGATGTCGCGGAATATGTGAGTGTAGTTGGCACGGACGCTTTTATGGACTTCGTGGAATCAATCAAAAGTGAAGGCGTTGAACTTGAAAAGAAGAAAATGGGCGAAGGAACAAAACCTAAAGCTCCGTTGGTGGTTGAGGTAGACAAAGAAAACACAAAAAAGGATATTGAAAAATTGGATATTCAAATCCCGATTTTGACTCCAAGAATTTATCGCGAGTATAAAAATATTTCAGAACTTGATGTCGCGAGTT
>JAYEKG010000029.1:0-3745 GCA_034660935.1 Patescibacteria group bacterium
CTATAATTCAAAACTTGGACTTCGGGCATACGAGCCCTCAAATTCCAATGCCGTACGGAATGCCTGCCCGTCTGGACGGAGATAATAAGAAGATTTTCGTTACTTTTTAGGAAGAGAAAAAGGGCACCAAAAACCTTTCAATTTCGGAGGTTTTAATTTCGGAGGTTGAACTTCCGAAATGGTTGACATCCTATTTCCTATAATATACAATATGTGTATATTATAAGAAATAGATTTTATAAAAAAATGGGCAAAAAATCCGAAAGTTTTCGTTCAGAAAAAGTTAAAGGCGCAATAAAAAATTTGCCTTACTTTTGCATTGAAAACTTAACTGTTATTGAAAAAAATAAAAGATATTTAAGAATATTGTTGTGCAGATTATCAAAAAGAGGAGAAGTTGTTTCTTTAAAAAAAGGAGTTTATGTTTCCAGGCAATATTTAGATATTGTTGAAAAAAGCAATAGCATGAATGAATATTTGGAATTTATTTCCAACATTTTACACGAATCGTCTTATCTTAGCCTTGAATACATACTTGGAGAGAATAATATTCTAAGTGAAATTTCAAATACTTTTACGCTAATTACCAGAAAAAAGACAAAAAAGTTTTTCAATAAATTAGGATTTTTTAATTATCATCATATTAGAGAAAGCTTGTTTGTCGGTTTTGAGTTCTATGAAAAAGATGGATATTTAATTAAAAAAGCCAGTTTAGCAAAAGCGTTGTTTGATTTCTTGTATTTAAGAAAAAATGTTTTGCTTCACAAAACAGCAATTAAAGAATTACGGCTTAATCTTGTTGATTTTAGAAAAAAAGATATTAAAGAATTAAAAAGATATATTAAATTAGAAGGCAGTAAAAAAATGGCTGACATATTTAATTGTTTATTTTAATCAAGAGGGCTAAATATATGAACGAAATAAAAATGATTATTAAAAATATAATCAAAGAAAATCTTGGAAGATCAAATTTATATAAAAAGAATTTATTAAAAGAATATTTTCAAATTCTCGCGCTTGACTATATTTATTCCAACGAAAAGTATAATGGATTGGTGTTTTACGGCGGTTCTTGTTTGTCTCAATGCTATTCTCTGCCGCGGCTTTCTGAAGACCTTGATTTCGTTGACATTGAAAAAAAAGTATTAATAGAAGAATTGGCTAATGATTTGAAAATTTTTTTTGGCAAAGAAACAAATTTTTCGGTCCTAATTAAACTGCAAAAGTTTAGAATATATTTGAAATTTCCAATTTTAAGAGATTTTGGACTATCAAATAGCTCTGAATCTGATTTTTTACATTTAAAAATAGAAATATTTAAGAATTTTAATTTTTGCCGCAAATACAAAACTGAAATTAAACCGTTGTTTAAAAATAATAAATCAATTTTAATAAAAACTTTTGATTTGCCGACATTAATGGCGACTAAAATCAGAGCTATTTTATATAGAAAATGGGAAAAAATAGACAAAGAAGGGAAAACGCTAATAAGCGTTAAGGGTCGCGACTATTTTGATTTGATGTGGTATTTGGAACAGGGAGTAAGTCCTAATTTGGATTGTATCGAAGGGATAAAAACGATTAATGATTTAAAAAAGAAACTTTTGTCAATTATAGAAAAAGTTGACCATAGAAGCGTTACTCTGGATTTGGAAAATTTTATCAGTGGTACGGCGTTTGTAAAGAAGTTGGGCAAAAATATTAAAGATATTTTAAGAAACAAGATAAAAAATTTAAAATAGGGAAGCGAGACGCAGGGATAAAATAAAATTATGCTAATTGATGATGTAAAAATTAGGGTAAAGGCCGGAGACGGGGGACGGGGCGCCGTTGGATTTAATAAAATAAAAATGGCTCTCGGACCGACGGGAGGCGACGGCGGCAATGGCGGTGATGTCTATTTAGAAGGCGTATCAAATATTGGCGCGCTTATTCAGTTTCGCCACAAAAAAGAGCTTAAGGCGGAAAATGGCAAGAACGGGAAGCCCCAGTTGAACGACGGGGAAGACGGCGACAATATTATCCTAAAAGTTCCGGTTGGCACCGTGGCGCATAATTTATCCATCGGAAAGAACGAGGAAGTCGTTTCTGTCGGTCAAAGACTATTAATAGCTAAAGGCGGACGGGGCGGCAAGGGTAATTTTAAGTTTCGTTCGTCAACTAACACAAGTCCGACCGAGTTTCAAGAAGGATTGCCGGGCGAAGAATATGAATTAAGATTGGAACTTAAACTAATCGCCGATGTCGGGTTTATCGGATTGCCCAATGTCGGCAAATCAAGCTTGTTAAACGAATTAACCGCAGCCAAAAGCAAAGTGGCCAATTACGCATTCACGACTCTTGATCCAAATTTGGGCGCTTATTATGAATTAATTTTGGCCGATATTCCCGGTCTTATTGAGGGCGCTTCGGATAATAAAGGGCTTGGCATTAAATTCCTGCGCCATATTGAACGGACAAAGACGCTTTTTCACCTTATTTCCGCGGAATCGCCCGAACCGGCGCGGGATTATCAAATTATCAGAAATGAGTTGAAAGCGTATAATAAAGAACTTTTGGATAAAACAGAATATATTTTTTTGAGCAAATCCGATGCGGTTGCTCAAGATGAAATTAAGAAAAAAATTAATAAATTAAAAAAAACAGGCAAGAAAATAATTTCAATTTCTGTCATTGACGACAAAAGCGTAAAACGCGTTGAAAAAATTTTGCGCGGCATAATTAAGCGGAAGAAATCATAAGTCGGCTATGCGATAGCCGACAGGCATTATTTTACAAGGAAATTCAAGAGCTGCCCTTAAGAAAGGGCAACCCTTTTTTGGTTCTATTTCTTGATAAATTTAGCAAATTCTCTCGGAGAAATTTTTATATCTCTCAAAATATTTCTAAGAGTGCCTCTATAAATATCTTTTCCAGGGTGAATGGGAATCGTGGTTCTTCTTCCGTCGAGATGCTTAAATTGCGCGTGGCTTCCAACTTGATGATGTTTTAAGAATCCTATTTTATTTAAAATTTTAACCAACTCTTTGGCTTTTAAAACGGGTAATTTGGGCATAAGTTTAGCGCCTAAAAGCAAATTCTTTTTCAGTAAAAGTTTGGACGAGCTCAAAAGAATCCTCTTCACGCGGAACAGATTCGCCATCCTTCAAAAGTCCTTGAACATGACACTTAATTGATTCTTTTAGATTTTTCTTTGTTTCTTTTAATGTTTTTCCGCAGGTATGGCAACCAGGCAACAAAGGAACATATCCATGAAAAGTATCATTTTCATCGGGCTCAATAATAACTCTGAAAGTATAAATGCGCATAAGTTTAAATTTTTTTATTCTTATTTTAATATTAACCCATAGAAAAAGGTTGTCAATGGCTGCACATGATGGGGTACATAGGTGACAAAATTATAAGTCGGCTATGCGATAGCCGACAGGCATTATTTTATTCGCAGCGGTTTTGTTAAGGAAATTCAAGGGCTGCCCTTAAGAAAGGGCAGCCCTTTTTTAGTTCTTGTTTTATTGGATAGCTCTAAATTGACGACATCCAATGTCGTTTGTTCTTGCAAATAAAATTGCCTAAAACGCTTGACAAGGATTTTGGGATTTGATATATTCTTACAACGAGGGGGGAATAGGAAAGTAAGAACCAATTAACGAAAGGATATCAGCTTATGAAGAAATTTCCGGTTTCCAACTCAAACAGGGGGGGGGATTAATTGGAATAGTTATTATAACCAGTTGTTTTTTTGACG
>JAYEKG010000030.1:0-3717 GCA_034660935.1 Patescibacteria group bacterium
CAATCGCTTAGAATATTAGGCAAACAAATTGAAAACCGCTCTTTAAAAGAGGTTGTTAATACCGTAGCTACTGATGTTGATGGGGGGATGTCTTTTTCAAAGGCGTTGGGAAAGCACCCAAAAGCGTTTTCGTCTTTTTCGGCTAATTTGATTAAATCAGGAGAAGTTTCAGGACGGTTGCAAGAGACGCTTAATTACTTGGCTGACCATCTTGAAAAAGAATACTATCTTATTTCCAAAGTTCGCGGCGCGATGACATATCCGGCTTTTATTTTAGGCGTTTTTGTGATTGTCGGTGTTTTAGTGATGGTGATGGTTATTCCTAATCTTACCTCTATTTTATTAGAAGCTGAACAAGAACTTCCTTGGTCAACCAGAATAGTTATTACGGCAAGCGATTTCATCAGGGGGTCGGGATGGCTAATCGCGCTTTTTTTGGTGATTGCCGGCGCGGTGGGCGCGCGCTACAAAAAAACAAAAAAAGGAAAATTTTATTGGGATGTTTTTAAGTTAAAAATGCCTATTTTTGGGAAAATTTTTCAAAAAACTTATTTGGCCCGATTTTCCGATAATTTAAGCGTTTTAATTAAGGGCGGCGTTTCTATTGTCCGAAGTTTAAATATTTCTGGACGAGTGATGGGTAATAGTGTTTTTCAACAAATTATTTTTCAAGCAAGAGACGAAGTAAAAATGGGCAAGAGCATCAGTTTAGTTTTAGAAAAACATAAAGAATTTCCTCCTCTGTTTTGTCAGATGATTAAGACGGGAGAGAAGACGGGCAAATTGGATATTATTTTAGGCAAATTAAGCGATTTTTACGGAAAGGAAGTGGATAATACGGTTAATAATTTAAGCCAAATTATTGAGCCATTATTGATTGTGATTTTAGGAATCGGCGTTAGTATTTTGGTTTTTTCCGTTTTTATTCCAATTTATAATTTAGCGGGAGCGTTTTGAGGATTAAAATACAAAGAAAGGGGGTGAAAAAAATGTTACAAGTTTTTAGAAAAAGCGAAAAAGGTTTTACCTTGATTGAACTTTTGGTAGTCATCGCGATTATTGGTGTTTTGTCAACGATTGTGTTGATTTCCTTAAATACGGCTCGCCAAAAGGCGCGCGATGTCAGGAGATTAAGCGATATGAGACAGGTTGCTTTGGGTTTGGAAATGTATTATGATGATAATGGCGGTTATCCTTCTAATGCGGTTGCCGATGACGAGGAATGGGCAGCTATGAAGAGCGCGCTGGAAACCGACGGATATATCACTTCGGTTCCTTCCGACCCTGGAGGCGTTACCACTGGCTACGCCTATCATCCTGACGGAACTACGGCTAACGGCGCTCAAAATTATATTTTAAACGCTACTTTAGAGAATGACAACCATTCAGCTTTGGATAGCGATATTGACGCGGCCACTTTTGGCTGCACATGTACCGACCCGGAATATTGCATTCAGCCATAGCTAATTACAATTTAACAGCTGAAACCCAGCTGTAGTTTTAACAAAAACTACGGTTGGGTGGGGTCGTTCGGCTGTATTGCGGTTAAAAAAATGAAATGATGCAAACTTTTAACAGATTTAAAAAAGAAAAAAATTTTACCCGACACTCTTCAAAAAGAGCCGGCGGTTTTACTTTAATTGAACTTTTGGTGGTTGTTACAATTATTGGTCTTTTATCAACTATGGTTTTAACTTCCCTGAATACGGCTCGCATAAAAGCGCGTGATGTCAGGAGATTAAGCGATATAAGACAGGTTGCTTTGGGTTTGGAAATGTATTATGATGATAATGTGGACACCGGTTACCCGGGGACAAGCGGCAGCAACCAATGGGGAGTTATGAAAACCACTATTGAAGACAGCGGATATATTACTTCTATTCCTTCAGACCCGGGAGTAAACGATTATGAATACTGGGTCGCGCCGGATAATCGAGGGTATGTTTTGAACGCCACCATAGAAAAAGCTGAAAATCCGGCTCTGGATAACGACTTTGACGGAACGGATGTTTTTGGCTGTGATTGTACTGATCCGGAATATTGCATTAAGATGTAATAACTTAATAACCGAAACCCAGCCGTAGTTTTTGTTAAAGCTACAGCTGGGCGGGGTTGTTTGGCTTAAATTAAAAAGATTTGGCAACCAAGGACAGTCCTTATTAAATTATATATTATAATTTAATAAGGACTGTCCTTGATCCTTTTATGTTTTATTTTTTTATTTTCGTCCTCGGCCTCTCTGTTGGCAGTTTTTTGAATGTGGTGATTTGTCGGTTGGAAACAGGAGAGTCGGTTGTTTCTAAACGCTCCCATTGTCCCCAATGCGGAGCTGTTTTAAAATGGTATGATTTAATCCCGGTAGTAAGTTTTGTGGTCCAAAAAGGCAAATGCCATTATTGCGGGAAAAAAATTAGCTGGCAGTATCCCATAGTCGAAATAATAACTGCGTTATTATTTCTCCAAATTTCTAATTTCCAATTTCTAATTTCTAATCAATTTCTAATTTCCAATTTTTTAAACTTATTTTACTATTTAATAATTACCAGTTTTTTAATAATTATTTTTGTTTACGACTTGAAGTATTATATTATTCCGGATAAAATAGTTTATCCCGCGATAATCATTGCGGGAATTTTCAATTTTCAATTTTCAATTTTCAATGAATTTTCAATTTTCAAATTTTCAATATTAAGCGCGATATTAGCGGGCGGATTTTTTCTTTCGCTGGTTCTTTTTTCAAAAGGTAAATGGATGGGCATGGGCGATGTCAAGCTTGCCTTTTTAATGGGACTGGTCTTGGGCTGGCCCAATATTTTAACAGCGCTCTTTTTGGCTTTTTTGTCGGGAGCTGTTATCGGTGTCGCGCTAATTATCTTTGGCGAAAAAGGCCTTAAATCGCAAATTCCATTCGGTCCTTTTTTAGCGGGCGCGACTATTTTAATTATGCTCTGCGGACGATGTTCGGTTAACTGGATAGAAAGATTATTTTTATTTTGATAATATCATTTTCACATTCCATAATGTCATTCCTGCCTTCCGTGGGAATGACAGAAAAAACAAGGGCAGCCCTTCGGCTTCAAGGGCTGCCCTTGTAAGGGGCGAGAAAAGTGGGAATAACAGAAAGAAGTGGGAGTGTGGATAACTTTTTTTGTTTGATTATTGGTTAAATGGTAGAATATAGGTGATGAGTTAAAAAACAAAAAGGACTAATAAATAATTAAATAAAACAAAAACAACTATGACCAAGCAAACAATTACAATTATCATTATTGCTTTAACCTGTCTTGGATTAGGATATTTTGCCGGCTTTATGGGAATAGGAACTATCCAGTCGCCAGAAAATACATATCAAGCCGGTTGGGACGCGGCCAAGCAGAGATTAGCGGAAACCGGGTTCGCGCCTATGATGGAAGATATAGAAATAACTTTTGTTAGCGGAACTATTCAGGAAATAAAGGACAATAAGATTTATCTTAAAATCCAGCCATTAACGCCTTTAGCCGATCCTGAATTAGACAACAGAATTATTGAAACAGACGCAAATACTAAAATATATAAATTAGTAGAAAAAAATCAGGAAGAATATCAAAGAGAAATGGAGGAATTTGACCAAAAGATGCGAGAACAAATGGAGAACCCTGAAGCCGCCGGTGAACCAATTATGCCCCCGGAAATATTTATCAAAGAAGAAGCCAATTTTTCCGCTCTTGAAGTGGG
>JAYEKG010000031.1:0-3566 GCA_034660935.1 Patescibacteria group bacterium
TTTCGGACATTTTCATTGCATAGAAAATTTTGTCGTCGATAAGTCACCACTGTAAAAAAATAGGTGCCACCTTTAATATTTGCCCGTCGATAGTTCGACATAAGCCATACTCAGCCCTTGTTTGTACCTTATGGTGCATAAAATGCACCCTATCTGGCTACATGGCTGTAAATTGTAGGGTGCGTTTTACGCACCAGAAATATTCGATTTTGTCCGTCAAGGCGTTTTATCATTCATGCCTTCGATGATAGATATGCCGGTGATGGTGCATAAAATGCACCCTACCTGTCTTGAAAAAGCTCCGTCAACAGTTTTTGCGTAAGCCAGACAGTTTCATTTTCAAGGCGCACCTCAATTTTCGTTTTTCCGCCTTCTGTTTGATAGATCAGGATTTGAGAATTGTTCTTTTCGGGAAAATTGCTATCCACTGTAAACCTCTCCATAAAACGACTGATTCGATTCCTTGTTTTTCTTCTTTTCATCAAAATTTCTGATAGATTGACGCCTAAGTTGAACGATTTTTTGCGAAGAAATGAAAAGGGGGTCTACGTTTGATTCTTATTTCTTTTTAACAAGAGTCAAACGTAGACCTGTCCATTTTATCTGTGATTGGTTAGGTGATCAATCCATATTCGATATTACATTTTCGAACTTCCAATTGGAAATTCCTTCTAATCCTTTCGTTAAGTAGGATTGATCAGTAATTGTAAAAATATCAGCCATCAAAGTGGCTCTATCTGTGATTGTTTCTTTTACATCTTCCGTTAAATTTTCCCACCATTTTGGCGAAATAGCGAGATTCTCACAATTAGTCATAGCTAAGCGAAAGAGATAATCACGCAACGAATTGATATCATCATGTATCATAGTCGCCAATGATTTCATAAACTCAACACATACATTTGAACTTGCCTCATGCCATGCGAATAAAAAAGCCCACCCATTATCCACAGGTGCTGAACAAAATGAAAGCAATTGTAATTCACTGGTATGATCTCCCAAATTCTGTAGCATACGTCCCATGAAATCAAAATCAGGATAAAATAGGCCCGAAAAAGCGATCGTAGGCTTTTGTTTTGAGATGAAAATAACATACCGAATATTGAAGTATGAATTCTCACTTAGCGATGTGTCAAAATCTTCTTTATGTCGCTTGAGATTATCTAAACCAAAAGAGACTCCCTGCTTATACCCCAAAAGCAACTTATGTATAGCTTTTTGGTTGATGCCATTTTCCAATTGATTATTGACTAATTCCAATGCATTTTCCTTAATGAACAATTCTCTACAGAGAGAACGGTACGCATATAATAAAACTTGTTGATCTGTTGGAATTAGTGGATAGTTATCTATGGGTTCAAACAATTCATTATCATGGCTTTTGCAAAAGCCAAGAAAAGTAGAGACCTTATTAATTCCACATTTTTTGTATGTTAACCGACCTTTATTCCTTTTTAAAGAGCCTATGTGTGCAGAAATTCTATAGACATGACCTTTGTCTGCAATCGCTGATAGAGATCTATTTTTCTGTATGGAATGTGCTTTAATAATTTCATTACACCTAATGCCGCTCTCGTAATGTAAACAACGCCCTTTATTGGACAACTGCTTTTGAGTTTTGATATAGTCAGAAAGAGGAAATTTGTACGACGACTTTATTGGTATCGGTCCTGCTGTCGTTTTTTTATCCTTTGCCCATGCTGAATATATAATAACAATTCCCTCTTTTTGAGCCTTACAAAATTGTTCCTTACCAAGGTCTCGCTCTAAAAAATGCTCTTCCAATACCTCAATTGGTAAGCTTTCGATTTTTACAATATCCCAATCTTCCTTAGAAATATAGAATTCTGCTTTCGCGTATGCGCTTTGTGGGCTATTATCCTTTATCCAGCAAGAGGCTAAGGCTCCCTCGACAAGATCAAAATGTTCATTGACATTGGTGGGGGTAACTTTAAATTCTAAAAAGAAGATCTTCATTAGATTTATTATTCAGGCTCACCTAACGTCCTAAACCCTGCAGTTAGCACGGTTAAGATGCTGGCAAATGTGCTTGCTTCATGATTCTTCAATTGTTTCAATTTCCTCTTCACCTAACCCATAAAGCTCATACACCAGTTCGTCAATCTTTCTTTCGGTATGGTCAATGGTACGTTGGATCTGCTGGAGTTGCGTTTCGAGCTTGCTGGTTTGTAACTGCTCTTGTAACTTCAACATCCGGTTAACATTTTGAATGATTTTATATTCCAATTCCTTATCTTTAGGGGATACGATTTCTTTGACAGGCAAACGTGCTAATTGGTTAGTGCGCACCTTGGTAAAGGCGCCCTTTGTAAGATTAAACGCAATGAGTTTAATGAAGAATGTTGCTAAGTTGGAGTTAATAAAACCAAGCAAATACTTCAGATTCCGAGATTGATCATCTTCCTTCGGATAGACCGAGTATAAGGAGCTAAGAAGATAACGATTCTCTGTATCAAGTGTTGATATGATTCGGTTACCAGTTTCTCTTACAACTATTTTCTCAGTTTCATAGAAAGATTTGTTTTTCCAATTTCTGGCAAGCCAATCCCCGTATTTTAGGTAAATATCCTTTTCTAAAGTGGCGTACCTCCCAATAGACCTTCCTTTTAATGTCGGCTTCCATGGTTCTTTTAGAGGTTTTAGAGATGAAATAACATAAGTTTTATCATCACCGGTTTTGATACACTGTCTTATGTAACAAACTTCACCAAGCGGAACTCCTATTTGATTAATCTTATCGAGAATCTTTTGAACCGAAGGGTCAAAATAAATATCGAATGTGCGATTCGGATTGTTACCAAGTTTCAATTGCTCAATAGCGTAGTCAAAACCTAAATCTAACCCAGCAATCTCATTTACTCCCTTTTTAACCAGAACCATATTCCTCTTGGATTTTATATTTGTCAGAATGATGATACACGTATGTATTGTCGGGTCATCAAAAACATCAAATTCAAAGTTGACTAACTGATTTAAGGTGCAGTTCTCAAGTATGTATTCTCTTAGTTTTCGGGTGTATAGATTGCTTAGGAGAGGACTTGGGATAATATAGGACATCATTCCTTTCGATTTAGTTAAGTTTATTCCTTGTTCAATGAATAACTCATATCTGTCAAAGCGCCCTTCTGTCGTTTCGTATTGCCTCAAAAAGTAATCTTTATCGCTTTCTTCTTCAACCATACCATAGGGCGGATTCCCAATAACTGCATCAAAACCGCCTGCCTGCATGATTTCCATAAACTCAGCGTTCCAATCAAAAGCATTGACCCGATACATTTCTTCTTCATCAAGCAAACTCATTTGCTGATTCTCGTGAAAATCAGGCCCGATAAGAGAATTGCCACATTTAATATTATTCGCTAAATCCGGCAATACCCGCTCTTGGAACAATGCCATTTGCTTACCAATGCTCTGTTCATCTTCGCCTTCCAATACTTTCAGTAAAAGGGATAACTTTGTCACCTCAACAGCTTGCGGATCAATATCAACACCGTAAATATTGTTTAAAAGAATCCGTTTTCGTTCATCAGTTGTTAATCGCCATT
>JAYEKG010000032.1:0-3529 GCA_034660935.1 Patescibacteria group bacterium
GCTGCCTTAGTACTGCTCGCGAAGTGGTAGCCATCAGGCGATATCGTCCGTTATATAAACGAATGCGTGTTTGTCATTGGGAAAGGTCTGGATGGTCCCGTCACTGAACGTGCATTCAAACTCGGCCTCGTAGGTCTCAGCGGTATCGGTGTCGGAGGAACTCCACTTGTACTCCACATCGCCTTGGGCCGTGTCGATGACGGCGACCGTCCCCGCCGCTATCTTGGTGGTGCCGGCCGGGTACACCCTCATGTGGAACTCCACGGTGGCCGCAGTCAGGTCTACCGGCAACTCGTCGGCGTCTAGCAAGATACACCGCAGCGTCGGCCGGGTGTCGTTCTGCTTGATGAAGAACCTCTGGATAGCTGCCATCACGCTGTCCTCACATCTATGGATCTCCGTCCCGTCGTGAACAACTCGAACGACACGGGCGCGGGCACCGAGGTGGCGTCCGGGCTGAAGGTCGGCGTACTCAGTTGCAGGAAGTAGCCCGGAGTCGGGGCGCCGGGGAACCAGTGCCTCATCTTGTACTCGTCCTGGTACTCCACCGGCATCAACTTGGCCGCCGGGTTCTCCCAGGCCGAGGCAAAGGCTTCCCAGTCGGTGAAAGCGTCACCGATTGGCTCGACAACCTCAACATATTGTAGCATCGCCCAAGGAGTCATACTCTATCCAGTGCCCTCCTGAGTCTGTACCGGGCTTCCATCTCCTCCATCTTGCGCTCGAAGGGGATGCAACTCATGCACCGCTCCTTGCCGCAGGTGGGCAGGTTGCACCGGAAGCAGTAGCCTCTCTGCGTACCGCTGCCGGGGCGGATGAAACAGACACCGTTGCAGTGGGGGCAGGTATAGGTATCGCACTCTTCGACCTCTCCCCAGACCCCGGTGGTTACAGAGTACCCGCCTACTCTAGCCACAGCGCTGTGACACGCCAGTCGGTGGTTGCCGAGGCGTGAAGGGAGTGTACCCCGATGCCGTCACCGGACGTGGCGGGGCATACGATCTCGCTGCCCGGGGCCGCTACCCACCGGAAGGTGGCGCGGTGGTTCAGCGGGACCTCCATGAGTTCCTCGGTGCTGGTGTAGGTCGGCTCTGAAGAATGGTTCTCGCCGGCCACCGCCTGCGCCTCACGGTCGGCAAGGTCAAGCCTGGTGGGCGTCACGCTCGTAGCCGTTCCGGGGGCTGTTACCCTCTGCACCGTGATGACGCTCACCTGGTCAGCAGGGGTGCCCACGTTGCCGAAGGTCAACTCGTAGACCCAGTTGCGCTGCACCGTGCTGGTATTCGACGTTACGCTCAACGCTGTAGTAGCGCCTGAAGCAAGCGTCTGAGTCCCGGATGCCGAGTATCTTGCCATTGGGTCCTCCTACTTGGTGGTCTTGTAAGGTACGACTTTGATGGGCATCTGCACCGGCTGGGATATCGCCTCGTTGTTAGGTACACCTATATTGTCCCAGGTGGCTGGAAATGTGATGGGGAACCGTATGTCACCGACTACGAAGTACATCAACGCCCCCTTGGGTGCTGTTGGGCCATATGCTGCATCAGGGTGGTGGAAGTCGTTTTGCCGTCCGCCTTGATATCAGCGATGTCTTTCTTCATATGCCCCACATCAGCACTTATCTGGATTATAGCATCCCGGGCCTTCGATCTAGCCGTCTGGTCTTTGACGCCGCCCCGCTTCTCCTGATGGGTTGCGAACCACCAGGCGCCGATGACCACCATCGCCCCGATGGGGCCTACGGCTGCTACCAACTGCTGCATCGCTGCTAGTTCCACAGCCCTACCTCACTTATTCTTTCCCTGAGCGCCTGCGGTATGAACAGACGCCCAGGACATTCCACCCTGTGACGGTTGAATGTCTGCCCGTAGGCAGTCGTGACATTCTACTCGTTCTCCAGGACCTTGAGACTGACCCCGCCCAAGAACCCGAAAATACCGCCTATGATAGCGGTCATGATCTCGATGCCGCCCATCTTGTAAGCCAAGTAGCTAACGAAGCAGGAGAATATCGTGGCACACAGGATGGCAACGAGTATCTGCGGCCTTACCTTGCCCATCTCTGGCACTAGAGTCTCACCCAGTACATGCCAGTTATCGAATCATACATCGCCTGCTCTTCACGTTGGCAGACCCGGCACCGACGTATGCCCCAGGAGTCCTGGGTATTGGCTAGATGCCGCCACCAATGTAGGTTGAGCCAGCACATCTCAGCGCAATGCCTTGCGGAGTTTGAGTCTACGCAGGAACCTGCGTGGCCCCTCGTATGCCCAACCTACTGCCATCACGCTACCCACGGATAACACCAATGCGCCTAACACGGTCAATCCTAATGCTCTCTTCATCGCCCCTCCACTACTTCACCGATATAGGTGTATCTACCAGATTGTCGGTCACTATTCTCGCTTTTATGTCGGAGCCAAAAGATGCCGAACTTGAGTTAATTCCGGTCCCGTTTCCGAAGGAATTGGTCGAGTCCATCGAAATGGAACCAGCCTTGATGTAATCCCAGTCCCATGCGCCGACACTGGCGTCCACGTCCTCGATGATTAACTCCCCGATAGTCGCCCCGTTTGTGCCCATAGATATGACCACCCTGTCCACGACTGAGTTCTCGGCCGTGTAGGTGCCAGCACCCCGGTCTGAGTCGATAATCACCACCGGGATAGTGCTGTCCACCGTCATCTCCTGGGTGTGGCCGTCAACTCTGGCAGCAAGGGATATCGAGCCTACTTCCATGTTGTCCCATGCAAGAGTGGGCGCACTGGAACCAGTGATGGTGATAGCCCCTACCCATAGGTAGGCTAACGAGCCTGTGACGCCGCTACTTCTCTCCACGCTGAATGATTCAGAGAGGGATTCCTTGCCGAGGTCCAGGTTCTTCAGCACCAGTTTGTCCAGCCTGGTTTTATCAGCCAGCTTCACAACCAGGGTGTGGGAGACTTGGTCTGGAGTCTCAGGGTCGGGCGGTAGAGGTTCCCCCACCGTGTTCGGCAGGGAATATACAGCTCCTGTCTCAGGCCACAGCATCTCGGAGTCCGTCCCGGCTACCACCATGAAGATGGTCCCGGCGAACCCGATAGCGACTACCACCAGGCTGGTCAGCCCCATCTTGGCACCGCCGATACGCAGTGCTTTGGGGATAGGGACACTCAGCCACGACATGAACCGGAACTGTGGGATGTCCAGCTTCGGCAGCCGCGCTGAAGGTATGGAGAATGTCCTTGGCCCCAACTTAATTATCATCGCCCTTCTTCTCTTCCTTAGAGAATCTGCCGGTTATAGCCGCCAGACCCGCTGTTGTTGGAGTAGCGAATATCGCATAGGCCACGAGGATGATGTCGAGGTGGGGAGCCACACTCGCCGGGTTGCTGGTCGTCTTCCACACTATGATTATTCCGAGTATGACGAAGGCCGCCACCACGGGTGCCAGCATTATTAAAGTGAGAAATTCCGCTCCGCTGAGTGTAGTCGTTGCTCGTAATTTCACCTTCTCCAGTTCGATTCTTGTTTCGGTCAGTTCCGCCCGC
>JAYEKG010000033.1:0-3507 GCA_034660935.1 Patescibacteria group bacterium
AATACGGCAATATGTTTTTATATCTTTTTTATATTTTTCTCGGTTTCCTTCCCGGTTTAATCTGGTTGTCTTTCTATTTAAAAAAAGACAGGCATCCCGAGCCCAACTCAATAGTGTTAAAACTGTTTTTTTGGGGAATGCTTTTAACCCCGCCAGCAATTGTCTTAGAACTGCTTTTAATTTGGCTGCTTAATCCGGATTTGCAATTTGCTTCAATCTTATTACAAACACCTCAAAATGGATTTATTAGGATTATTTTGGCCGCGACTTTAGTGCCGGCATTGGTTGAGGAATACCTAAAATACGCGATTATCCGGTTTAAATTTCTTAAAAATTCCGAATTCGACGAACCGACAGATATAATGCTATACTGCATTATAGTAGGCTTGGGTTTTGCCTCTGTGGAAAACTTGCTTGTTTTATTTAAAATTTCTTCATCAGATGTCGGACAAGCGATAGGAACAATGGCTCTTCGTTTTTTTGGAGCGACTCTAGTTCACGCATTAGCTTGCGGAATAGTCGGTTATTGGCTTGCTAAAGGGCTCTTAAAATTGAAAAATAGAAAAAAAATGGTTTCAATCGGATTAACTATTGCCATAGTATTCCATAGTTGCTATAATTACCTTGTTGTTGCAATATCAAGGCAGACAGCGCACGAACAAAGAATGTTCTCTTTTCTGCTTACCGCTGTTCTTTTAGCCGCAACCGCTTTTCTCGTCTCATTTTATTTTCGCAAGCTTAAGAAACAACAATCTGTTTGTAAAATTTATAGCCGCTAATAAACTCGCTAATTTTTTGCGGATTTTCACAAACAACTCTTGGTTTGTTTGTAAAAGTTCGTAGATAGATTTGTGAGCAACATTTGTGAAAAAAAAGTCATCATTTTTTGAAAAATTAACCGGAGCAAATTGGTCTGAAGACAAGGCGTTAGAAGAAGGTTCAAAGAAAATAAAAAAAGCTGAAACTAAAACAGAAAAAGAAAAAATAAAAATAGCCCCAAAAACAAAGAAGAGCTCGTTTAAAGCAAAAACGCTGGCAAAAGAACCATCTTCGGACAAAAAAGACACTGGGGATTGGATGGCGGAATCCGAAGGGCAATTGACTATTGATGTTTATCAAACCCCTAACGAAATCGTAATTATGTCCACTATTGCCGGCGTTAGCCCCGAAGATATTGATATTACGATGGCCAATGATATGATTACTATTAAAGGCAATCGAAAAAAAGGCGAAGAGGTTCAGGAAAAAGATTACTATTATCAGGAATGTTATTGGGGGCCTTTTTCCCGTTCGGTTATTCTTCCTATTGATATTGAGATTGACCAAGCCCAAGCATCAATGAAAAACGGAATTTTAACCATTAGATTGCCCAAGATAGAAAAAGTAAAAACAAAAAAAATAGAAATTCAAGCGGAATAAAAAAATAAATTGTTAAAACAAAAAGAGCGAAATCTCGCTCTTTTTGTTTTTTTTATTGCTAAATGCTATATTATCGCGCAAAGGAAATTCAGCATTCAGCAATTTAACAATTTAACAATGAAACAATGAGGTATTTATGCTATTATATAGACAATGCGAAAAATTTATCACAAAATCATTGTTATTATTCTTATTTCTTTTATAGGTCTAATTTTTGCTGTTTCTGCCCTGCAAATAGCCAGTCGCGAAAAAATAACTTGGGGAGTTAAAATAAGTAATCTTAAAATTAATGCCCGCCAAACTCAAAATGCCCGGCAAATTTTAGAAAACAAATGGAATAAATTTGCAAGCCAAAAAATTGATTTTTTTTATCAAGAAAAACAAGTTTCCGCCCAGATAACTGATTTTGGATTTGAAGCTGATATTCAGCAAACAATAGATCAGGCATATCAAGTCGGCAAACAATCAAATTTCTTTAACAATATCAAGGAACAATTAATCGCTTTGGTCGGACATAAAAACATTCCATTAAACTATACTGTTGATTTAGAAACATTTGAAAGCCGAACAAAAGAAATTTTTAAGAATATTGAAAAACCCGCGCAAAACGCCTCATTGATTTTCAATGAAGAAATTGACGGCTTTATGCTTCGGCATTCAACAACCGGAACGGCTGTAGATAAAAAAGAATTATTAAACAATTTATCCGACCGGCTTCAAACATTTTCCAACGACCCTATTGAATTAAAACTTCTCAATGATAAACCTGAAATTAAAAACAATGAAGTAGATTTAGCATTAGAAAAAGCCGGGCGAATTTTAGCTAGGCAGCCTTATTCTTTAATTTTCAACGGCAAATCGTGGATAATTGATAAAAAAATATTAATTGAATGGATTGAATTTCATCCAATTATGGAAAATGACGCAGGTCCCGTAAAAGAAATACCTCACGGGGCAAGCAATCAAATTCTTGGCGCCTCATTAAGCAGAAATAAAATAGAAAAATATTTAGACAATATCGCTAAAACGATCAATCGCCCATCCATTGATGCCAGATTGGAAACTGAAGAAAATCGGGCAATTGTTTTCAGCCCCGCTCAAGATGGTTTTGAAATAAAAAAGGCCGCGACAATTAATCTGTTAATCGCGGATATCTTATCCAATCCGCCAATTAAAAAGACAACTATTATTGCCGACAAGGCCTCGCCTAAAATTGTTCTAAAAGACACAAACAATCTCGGTATCAATTCCCTAATCGGACAGGGAATTTCAAATTTCGCCGGTTCGCCCAAAAATCGCGTTCATAACATTAAAACAGGCGCTGATAAATTCAACGGATTTATTTTAAATCCGGGCGAAGAATTTTCTTTTAATAATTTTTTGGGAGGAAGCGATTCCGAACAGGGATTTCTGCCCGAATTAGTTATCAAAGACAATCAAGTAATCCCTGAATACGGGGGCGGACTTTGTCAAATTTCAACAACTTTTTTTAGAGCCGCCGTTAACGCGGGAATGAAAATAACAGAAAGAAGGGCCCATGCTTTCCCCGTCGTTTATTACAGCCCGCAGGGATTTGACGCAACTATCTATGAGCCAAGGCCTGATCTTCGCTTTATTAATAACACGCCGGGACACTTATTAATTCAAGCGATGATTAAAGGAACGCAATTAACTATAAACTTCTACGGAACGGATGATGGTAGGAAAGTTGAAATTGAAGGGCCTTATGTTTTAGAAAAAAAAGAAGACGGTTCAATGAAAACCGTCCTAACGCAAAAAGTGTTCCAGAATGGAGAAATTGTTGAAGAACAAACTTTTTACTCCAATTACGACTCGCCTAATTTGTATCTTATAGAAAAAACTGAATAACAAAAAACTCGCCAGAGGCGGGTATAACTTTTATTACCAAAAACAAGTTTTGGATAAAAGATTATGTGCGGGCGGCAGGATTTGAACCTGCAAGAGATTTCTCCCAATAGGTCCTAAACCTATCGCGTAGACCGTTCCGCCACGCCCGCTTAAGCTGATTATAAGACAAATTTTACCATAAAGCAATAAACAAGGGCATTCAGCCGTAATTAAGCAAAT
>JAYEKG010000034.1:0-3506 GCA_034660935.1 Patescibacteria group bacterium
CTGTTATACAAACTTTTGCAAGGGATTTTTAAAGACCGGTCTGTTAAATAATGGTTAAGACATAACCTATTTTTAGTTAAATTGCTATGGCGGCGCTGGCCGATCAAATGGATAAACAGAGTTGTTAATCCCCTGCAAGTCCAAATTCTGCCAAATTTTGAAACAATTAAAATATCTATGTCAGACCTGTCTTTCGTGTTGTTCATAGCCAGAGAGCCACTGACCATCACCAAGCGGATAAAGGGAATTAACTGCAGAAAACGAATAACTTTTCGGGCTTTTTTCCATTTTTGGTCCGCTATTTTTTGTCTTTCAATTCTTTCCTTGATAATTTTTTCCCGCCCGCGGAGAAAATAGAAGCCGTTTTTTTGGCTGATTATTTCTCTTAATTTCAAGCTGTTTTCCAGCGCGTCCAAAACAAAATTCAAAGTGTTATTACAAGCAGAGCGAAACAATCTCGTCTTGTCGGCTTTACGGCGCCTAATCATATATCTAAAAATTTCCCAAGCGTTAAGAGGCCTATCCAAAACATCGTAATATACAATTGTCGCCAAAATAGATTTCTCTAGAGAAGTCATAAGCATACATATCAAGGCCAGGCCTTAAGATGATTATACCCTATCTTCTCCAAACAAAAAAGGCGCTTAGCGGTTTTTCCACTAAACGCCCCGTTTTTTATCCCGCAACTGCCATTTACACAACAATATCAACTATGTTACCACGCGCGCTTCTTCGATAGTCGCGTATTTTTTCATACATTTTATAACTTATCCTTCCCGTGTCCATACAAGACATAAGAAAATGATAAGTTGTTAAAAGGGAAGAAAATAGATAACCCGCTTCTCTTAACGCTTCCGAACCGCCTTCCTCCTGGTCAATTATTGCCATAATAGCGATAATTTTCAACCCCTCCTTTTCTAAAAGGCGAATTGTTTTAAAGCAGTTTTTAGTTTTTGCTGTTGTATCGGTAATTAAAAAAACCCTGTCGCCTTTTTTGTATTTTCCTTCGATTTTACTTTTCGTCACTTTTACGCACGAAATATAGGATCGACCCATAGATTCGTATGTAATCATATCATACACAGAGTGAGCAAATACATCGCTCACACTTGAAACCCCGGCAATTCTGTTATATTGGATAAAATCACGCGTCTCCATGTAAATCATTCTGCCTATTTTGCTCCATATCTCAAACTCAACCGGTCCATTGGGTTGAAGTTTAAAATTAAAGCAAAATGGCGCTGACCCAGAGGGATTCTTTTTACTCTGAAAAACCCCCGCGTCAAACAAATCTACAGCCAGCTGTTTCTTCCAAGAAAAATCATTTATCGTCAATACTTTTTCCGATAGACCCATCGCAATGCCCTCCCCCTTTTTGTTTAATTGGTAAAAAACAATTTTAAAATTCTCTAATTTCTATTAAGGAATATAATACTTTTTAATAAATCAGTCAATAGCGATTAACAAAAAATCTATTACTATATTTCATTTTTCACAAACAAAAAAGGCGTCAGATTATTTTCAAACCAAACGCCTTATTTCTTAAATCTTCTTTTCTTTATTATCTCCAAAATACCGAAAAATCCATACCTTCAGGATAGGGTGGCTGCCCGAACATTGCTACCCATCTCTTTCCCTTTCCAATATCGGTAGTAATAGGAATTCCAGCCTGGCATTGCGGACATGGTTTTTGTCGAATATCATGCTGTTCTATTCTCTTTGAGAAATATGGATGGTACTGTTCTGTTTCCAGTGATTCAGCTGTTTGTCCACCCCTGTCGGCAAAACAGGTTGCCGCTATAATTCTGGCGTTGACTGCTTTTCGAAAGAGCATTGCAACTTCCCTAATCGTCGTGCCCTCATCAATGATATCTTCATGGATAATAAAAATACCATCTTGATAATCTTTCAGTAGTTTTTCAGGAATAATGTGATAATCACGGCCTCTATTATCCTTAACAAGCTGGGTCCGAGCAGGGAAAAACAGAATATCTGGTATTATCGTCTCAAAAAACGCGGCCAATGTTAAACTAAACGGAATTGCTCCGTAAGCCGGACCAATAATTCCAACCTTTTTTACCTCACCAAAATCCAAACCAGAGGTCAAAGCGTTAAATCCCGTCTGCCAAATAAGTTCTACTAATCTCCTTGCTCCCATTCTTGGAAACTTTTCTTTATCAATATAGAGATTGCCATGATTATAACCTGCTTTATAGACAAAATGCCCTTTAACCACAGCGCCCGATTCTTCTATAAACTCATCTCTGCTGTCCATAATCTCTCCTCCTATAGATACTCATTGATTTGATCTCGCAATTCTTCGGCTTTCCCCGCGGCCGCTTCGGCAAAATTATCCCCTTGGCTGGCGAAGGTAATACCCGATGAAGAATTGATGGCGATAGAGCCAGGACCCACATAGGCAGCTTTGACTGTTTCTTCAATAAATCCGCCTTGTGTCCCAATTCCCGGAATTAGAAACCACAGTTTATCATGAACGAGCATCCGAACACGCGACAAGTGTTCTGAAAAAATCTTCCCAGAGCCCTTTGGGTATTCGTGAGCCGCCGCCATAACCAAACCAGCATTTTTAACAATTCCTAAATCTATAGCCCACCTTAAAATACGATGAGCTATATAAAGCCAATACGGGTATCCATGTTCAGTTATTATATCCTGCGTCTCTCTCGCGGAAGGATTGCTAGTGTAACATAGACCAACAATAGCTCTTCCAAGATGTTCTTTGTCAACGAGATGCTGCATACAATCTTTCCCCATATACGGAGAAAAATTCATTCCATCAACACCATCAATCTCAAAATGGGCAGCTTTGTATCTTTGTTGCGTCCGGCCAATATCGCCCCTTTTGCAGTCCAAAAATACAGGAATGTCGGGATATTTATAGTGGATATAATTCACTATAAACCGCAAAATATTATGGCCGTCTCTTAAGGCCTCATAATGGGCTTTTTGCGGCTTGAACATTGATGCAAATGGAGCCGTGGCATCAATTATATCTCTCATCCACAACTCGATAGCGCTGTTTAAATAATCTTTATCTACTCTTTCAACATAACGATCCGGCATTTTCTCCGGCAGAGGATCGAGCCCAACACAAACCAGCGAGCTAATCTTTTTCTGGCGTTCTGCCAACATTTGCCTAAAACCTTTTTCTTTCATAATTCTCTCCTTTTCTGTTGTATTTTGTTTTTAAAAAACCAAATAAAAATCAACCACTATAGTTTGATTTTCTTATTTTCAATTATTCTACCAAGATTTATAGATTAGTCAACTATTTTCGCTTTCAATCCTAAAACAACCGCTTTGGCAATTCTTGTGCTGACGATAGATTTTTCGCTCGGAATAACTTCAAATTTTTTAATGTCAGACAGCTTAATTTTATTTTTCTTCAAAAATTTATCCAATTCAACCAAAAGTGTTTCGCTTAACTGATAAAGGCCGTCCCATTGATGGACGGCAATTTTCTTTTTGTTTTGCTCAAGAGTTAA
>JAYEKG010000035.1:0-17687 GCA_034660935.1 Patescibacteria group bacterium
CCGAGGTAATTTAAAAAAAAAAAACGCCTGTGTTAAAAATGATAAATAATCTAATACAATATTAGGCGAAATATCGGTTTTTTGAGATTTTAAAAAATCGCTAATTTTTTTGGCTGAAACCAAGCTGCCGGTATTATCAACCAAATATTCAACTAACCTTTCCAAAAAAGCTGTGTTCCGGATTTTGTGCCTATTAACAACATCCTTAAAAAGGATTGTGTTATAAACATTTTTTAAATAATCATAAACTATTGAATCATCTAATTCTAAATGCATTAAATAAGGCAATCCGCCATATTTTATGTATTTCAAAAATGATTCCTTGTTATTTTTTAATTTATGAAAAAGTAAAAATTCTAAATAAGACAAACCGAAAACTTTAAGCTCAATATATCTGCCGCTTAAATATGTCGCTAATTCCCCTGAAAGCAAATTAGCATTGCTTCCTGTGCAATAAATATCGTATTTATCTCTGGCGTTAAGATCTCTTAGCGCTTTTTCAAACTGATTGATGTCCTGAATTTCATCAATAAATACATAATTTTTTCTTCTTGCTTGAGTGTTCCGCTTAACAAAATCTATAAGATCTTTATGGTTTTTAATCTCGTCAAACTCATTAAGCTCTTTGTTGATATAAATAATATTAGCGTTCTTATGGTTTTTCTTAATCACATCCATAAGTTGAAAAAGCAGATAGCTTTTACCAACTCTTCTTTGTCCAACAATAACCTTAATAATCCCCTTATCCATAAAGGGCGCAATTTTTTCTAAATAATATTTTCTTTTAATATATTTTTTAATCATACTTAAAACTTCTTTATTTTTACTCTATCTTTTAAGTATACTTAAAACTTTTTAGTAGTCAATACTCCTCCCGCTTCTCTATGTCCCTTACGAGGGCTGCCCTTCGGCTTCAAGGGCTGCCCTTGTTTTTTCAAATCGTAAATCTATTCTTCCCTAAGTTAGGTTTATTTAAGGAGCAACCCCCAATTAACTATTATTTTTTCTCCCCTATTGCTTCGTTTAACGTTTTTCTTAAATCGTCAAGATTAACTTTCGCCCTTTTTTTTCTAAAAGGCGTCGCTTCTTTTTTAAAAGCGTCATTTAATGAAACAGATGGCGGGATTGCTGTTTTTTGAGGCGCCGGCTTTTGAGAGTTTAATTTTTTGGGCGCGGGAGCGTTATTAGAAATCGGCGCGGCAGAAGCGCTTTCAAATTCTATTCCCAGTTCCCTTAACTCGGTTTGCTTTTCCGGCTGTTCCTGCCGTTCGGGTTTTTCCGCCATTTTTGCGGTTTCGGGCTTAAAACGAATAGGAACATCCTCCCCTTTTTTAACTTTTTCAAAGCAGGTTTTGCAATAAATCGGCCTCTTGCCGTCCGGTTCAAAACTAACCTCTGTTTCTTGTCCGCAACTCCAGCAAATCGCCTTGTTTTTTGCCGGAGACGGCCCCTTCCCAGCCACTTTCTGTTCTCTTGCCGACTCCTCTACCGTCATGCCGCTCCACTTGATTATTTTCTCCTCAACATCTTTTCGCGAATTGGAATATTTTTCTCTTGAAACCATAATTATCTTCTCTTTTTGACCATCAGACCCCTCTATGTCTATTGGTGGCAAAGTAGTCGCTGAAAATGAACGACTACTTACGCCGTCTATCATCAGCTTCAAATAAATATTGTAATTCTCCAGATTAACCAAATCCTGAACGGTAAATTCGGGAGTAAATTCCTTTTCCAAAAATTCCGCGTCAGCCGCCCCGACCCTAAAAGAAACCAGTGTGCCGACATTGCCAAAAACCGCGTCTCTAACCGCAGTAGTCGCCTCACTGACTAACTGGCCGACATATTGATGGGCTATTATTAAATTAAGGCGGTATTTTCTCGCTTCCGACAAAATGCCGGCGAATGATTCCGTGGCAAAGTTCTGGAACTCATCAACATAAAGATAAAAATCTTTTCTCTCGTCTTCCGGAATCCTGACTCTTTCCATGGCGGCCATTTGAATCTTGGTGACAATCATCGCCCCGAGAAGATCTGAATTATCTTCCCCGACTCTGCCTTTGGCGACATTAACCAAAAGTATCTTATTATTATTCATTATTTCCGGAATATTGACCGTGCTTTTTGACTGACCGACAATGTTGCGAATTAAAGAAGTCGAAAGAAACTGCCCAACTTTGTTTTGAATCGGAGCAATTGCTTCGTTCCTAAATTGTTCCCTCCAACTAGCATATTCGTTAACCCAGAAAGACCTAACTACAGGGTCCTTAATGTTATCCACAATTTTTTGGCGATAATCCCTATCAACCAGAATTCTGATAATGCCCAATAATGTTGTGCCCGGAGTGTCTAAAAGCGCCAAAATACAATTGCTCAAAATATATTCCATACGGGGAGACCAAACATTGGCCCAGATTTTTGTAAAAATACCCATCAAATCAGAAGCAACCAAATGTTTGTATTTGGGGTCCGACACTTGCAATACATTAAAACCGATAGGATGGTCTGTATCAGCGGGGTTGAAATAAATAACATCATTGACTCTGTGGGAAGGAATTTTGTCAACTACTTCTTCAACAAATTCGCCGTGAGGGTCAACGATACAAACCCCGTATCCGTTTTCAATATCCTGCAAAGCCATATTCTTCAGGAGAGCGGTCTTGCCTACGCCGGTTTTCCCGATAACATACATATGCTGCCGCCTATCGGATTTTTTAATTCCAAAAATCTTTTCCTGTCCGCGAAAATTGGTTTTAGCAAAACGAGTAATGTTAGACATAAATTATAATTTTATTATGTCGGCTATCGCATAGCCGACAATCTGTCATTCCTTACCCCGTAATCCTGCGGGACTTCAATTGTTTTTATTCAATCGGCAATCCTTTTGGCGGTTCCGCTTTTTTAGCTTCAACTTTTGGCGTTAGAGGCGCCTTAACTGTTATGGCGGGATAATGATATATAGTCGCTAACTCTTCAATATTAAAAACAAACGGCTTGCTTCTGATAAAAAACCAATTCAAAATAGGAAGCCGCTCAAATATAAGCGGCTTCATATACGAAATCACAGCCGACTGCTGGACAAATTCCCTTTTTTTGTAATCGGCAAATATTTTTTTCTTGCGATATGTCTCCCTAACCTTTTTGAGCTGAATCTTATAATCAATAGCGCTGGTTTTCACCTTGCTATAGGGTTTAAACCCGTTTAAATTTTGAGAATTAAACTGCTTATAACAACCAATTACAGTCGGGACATTGGCAATTTTAAAAGCATCCTTCCGCGCCAAATACAAAAATCTGATAATTACTTCATATCCGATTTTTGATAGATTTTCTTCAATTGAATTAATTACATTCTGTTCAGCCTTGGTGCTTGCCCATAGCCAAGGCGTTTCCTTTTCATCTTTTTTCGCATCTCCTTCGCTAAACGTCCCATCGGCAACTATCTTGTAAGCCACCTCTTGCGCGGCGTCTCTCCACGCGCCCGCCTCCTTGGCGATTAAGCTTTGTTCTGCTTCTTTTTTTCTGCCGATTAGCTTGTCGCGCAACTTTTCGCCTTCTTCTTTCCATTTGTCATTCACCGGCCGGACCAATGTTTGAATCCAAATTTGCTCTCCGTCTCCTATTTTATTCATTGTCTCTAACAAAGAAGATATCGGGTCAATTCTTTGTTCTTCCGCTTTCGCTTCCTTCTCAAAAGCCGGATATGTTTTAATTGGATAAGCGTCTTCTTTGGCCAGAATAAATTCTGTTCCCCATAAATCGTAATCTTCGTTTGGGATATTTAAATGAAATGAATTAACATAATCGTCCGTTTGGGTGATTTCCGCTTCGGGATACTGGGCATAAATATGCGCTTCAACCATATTCCGAAAATCCGCAGCAACTCTGATTAAAAAATGAATTTCCCCGCCCAAGCTGACTATCTCCATGCTAAAATATTTTTGGAAACTTCCCATTATGTTTCTCTCCCACCAATTAGGAGTGCCCTGAATAGCGTGCATGCCGGCAAAAAACTGTTCCATTGCTTGCGCTGTTTTTTGAATTTCGCGCGGCGGGACAACCTCCAATAAAATCCACTCTGTTTTATTAGCAAACCGTTGTCTTTGATGCTTAAACCACAAATCCCTGGCAAGAACAAAAAAGAACCAGGGAATATAAATCCACCAGAGAGATAACAAAAACTCCCCGGTTAAATAAATGATATTAAAAATAGTTAAAGAAATTTCTAAAAAATTAGGCATAACCTCTTACAAGAGTCGGACCCTTGTAAAACGAGTTTTTAAATTACTTCGCTATCGCGTATTTATCTCCCTCCTTAACAAAAAACCGCTTGTCCTGCAAATTAATTAGAACAGTATTTTGCTTAACCAAACGGTTCTCTAAAACCTTTTTCAAAATTTCCTCCTTAGCCAAAGGGCCGTTGTCTTTTAATGTTTGAATAATAACATCTTTAATCGTCCCCGGCTGGTAGCCCCAATCCTTCAAAGCGTAAGTCCCCCGCCCGACTAAAATAAAACGGCCGTCTTTGATGAGTTCATTATGAACGGTCTGCGCTTGCGCCACAGTTGTCCCTAAATCGGCCCGGTTAATTAAATCCGCTACCTCTCTAAAATGCAAAGGGCGCTTCTCTTCCTTAAAAATAATATACGCCCTGTCCTTGGCGCCGCGCGGATTAATTTCGGGCCATTTAGTTAGTCCAAAACGGCCAAAACTATTTTGGTTAATTTGCTTGGTAGCGTCAAGGTAAGAATATAAAGCTTTTTTTTCTAATTTCGCATCCAGTCCTTTAGAAAGTTTAACAAGATGATTCAAAGAAACTGTTTCTTCGTCCTTTTCTATCTTCTTTATTAAAAAATCAATTAAATTTCGCGCCTTTGATGTCGCGTCTCCAGAATTTATCCAAAGGGGATAAAATTGGTCTGATTCCACCAAGCGCCGGTATGAATCGCCCAATGTAAGAACAAAAAAAATAGCCCCTCTTGAAGGATGAGGGTTTTCGGCGCCGGACAAAACAGAAAGCAACCTTTCCTCGCGGGCAACTTTTCCCTCGCGGTTGAAAAAAACATTAATTGAGTCAAAAGCCGGCTTAAGGGTTTTAACTAAACTCGCTTTTTTTAAATCCGAAAAAGCGGCCTCCTCAATTTGGCGGACTCGTTCTCGGGTAATTCCGTAGTTCTTGCCAATTCGTTCAAGCGTTAACCGCTCGCCATCCTTCAAGCCAAAACGCAAACGAATAATATCGCGCGTTCGCTCATTGGAAATATTGTCCAAAACATCAGAAACTAACTTTTCATATTTTATTAAGGGCATATTTTTATTTACAATAAATCTAACACAATATCTTTTGAGTGTCAAACAAAATATAATTTTGAATTTCTATAAATTGGAAATTACTTTTTCCTCTTCTCCCATAAAACAACCAAGGGACTGATGATAAAAATAGAAGAATAAGCGCCGATAATTATGCCGACAATTAAGGCGAGCGCGAAATATTTAACGCTCTCTCCGCCAAGGAAAAATATCGCCAACAAAACAAAAAGCGTTGTTAGCGAAGTATTCAAACAACGAGTCAAGCTTTGGTTAATGCTCTGGTTAATCACTTCTCCAAAATTATCCCAATTGCTCCTTAAAAGATTTTCTCGCGCGCGGTCAAAAACAACAATGCTGTTATTAATTGAATAACCCAAAATCGTCAAAAAAGCCGCCACAAAAGGCAGACCTATTTCAATCTGTGTAAAATGCGCGAACACGCAAAAAAAGCCAAGCGTAATAAAAACATCATGGAATAAAGCGATAAGCGCCACTATGGCATATTGCCAAGAAGCGACCGGCCTGGAAACTTTGCGGAAGACCCACGCGATATAAGCGATAATCGCCAAAAGAGCGAGAACAATCGCCCAGAACGCTTTTTTCTTCAACTCGCCGCCAATTAAAGAGCCGATTGATTCAAACCTTTTTTCTTCGGGCTTGCCCAGTTTCGCGAGAATAGCTTGATGGGTGTCCTCATTAACCGCGCGCAATTTCAAAATAACGCCCCGTTCCCCCGTTGGCTGGATATTCACATGCCCCAATTCCTGCCCGTCCCGCGGCAACTCCGTTAGTTTTTCTTGAATTTCTCGGTTGTCCGGCCGTGTTTCCGAAAATTCAACTTCCATCAGCGTTCCGCCCGTAAAATCAATCCCCAACTTCAGGCCAAAAAATAGCAGAGCCGCCAAACTCGCCAGCATTAAAATACAGGAAATAAAGAAATAAATTTTACCGTATTTAATAATTTGCATAATGCGTTTAATTTTCAATGTCTTCAATTTCAAACAATTTCAATTCACAATTCAAGGGCAGCCCTTTCAGAAATCCAAGGGCAGCCCTTACAATTTTTTTACTTCTAAAAAATAAGTGTTCGTAGTATCGTTTTCTGAAAGGGCTGCCCTTGAATTAATTGAATTAAATTACCCCCACAATTTCCGCGCGTTTTCTAATCTGCTTCCGACAAACAGTTTCAATAAATTTTTTGTCGCGACAATCGCGCTAATCATGCTAATCAAAACTCCAATTCCCAGAGTTAAGGCGAATCCTTTCACCAGTCCCGTGGCGAAAACATACAAAATCAAACAAGTTATGAGCGTGGAAATATTGCCGTCGCGAATAGCTGGCCAGGCTCGGCGGAACCCTTCATCAATGCTCCCGCCCAAACTTTTCCCCGACCTAAACTCTTCCTTAAACCTTTCAAAAATAAGGACATTAGCGTCAACCGCCATTCCGATAGACAAAATAAATCCGGCGATGCCCGCCAAAGTCAGCGTAACCGGAATCAGTTTAAAAATAGCCAGAACCATAAGCGCGTAAATCACCAAAGCGACAACAGATACCAAGCCCGGCAAACGGTAATAAAAAAGCATAAATGCCAAGACAAGCAAAAACCCCCAGAGAGCCGCTTTGAGCGACTTGCTCAATGAAACACTCCCTAAGCTGGCGCCGATTGTCTGCTGGCTAATCAAGTTAATCGGCACGGGAAGAGCCCCGGCGTTAAGCCGTTGGACCAACTCTTTCGCTTCTTCCAGCGCAAAATCGCCCGTAATCTGCGCTTTCCCCCCAGAGATAGCTTCTTGGACCACCGGCGCGCTAATGACTGCTCCATCTAAATAAATGGCTATTCTTTTGCCGATATTTTTCCTGGTCAGTTCTTCAAATATTTTACTTCCCTCGCCATCAAACTCTAAGCTGATCTGCGGCTGATAGGTTTGTTGGTCAAATTGCATTTGCGAACCCTTTAAATATTGCCCTGTCAGGCGCGTTGAAATAAAAAACGGATCTTCAATCAACTGTCTTTGTTCGTCCGCGCTTATTTCCAGCCCCTCCTCAAGCTTTTTTCGCGCTTCTTCTTGTCCGGCTAAAATATTTTCTGTTTCCGCCTTGTTTCTCTCTTCGCGAAAATCCAAAAAAGGCGTTTGCCCAATCATTTCAATTGCTTGATGAACATCTTTAACACCCGCTAATTCAACAATTAAGCGGTAATGAGAACCAGCCTTGTTAATCTGGACCACCGGTTCGGCGACTCCGAAAAGATTAACCCGCCTTTCAATTACATCGCGCACTCCCTGCATTGATTCCATGCGGTTTTCCGGCGAAATATTTGAAAAATCGGCCTCATAAACTAAATGGGCTCCGCCCCTCAAATCAAGCCCTAATCGAAAATCTTTATAAAAATGGGGCAATAATTCAGTTCCCGCTTGCTTGTTAATCCAATCCGCGCTTCTATTCCAAACAGGCGGATAATTAAAAAAAACAGCGAGAACGCCGATGATTAAAACAGCAAAAACAATCCAGCGAACTCTGCCGGAAATAACCCTGTCTCTATTTGATTTTTTATTCGCGCTCTTGGTAAAAATCCCCATCTATTCCAAGATACTCTATTTCTCTCTTTTTGTCAAAAAAGAATAAAGAAGCGCCTTGTTTTAAAAAATGACAAAAGAGTGTCATTGCGAGGAGTCTGCGACGCGGCAATCTCACTTTCTTCTCCGGGATTGCTTCGCTTCGCTCGCAATGACAAGGAATTTATTCCGATACTCCTTCTAACTGCTCTATAATCCCCTCTATATTCTCATTGCCCGGCACTAGCTGGTCAACAAACTTGAATTGAATCAGCGCGTCATCTGTTCTTCCAACGCTCTGATAAGACAAAGCCAAGGCGTAACGTCCGTTAGCATATTGAGGGGTAATAATCACCGCCTGCTCAAACATTTTAATCGCTTCATCTATCCTCTCAAGATTGAAATACAAACGGCCTGTCTGGAAATAAATTTCCGTCGCCGCGCCGGCCAGTTCCGAATCTCTTTGAAAACTAACGCCTTTCAATTTCGCCATAATTGAATTCATCTGCTCAAGCGCTCTTTCTAAATCCCCTTTTTGCTCATAAACCAAAGCCAATTGAATATGCGCGTCTAAATAATCAGATTTCAAGTCAACCGCCTTTTGGCAATAGCTAACTGTTTCGTTCCATTGTTCTTCCGTTCTTTCTTCTTCACCTTCTGTAGTTAATCTTAACCTGCAAAGCTCCCTGTAAAAAAACGGATTAGAGGGCTCCAGTTCAACTGCTTTGGCGTACGCTTCTAAAGCAAAAGGCAATGTTCCGCCAATTAACCCGCGCGCGTTTCGATAAACAGCCCCCAGATTTTCCCAAGCGCTCACCGAATTCGGGCTAATATCAGCCGCTATTTTTGCCTGTTGGATAGAACCGGCGGCCAGCGCCTGCAAGAGCTGGGCATTTCGTTCTTCCTCTGGTTTTCGCGCCTCTTCCCAAGCGGAAATTAAATAAACTTGCGAGAGATTCTGGCGGTAATTCGCCCTATATCTGTTCAAATTAACTATTTCCTCAGCCCGATTAACTAATTCTTGGCTGTCGGTAACCGCCTGAGCGGACTTGACTTCCGCCAGATAGAATCTGCCTCCAACATAGAACAGCCCGGCTGCCGTAAAGACCAAAATTAACAAAACAACATTAACCACCAGCCCTACTTCGGGCAATTTTTTAAAGGAAAAAGAGATTTTCTTGCAGGGCGCGTCTTGAACTCCCTGCCAGCTGACGATGCCCAAAGCGGTAAAGAGCCAGAAATAGAAAAGCAGAGCCGTGTTTTGCGAATAAACAAATTGGGAAATAAATAATATCAGCCAAAGAAGAAGGAAGGGCAAAATAATCAATTTGTCTCCCCCTGCCAGCCGCGATTTAGCGCCTGCTGCCACTTTGCTTTTTTTTAGCCGCCATAAGGATAAAAACATAATCAGCAAAAACATTAGAACGACCGTCAGATAGCTCAAAATTCCTAAAATACCCATTGTTCCCGCCATTTCTATTAGATAATTCGATCCCTTGTCAAACCTGACATTCCAAAACTCGCTTTCATTAAATTCAACCGGCTTAAACTTCGCAAAATTCGCCAAAAAGGTTCCCTGCCCCGAACCAATAATTGGCTCCGCTTTCAGGCTTTGCCACGCGACTATATTTGCCACATTGCTGTTCAAAACGAGCTCTTTGGGCAAGTTTCTGTTAAGCGCGCTGAAATCGTTCAATAAATCTACCCGTCCCGGCAAATTGACAATAAAAATCCCCGAAATTATCAATAAAACTATCGGGAGCATTAAAATATTGACTTTTTTGCGGAACAATCGCGTCCAAAAAGCTATTGCCAGCAAAAGAGCCATCGCTATTCCTAAAGAAATCCAAGCTGCCCAAAAGTTGATTATAACCAGCAGAATAATTGCGGCTGTTAGTAACAGATAACTAAATATTTTCGCGAGCTTTCCTCTTTTTTTGCCTTGAAGAAATATTCCCGTAATCAATCCTATCAGCGCCGCCAAAAATATGCTAAATCCCTCGAGAGAACCGCCGAAAGGATTAAAAGAACGCAACCCCATTACGCTTGGAAGCCCCGGGATTTTACTCCAAACATTAAAAATAGAGAAATAGGCCGCTGCCACCGCTATTCCTCCTGAAACCAAAAGCAATTCCACGATTTTATTCGCAGAAACACCCCAAGAGCCGATTCCTGAGAATTTTGAAAGAACGCCTTTGCAGGAAAACGCTTTTGCGCTTTCACCAAATGACGCCCCCAAAGAAACTTTTTCTGCGCCAACTGCGCCGCCATCCTGGGGCAAAGCCGAAAAATCTTTCCCCTTCCCCAGCCTCACATTATTCACAACCACAAAATACATCACGCACATTGCCAGCAAGCCAATCGCAGAATCAGAAAATCTGCCGTAAAAACCCAGCCAAGAAGATGTCCTGTCTATTGAAAAAAGAGCGCTTAAAACCGCAACCAGCATAAAAACCAAAATCCAAATATCCAAAGGCGTTCTGCGAAAAACAACCTTCTTTCGGACGATAACCATTTTGGCAATCCAAGCAAGAAAAGCCAAAACAGTTAAAACAAAAAGCAAGTACTGTTTGTTAAACTCAAACATTTCAACTGTCCATGGCAGCCAAAACAACGGCATTAAGAAAACAAGCGCGTAGATTGAGCATTTAATAACTAAATTATATATTTTTCTCATATTTTAACGCCTCTCGGACTCAACAATAACTTATTTCAATCATTATTGGCGCGTCCTTCAAGGGCTTTATTATAGATCTCCTGCATTCTGCAAAAAATCTTATTTTAATCCTATTATACCAAAAAAATCACAAATTACAAAGTTGAAAACTAACAATCTTCTTCTATCCGATACGTATCGGATAAACTCATATCTATATCGGATAAACTAATTTTTTATTTTCGGAGGTTCAATCTCCGAATGTCCGCTTTCTGTTTTTCCCCTATCGCCTGTCTTCATAAACCCTCATCCAGGCCCGGCGCAAATTATTAATCTTCACCCTCTGTCCCTGATACCTGCCCAAAAGCTTATTCAGCGCCTCCTTTATTTCCTTATTCTCCAATGTCGCCACAATAAAATCTATTTTAGCCACAATGTTGGCAATCACTCTCATCGTATGCTCTAATTTTGAAGCGGCCATTTTTTTGTCAGCAAACCTGTCGCCATAGCTTTCCGCGATTAATTTTGGAACCATCTTAGCTAAGGAATAAAGAATTTCAAACTCCTCAAGCAAGCCCTTATCTTTCTTTTTTCTTCTAATCACGGGAATAAGCTTAAAAATTTCAGACGATAAAAGCGTAGCCTGGCGGTAAACATCTAAATCCCGAAAACTTCTCACCGGCGTCTTAACTCTAAATTTTTGATATTCTTGCTTTCTGTAACCCATAATTTTTAATTTACCCGCCGGGTCCACTTCAGAAAATCTTTGTTAAACCAAAGATTTTTTGATTTCATCTCTTTTTCCTTCCCTTCTTCTTCATCACCACATGCAGAGGAAAAAATTCAAAATAGTCGTTTTCGTCAAACCAAGCGCACTTAAAATGAAAAAGCCGCAAGGAAGTCAAACGCGATAAAGCTAAGGCGTATAAAGTGAGCTGGTCTATCGGTTTAACTTTTTTCGCGCTGGGCTTGTAGTCCAAGATATGAACCGTTCCATTGCGGACTTGGACAATGTCAATATGCCCGGTGACTACTTCCCCGTGTTCCAAATCAACCGGAACATCCCAATTAAGCTGGTTTTGAAAATGCAAAATATCGTCTTGGTCCAATAAAATCGGAACTTCAACCGCCACGGTGACCGAATCATTAACAAGCATAAATTCCTGCAAAATTTCGTGCCGCAGCTTATTATTAGCGACCGCTTGATTAACAAAGCGGGTAATTCTTATCGCGGTATTGTCTTTATTCGCAATTTGAACCTCGTCTATATTAAAAAACTTCCTGTATTCCGATGCTCTGTTTTTTGATTCCCTAAAAACATTGTGGGGACATTCCGCTCCAACTAATTCCAAAAACTCCTTAATCTGCCTTAATTTGTAATGCTTAAAATCCTGGTCAAGAATGGCATCTGTTTTCGCCCGATGATATTTAAAATCATAAATTTGGCCGTGCATTAAATGAACCTCATCAATAATTTCCTTTGGACTATACTTCCGAGCGACAAAATCCCTCATCCGCAGAAACGGCAGATAATCCCTATACGCTTTCGCCCAATTCAAAACGCTCTGTTCGCTTAGATTATATCCGTATCTCTCCTTTATTTTCTTAACTATTTCAGTCGCCGGCTTGAGCCGATTATGCAGAGTAATAACTTCTAAAATAATTCTCAGGGGATATGTCCGCCCTTTGGTGATTTGCGGGGTGAATTTCTTTTTGCAATGGTTGCAAAAATAGACCTGGACTTCTTCCATTTTTTTCTTGCGCCTGCCTTTTTTGACAATTTTAGTCCCTTGGCAATAAGGACATCTTTCAACCGCCTTTTCTAAATTTTTATCTTGTTTCTTAAAAAGCATATAAATCTCCGAAGACGCTCCTCGCCGCAAAAAACACCTTTTATTAATTAATATCCACATTACAACCCTTGACAGCTTTTTAAAATTTGTTAGAATACTAATAGTTTTACACTACGCTCTGGCTTTGGTCAGAGCGGTTTTTTTGTTTCTGCTCATTTCCGTTCAATATCATTTTTAATATCTTCCAAAAAACTATATTTTGCTCCCGAAAATTTTAGTTCCCAAGCCAACATTTTTCTAGAAGAAAAAATTCTAACTTTTTTTCCTAAAGTGTATAATTTTTTAATTAAATAGTTGAAATCACTATCACCGGAAAACAAAACTATTTCATCAATGTTTGTTCTGTCCAAAAGAATATCAGTTGTCATTTCAACATCAAAATTACACTTATAAATTTTTGAATAATTATGCAACTTCGCCATTGGATGATTGTTATCAATCTTAATAATTTTCATTGGTTTGGTAATAACCGTAAAACCGATAGCGTCCAGATATCTTAAATAATTTGCCATTTTTTCGTCATCTTTTTTAATGCCCGTATAATAACGGACTTCTGAAATGTTGTAGCTGCGCCGCAAATATTTTTCCGCTTTTCCCCAATCAATTGAAAAATTAATGTCTTTTTGTATGTAGAAAATATTTGCCCCGTCAATATATATTTTTGCTTTTGTTTCGCTATCCATAAAAATTTTCCAATATCCCAAAAATATCTCCTCGGAATATCCCCCGAATTTTGGAGAAATTGGGAGGTAAAATACGCTAAAAACAGAGAAAAACGGTCAAAATGAGCTTTTTCGGCTTATGTAAAGCAAAAAAAGAACGCTGTGTCTGTTTTCAGCTTAAATAAGGCGTTAATTAAGGGTTGTGTCCCCGCCTTTATTTAATAAATGTCCCGCTTTCTGTAAAATTTCATACCTCCAATGCAATCCGAGACCTGATTTTACCCCCTTAAGCGGCGGGTTCGGATGGCTCCTCAACTACCGGTTCTTCAATTGCCGATTCTAAGATTTCCAGTTCTAAGGTCTTGTATAATACTTTTAACATTCTAAAATAAAAGATAAAGGTAAATAACTTAACAATAGAAAGGTTAGGCCTTGATTCTGTTGTCTTTATTCCCAACATCTTTCAAACTCCGGATAACGCTGGAAAAATTGGGTGTCTGTTTTCGCCTGATGCGCGTTTTGCGGGGTAAAACAATAATCAAGAATTTTTTTTAGATAGCGCTCCGAAACTGGACCGTAATTATGGACTATTTTGGAACCGGTATTTAAGTTCATAATAGAAGATTCTGTTGGCTTGATATAATTTTCATCGCCGCAACAACCCTTAAAATAACCCACTTTTGGAAATTTTTTAGTCAAATCGCCCCACCATTTTTCGGCCGTGGCTGCGTCAGGAGCGCAATTCGGCCCGTCAGGCATATGGGGCGCTCCGCCGGCTTTGGCTATAACATGGATTTCTTCGTCTTTAAGGCCGAAAGCATGGCCGAGCAAATGGGCAAATAACAAACCAAAGGTTTTCTTCTCTAGATTGTTGGATAATAGATAAGGAATACTTAAAAAAACGCCTGAGTTTTCTGACTTGACCAGATTGGCCCAGGATTGGAAATCCTGCCTTGATAAAACAATCAATCTGAATTTTTCCAGAGGCAGATTGTTTAAGTAATTATTAATCTCTTCTTGACAGCGCAGAACAGGTTTTCTTTCATCTTTTATTTTAATATAACATAACCCTTGGGCGTTTTTCGGATTAATCTTATAAATATTATAAAGATGATAAGATTGCCATGGTTCTATTTTTTTAAGCTCGCTCATTAAAGAATTGGCATCGCTTTCAAAATCGTCCCATGAAGGATACTGGTCGGCAAAAAAAATCAGATTTAGACCGTTGGGATTAATTTTTTCCGGCAAACGATATTCCTCCAAATTAAACTTAACGGGATTGCTGTTTTCCCCGGCGGTTTCGGTAAATTGACTTTGAGCGGATTGAAATCCGGCTAGCTGATTTCTTCCCAAGTCAGAAGCAGAATCATAGAAACAAAAAGTTAAAATAAATGTCAAGACAAAAGCGACACCCAAAACAGCGAAACGCCTGGTTTCTTTAATAATGAACAAACCGACAAAAGCTCTCGGCAATAAATAAATAAACCGTAAAATGTGTCTAATTTTAGCCATTGTTAATGATTACTTCTCGGCCAGCTGACTAGCGATAGCTCTAACCTCCTCCAAAATTTTCATCAAAAGCTTGATAATTAAAATCATAATTTTGCCTACGCCTTTAGAGCTTTCCGCTTCAAGAAGAAGGTTCTCCTCTAATGCCTGGTCTTCCAAAGATTGGCCTCTTTTGTCCTGTTCTGATTTGGAAATTAAGCTGATTAAACCTAAATTTCTTTCTTCACCGGCCTCTAAAAAGAAAGAAGGGCCATCTTCTCCCTGAATGTATTCTGTATTAATAACCATTAGTTCGGTGTAATATCTGCCTTGAGGCATAATTACCGATAATTCCCCGTTAGCGTCAATTTCGCCGCCAAAATTTTTGTTGCCCACGCCGACAAAAGTGACAAAAACAGGAAAAGGAGGCGGATTACCGCCAGACATTAAAACTTTGATAGTTGCTTGGCTGGAAGCAATAGCGGGATCAGGAACGGGCTCTGGGGCTGGTTGATATTGAATCTGAATTTGAGGTTGAGGTTGATATTGAATCTGAATTTGAGGTTGAGGTTGGAATTCCGGCTCTAGCTCTGCATTATCACCTGAGCTTGTCAAGGGCTCCGGTTCGGAATTATCGCTTGTATTTATTGAAGGCTCTGGTTCCGGTTCCGGATAAACACAACTGCCATCGTCCTCCGTCGCCGACAAATTATAATTCTCGGCTAATTCGTCCATACAGCCGAAAATTACTTCCGGCTCCGGTTCAGCATAGGCGCAACTGCCATCATCTTCATCAGCTTCTAAATTATAGTTTTCCGCGGTTTCATCGGTACAGCCCAAGACCAGTTCCGGCTCCGGATAAGTACAGCTGCCATCATCTTCATCAGCTTCTAAATTATAGTTTTCCGCGGTTTCATCGGTACAGCCCAAGACCAGTTCCGGCTCCGGATAAGTACAGCTTCCATCGTCTTCGGCAGCTTCAAGATTGTAATTTTCAGCCATTGAATCAGTACAACCAAGAATTACCTCCGGCTCCGACGGAGTATTCGGTTCTCCTTCTTCAGCTAAAACCGGCTGGAATAAAAATCCGATTCCAACTATTAAAAAGAAAACTATTATTTTGTTCTTATTTATTTTATTCATAAGTGTATTTTTATTATGTTATATTTTAGTCGTCCAAGCTGAACTTTCGCTAAAAGCTACTCGTACAGCTTGGACTTTTTTATGTTTGTCGCTTCTGCCTAAAATTACGCGACGGGCAAGGCAAACTTTGTAGTTTTAATAGCGCGCCCGATTTTGCCTTAACAAAACCGGCTCTGGCTAATCGCCCGTTATTTGGGCAAAATACCGGGAAAAACTCCTGGCGCAGCGGAACCCAATGTTAGTGTTCACATTAGACGGCGCGTTGTTCAAGTTGAGCGTAAACACGCCCGCATTCGCCTCATTGTTCCAGTTGCCGCCGCGGATAAAGCCGACTGCGCTCCGTTCACCTTCCTTGAATCGCTATCTTGTTTTAAAATTAGATTATGGCAAAAACTTGTAAAAATCTTTTCGAAAAAATTATTACTGGAAAAAATCTTCTTATCGCTTTTCAAAATGCTTCCGCCCAAAAACGATTTAGAAATACCATATTAAATTTTGAAAAGAATCTGGCTGAAAATATTTTAGAGCTCTTAAAAAATCTTTCGGATAAAACCTATCAACATGGCGGATATCGCCGTTTTTGCTTATTTGACCCAAAAGAACGGGAAATTAGCGCCGCTCCGTTTCAAGACAGAGTTATTCATCACGCGATTTGTAAAATTATGGAACCAATTTTTGATAAAAAATTTATTTATGATTCTTTCGCTTGCAGGAAAACAAAGGGCTCGCATAAAGCAATTGAACGGCTCCAAAAATTTCTTATAAAGAATAAGGAAGTAAGGCCATTCTCGCTATATGCCCTCAAATGCGATGTTTCAAAATGTTTTCTTTCTGTTAATCACGAAATTCTATTGAAAATTTTAAACAAAAAAATTAAGGATAAAAACGCAATGCGATTATTAAAAGAAATCGTTAGTTCCTATGAAAGCGACGATAAATATAATAATCTCTTTCCGCCTGATTCGCATTTTCGGACTAAACGGCCTAGGGGAATACCGATTGGAAATCTTACCAGCCAGCTTTTTGTCAATATTTACCTAAACGAGCTTGACCAATACCTTAAACATCACCTCAAGGTTAAATATTATGTCCGTTATGTTGATGATTTTATAATTTTGGCTAAAAACAAAAAATATCTGCGCCAACTCGCTGAAAAAATCAGAACCTTTCTTTACACCCAATTATACCTTACTTTGCATCCAAAGAAAATGCGGATTTTCCCATCTCATCTGGGAATTGATTTTTTGGGATATTTAATTTTTAAGGACCACATTCGGCTCCGCGCCAGCAATGTTAAAGCTTTTCGGAAAAAATTAATAAAATTCAGGAAACTGTATTTAATCAACAAGATTTCTCAACAAAAAATTCAGAAATCAATCACTTCCTGGCTGGCTCACGCGGAACACGCTGACACTTACAACCTTAGAAAAGCGCTCTTTGGCCTTTGGCCCGACGGAGACTCGGAGGGCAAACCATTGGGGGCTAAAAATCAAAAAGAAATTATAGAATTCATTTATTCTTGGAAACATTCTTCGGAAAAACCAATCTGTAAGCCATCCGGCCAACTTCGTTTATTTTAGATTCTTGATACAAAAAACTCTTGTGTGATAAAAATTTCATTTGCCAAGCCAATCTCATTAAAGAACGAAAATTTTCCAATTTAAGATTAATTCCGTTAATTTTTTCTTTTTTTTGGAAAGTGGGGCTATATTGCAAAGTAATTAAATCTCTAAGAACTTCTAAGCTTAATTTTCCCATTTCCTCCCCTAAAATAAACTTCTGTTTTTTGGGAAAAGTATTTATCTTTTGAAAAAGCCACAAAAGAAAATCTTGATATTTTTTTCTTACTTCTAAATGTTTTGTTTCTTGCATAATACCCCCTCCCCCTTTTCCAAAAACACTCCTCGTCCTCCGCGACTTCTATTATTCCCCCGAATTCGGGGAAATAATAGAAGTCGCGGAGGAAAGTTGTAAAGAAGAAAAGGAGCAATGTTATAAAACTACCTGGCGCAGCGGCTCA
>JAYEKG010000036.1:0-15217 GCA_034660935.1 Patescibacteria group bacterium
TTAAATAATCTTGGACGACGGGGATATAAAATCAATTTTTTTGATTCAAAAGTAGAGGGACAGGCGGCGGTTCGCGATTTAGTTTCTGCCGTTGATTATTTTAAAAATAAACAAATTGATGTTTTGGTTATTATCAGAGGAGGAGGAAGTTTGGAGAGTTTGCAGGCGTTTAATAATGAAAATCTAGTTAGAAAAATTGCTGATTTTGGCATTCCTGTCATTTGCGGCATTGGTCATGAAAAAGATATCCCTCTTGTCTCTCTGGCGGCTGATTTGATGGCTTCAACTCCCACCGCTGTTACGGCTGTTTTAAATAAGCCGTGGGAAAATGCGTTAGCAAATATCCGGATTTTTGAACGGGATATTGTTTATAAAGAACAAGAAATTCTTAACCAAAGCAAGCGCAAACTTGAATTATTAAGCCAAGAATTAAAACAGCGTTCCAAATTTATTTTTAAAAAGTTTGAAATGGCAAGAAATAGATTAAAAGACAAACTGGCGGAACTTGGATATTCGTTGAAAAATATTAACAAGAAATTAGATACCTATCTTGATGGGATTTTGTCCGGCTTGCAAAGGAGATTGGATAATTTGAATGATTATTTAAATAACGCGGAAAAGCAATTAAAGTCGGCTGATCCAAGAAGACAATTAAAGCTTGGATACAGCATTGCTTTAACCGGCGGGAAAATATTAAGAAGTGTTCGGCAAGTAAAGCCCGGCGCAAAAGTTGATATTTGCGTTGTTGATGGTAAAATAAAAACAAAAGTGGAGGAAAGCAATTATGGAAAAAAATAAACTTAAAGATTCATTAAAAAAATTAGAGGAAATTATCAGATGGTTTGACGAGCAGGAAGAAGTTGATGTGGAAGCGGGGCTTGAAAAAGTCAAAACGGGAGTTGGTTTAATTCAAACGAGCCGCAAGCGATTGAAGGAAATTGAAAACGAATTTGAGGAAGTTAAAAAGGGGTTTGAAGAAGAATAAGAAAAAGGGGCGTGTGGCTCAGTTGGTTAGAGCGCGTCGTTCACATCGACGAGGCCTCTGGTTCGAATCCAGACACGCCCACCAAAATCAGACATTCCGATTTTTGTGGCGCAATTGGGGATAAAATTGGATGGGGGATATAAAAATGGCTTTAATGAGCCGTTTTTTATTTGGGTTTTAAGGTGTTTGACAAGGTTATGTTGGTGGAATATAATGAATTTGAAGTAGCAGCTTGTGGATAAAAGTGGGGATAAATTAAGATTTTGGGGATAACTATGCTTATTGGCGAATATAAACATACGATTGATGTTAAAAAACGGCTGGCTATTCCGGCTAAGTTTAGGCGCGCTTTTAGCCAAGGAGCGGTTATTACTCGCGGAATTGATAATTGTTTGGTGCTTTATCCGTCAAAAGAATGGGAAAGTATGGCCGGTAAATTAGGACAGCTGCCAGCCAGCCAAATTGAGGCGCGAAGTTTTGCCAGAGTAATGCTGGCCGGGGCTATGGCTGTTAATTTTGATAGTTTAGGCCGAATTCTTGTTCCTGATTATCTAAAAAAATACGCTTTTTTAAAAAAGAACGCGGTGGTTATTGGTTTATATAATCGTTTAGAAATCTGGTCGGAAGAAAAGTGGGAAACATATAAACATCGAGCTGAAAAAAATGTTGGCGATTTGGCGGCTAAATTAGGGGAATTAGGTTTTTAATATGCACCAGCCAGTTCTTCTCAAAGAGGTTTTAGAATATTTAGACCCGAAAGCGGGAGAAAATTTTATTGACGGGACTTTCGGTTTTGGCGGACATAGTTTGCGATTACTGGAGATGAATAAGCCGGGCCCGCTTCGCCAAAGCTCCAGCGAGGCGAGCGGAAAAGTTTTGGGGATTGAATTAGACGCGGATGTTGTGGATATTTTAAAAAAGAAGCCGATAGACGCAAGGTTAATTTTAGTTCAAGGAAGTTTTGTTGATTTAAAAAAAATAGCAAGGGAGAATAATTTTTATCCGATAAACGGAATTTTGCTTGATGTCGGAATGTCTTCATGGCAAATAGAGCAAAGCGGGCGGGGATTTTCCTTTCAAAGAGACGAGCCGCTAGATATGCGTTCCGATACAAAAAGCGAGTTGACTGCGGAAGAAATAATAAACCGATGGCCTGAAAAAGAATTATTTAAAATTTTCAACGAGTATGGCGGAGAAAGATTCGCGCGAAGGATTGCCAGATTAATTTGCCGGATGAGAGGAAATCGGCGCATAAAAACAACCGGCCAATTGGTGGAAATTATTAAAAAAGCGATTCCGGTTAGCCAGCGACATAAAAAAATTCATTTTGCGACAAGAGTGTTTCAGGCGTTAAGAATAGCGGTCAATAGCGAACTTGAAAATTTAGAAAAGGCCTTGCCGCAAGCGTTGGAAATTTTAGAGCAGGGCGGACGATTAGCGGTGATTTCGTTTCACTCTTTGGAAGACAAAATTGTTAAAAATTTTTTTAGCAAAGAAGCAAAAATAGGAAATTTGAAAATTTTAACCGACAAGCCGATTACTCCCGATTACGAGGAGATTAAAAATAATCCTCGAAGCAGGAGCGCGCGGTTAAGGGTAGCGATGAAGTTATGACTGTTTATATAAAATCTAAAAAATTTAGCAAAGGAAATAATAATCGCGGATTAATTATTTTGAGCGTTTTGGCTATTTCCGCCGTTGTTTGTTCTTTGGTTTTTTATCTATTCCAAACAAGCAAGATAGTTAGTCATAGCTATCAGATTAGGGAACAAAAAGAACTTATTAAAGAATTAGAAACAAAAAACCAAAAACTAGAAAGTCAAATAGCGCGATGGCGTTCGCCGGCTAATCTTGAAAATTTGGTCCAATCGTTGGGAATGATTGAAACAAAAGGCGCGATTTATTTAAAGAACGGGAAAGCGGTGGCGGTAAGGGATTAAATTAGTTATGAAATTTTGGAGAATCTCTTTATTGGCAATTATTGTTTTTGTTATTGGCGGCGGGATTTTAGCCCGCTTATTTTCTCTCCAAGTTTTGCAATATGATAAGTATAGCGCTTTAGCCCAAAACAGTCAGCAATTTTATAAAGAATTATTTCCGAAGCGCGGGGAAATTTTTACGCAGGATTTGTCCGCTAAGCGGCGGGGAGATGAGGAGCGATATTATCCTTTGGCTGTTAATAAAGAATTTCAACAAGCCTATCTTATCCCTAGGGATATCCCAAAAGATAAAAAAGAAGAGTTAGCGGACAAATTGTCTGCTCTTGTTGGTTTGGATAAGGAAATAATTCGGCAAAGAATAGATAAATCAAACGATCCTTATGAACCCCTGAAACATAAAATTAGCCAAGAAGAAGCCGAACAGATTAAAAAACTTAATGTTAGCGGGGTGAAATTAGCTCCGGAAACCTGGCGATATTATCCCAATAATTCTTTAGCTTGCCACTTAGCCGGATTTGTGGGAGCGTTTAATGGCGGAAAAATCGGACAATATGGGCTGGAAGGATATTATGAAGACGAACTAAGCGGAGAAATTGGGTATGCTACGGGGAAAAAGGACACAACCGGCTACCAAATACCTTCCTTAAATCAAAAACTGGAACCGGCTCGGGACGGCGCGACGATTGTTCTTACTATTGATTATAATATTCAATTTAGGGCCGAAAAGGAGCTTAAGCAATTAGTGGAGCGATGGCAGGCGGAAAGCGGCAGCATTATTATAGCGGAGCCGAAAAGCGGGGCTATTCGGGCGCTTGCTAATTGGCCTGTTTTTAATCCGAACAAATATAGCGCCGTGGAGGATATCGATATTTTTCGCAATGCGTCAATCCAGAAAACTTATGAAATAGGCTCGGTTTTAAAGCCGATTACTATGGCGGCGGGGCTTGATAGCGGAGCGGTTACTCCGCAGACAACTTATCATGATAATGGGCATGTCAGAATTAAAGGAAGTGTTATTAATAATGTTGATGGAAAAAATTATGGCGAGCAGACAATGACGCAAGTTTTGGAAAAGTCGCTTAATACAGGCGCTGTCTTTGTCCAACAAGCAATTGGCAAAGATGCTTTCCGGGACTATATCCAAAGATTTGATTTTGACAGTCCAACAGGAATTGATTTAGCGGGCGAGACTGGTGGCAATATTGTTAATTTATTTAGCGACAAAGAAATTGATTTAGCGACTATTTCGTTTGGGCACGGGATTATGGTTAGTCCGTTAGGATTAGTTGCCGCTATCGGAGCTATCGCCAATGAAGGGAAAATAATGCGTCCTTTTGTGGTTGAGAAAATGGTTTATTCCGACGGTCGCGAAATTATTACAGAACCGCATATTAACGCAAAAGCATTTTCCGCGCGAACCGCAAAGGAGATAGTTAAAATGTTGGTTAGTGTGGTGGAAAACGGATATGGAAAGCCGGCGCGAATTTCGGGATATGATATTGCCGGCAAAACGGGGACTGCTCAAATAATTGACCCCGAAAAAGGTGTTTATTCGGAGGAAACAATTCACAGTTTCATCGGTTTTGCGCCAGCTTTTGATCCCAAATTTGTTATTTTAGTTAAAATGGACAAGCCGCAGGGGATTCGCTTTGCTTCCGATTCTGTTAGCCCTGTTTTTAAAAGATTGGCGGAATATCTGCTGCAATATTTAGAAATACCGCCGAGATGATGCTTTAAGGAACTTATTGGTTTGATAAATTTCTATCCTAACTGCTTGAATTTTAAAGTTAAATTATTTTTTTTATGACAAACATTCTTCAATACATTTTGAAAATTTTGGCCAAGATTATTCTTTGGCGGCATAAGCCAAAGGTTGTCGCTATCACCGGAAGCGTTGGCAAAACAAGCGCTAAGGAAGCGGTCTATCGGGTTTTAAGGCGGCATTTTAAAACGCGGCGGAATATCAAAAACTATAATAACGAGATAGGGGTTCCTTTGACTATTTTGGGTTCTGAAACCGGAGGCAATTCTGTTTGGCGCTGGTTTAAAATTTTTTTGAAAGCTCTTGCGGCCGCGCTTTGGGATAAAAATTATCCAGAGATATTAATTTTAGAAATGGGAATTGACAAACCGGGCGATATGAAATATCTAATGAGTTTTATTCCGGTAAAAGTCGCTGTTATGACGGCGATAGGGCAGTTTCCGTCTCATATAGAATTTTTTCCAGAAAGAGAAAAATTAGTTGAAGAAAAAGCGCTATTGATAAATTCCTTGCCTGCCGACGGTTTGGCGGTTCTGAATTATGATGATTTGTCGGTTAGAATGATGCGCGACAATCTGCCCGAGAAAGTTAGCGCTATTCAATATGGATTTGGAGAAGGAGCTGATTTGGAAATTGCCAATTATCAATTAAAAATCGGCGATTTGGAAAAAGGCGATTTCGGAATTAGCTTTAAGATTGATTATTTAGGAAGCGCCGTTCCTATAAGGCTGCCTAAAGTTTTGGGCAGGCAATGTGCTTCGGTCGCCGCCGCCGCCGCAAGTGTCGGAGTTTTTTTTGGCTTGAATTTGGTTGATATATCCCGAGAACTTGTAAAATACCGTTCCTTGCCCGGAAGGACAAAACTAATCAGAGGAATTAAAAATACATGGATTATTGATGATAGCTATAATGCTTCACCGGCGTCTGTTTCGGCCGCTTTGGATATTTTGCAGGAAATCAGCGTTTCTAAGGCCGATTCAGAAGGAGACGAAAAGGTTTTTCGCAGAAGAATAGCTATTTTGGGAGATATGCTGGAACTGGGAAATGACACTGAAGCCGGCCATCGGGAGATTGGCAAGAAAGCCGCTTCAACGGCGGACTTGCTTTTCACAGTTGGAGAAAGAGCCCGTTTTATATCCGACGAGGCGCGCCATAGGGGCATGCCGAAGGAGAATATTTTTGAATTTTCTTCTTCTCAAAAAGCGGGTTTAACGGTTCAAGAGAAAATTGCCAGTGGTGATATTATTTTAATAAAGGGGTCGCGTTTTATGCGCATGGAAAATATCGTCAGAGAAATTATGGCCGAACCGAGAAAGGCGGGGAAATTGCTTGTTCATTGAGAAAAATAGACAAATTAGACGACATAGGGTACAATAAAAATAGAATTTACTGATTTTTTGGTTGTTTCTTGTTTTCTTTTTCTGCTTTTTATTGTTCTATGTTCCATGTTTTATGTTTTTTGGCCCTATCGTCTAGTGGTTAGGATACCAGGTTCTCATCCTGGAGACAGGGGTTCAATTCCCCTTAGGGCTGCGCGTTTTTTGTCCAAATTCTGATTTGGCGACAAAAAACAGCGTCCCGCAATATTGCGGGGCTGCGAAAGGAGGTGAAGAAATGTGGAAGAAAAATTAGTTGGCAAAATTACTCATTATTTCACCAATCTTGGGGTTGCGGTTATTGAAGTTGTTAAAGGAGAGCTAAAAATAGGGGACAAAATTCATATTAAAGGAGCGACGAGCGATTTTGAACAGTCGGTTGATTCAATGCAAGTTGAGCATAAAGATGTTGAAAAAGCTAAAAAAGGAACAATGTTCGGGCTAAAAGTAGCCCAACACGCGCGGGAGGGCGATGATGTGTATAAAGTAGAGTAAGTTTTAATATGAAAACTCAAAAAGCTAAGATTAAATGCTTGGCGCTGTTATCAGGCGGCTTGGATTCTATTTTGGCTGTTAAAATTTTACAAAAACAAGGCGTTGAAGTAACTGGCTTATGTTTTGTCAGTTATTTTTTTAATTCAAAATCAGCCGAGAAAGCGGCTGAACAGTTGAAAATAAAATTGAAAATAGTTGATATTTCAGATGAACACTTGAAAATGGCCAAAAATCCCCGCTATGGCTATGGCAAAAATATGAATCCTTGTGTTGATTGCCATTTAATGATGTTGCGAAAGGCGAAAGAAATATATTGTCGGCTATGCGAAAGCCGACAATGTGGTTTTGATTTTATCGCGACGGGCGAGGTGTTAGGAGAGAGGCCGATGTCGCAAAACAAACAGATGTTGAAAATGCTGGAGGACAAGTCCGGTCTAAAGGGCTATTTGCTTCGCCCTTTGTCGGCGCGGCTGTTTAAACCGACTATTCCGGAAAAAGAGAAATTAATTGATAGAGATAAGCTTTTAACTCTTTCAGGGCGAAATAGGAAAAAACAGATAGCTTTGGCGAAAAAATGGGGAATTAAAAATTATCCCACTCCGTCGGGCGGCTGTCTTTTGACCGACCCGGGATTTAGCAAGCGGCTTAAAGAACTTTTTAATCGTTGGCCAAATTGCGAAGGCAATGATGTGGAATTATTAAAACTTGGGCGGCATTTTTGGATTAGGGATGACAAAATTATTGTTGGGAGGAATAAGGGAGAAAATTCAGAAATCAAAAAATTATTTTTGAAAAAAGATGTTTTGATAGAACCGAATTTTCCAGGACCGACGATTTTAATTAGAAGCAAAGGAAAAGTTTTAAAGAGGAGTATGAACAAAGCGGAAGAGTTGATGGAAAGATATTCAGGAAAGAAGTAAAATACAAAGGGCGCCCCTTTCCAATAAAATTCAAGGGCAGCCCTTGTATTTTACTTGTATTTTATTGAAACAATTTAACAATTTATTCTTATGCCTTATTTTTCTTATGTTCAATTTAATATAGGCCCTGTTGTTTTTTATACATGGGGATTGTTTTTAGGATTGGCTCTTTTGGCGGGTTGTTGGGTTTTTATGAAAGAGGCGAAGAAAGAGGGAGTTGAGGAAAAGAAGATTTTGCAACTGTTTTTCTGGGTTTTTATAGGAGTGATTTTTGGCTCTCGTTTTTTTTATCTTTTACTGCAATTTCCCGTTTTTGACTTTTCCGCTTTTTTCCAATTTCGCGCCGGGGGGGTTGCTTTTCAAGGCGGGCTTTTGGGCGGATTGTTGGCGGGATGGGTTTACGCCTTAAAAAACAAATTAAGTTTTTGGCAATTAGCTGATTGGGCGGCTCCGGCCATCGCCTTGGGTATTTTTTTCGGGCGGATTGGCTGTTCCTTAATTAACGGTCACCAAGGCGCGCTTACTAATTTGCCTTGGGCGATTCAATGGCCCGACGGCGCGCTACGCCATCCGGTCGCGGAATATCTGGCGCTTAACGGGTTAATTATGTTTTTTGTCCTTCGGCGATTGCGTTTTTTTGTAAAAAAGGAAGGGCGATTGTTCATAATCTTCCTGGTTTGGCACAGCGTTTCCCGTTTTTTTCTTGATTTTACCAGAGTAACGGACACAAATCTTGCCGACCCAAGTTTTCTTAATTTAGCAATTACTCAATGGATGGCTTTGCTCATCTTAACGGCGCTTGGCGGATTTTTGATTTGGCGATTTAGGAAAGATAAAGTTTGAAAATTGGGCCAAAAGCGATATACTCTTTTATAAGAAATCATAGCGTTGTTTACAGTTTCTATAAATTTTGACTTGAATATTTTAATTTTTATAATATCATTTTCACATTCCACAATGTCATTTCTGATGAAAAAACAAGGGCTGCCCTTGAAGCCGAAGGGCAGCCCTTGTAAAGGAAAGGAAGAAACAAAAGGAACGATGGCGGAGATAGAAGAAGGAATGGAATAAAAATCAAGGGCAGCCCTTGAAGACGAAGGGCTGTCCTTGTAAGGGACGAGAGAGGGACTCAAGGGCAGCCCTTAAGAAAGGGTAGCCCTTTTTTACTGCGGAACTCCTCGCAATAACAAAAAGCAAGGATTAGGGGGGTTATCAAATATCAGTTTTGTTGTATAATGGATGTATGATAATAGCATGGCACAATCTTTCAATTGAAGCGGCGTTTAAGAAGTTGAAAACAGGGATGGATGGTTTAAGCGAAAAGGAAGCCCAAAAACGGCTGAGAAAATTTGGATTGAATGAAATTCCTTCGGAAAAATCCTTTTCAAAAATAGGCATTTTTTTAAAGCAAATAAAAAGTCCTTTAATCTATATTTTAATTATAGCGGGCGTTATCGCCTTTTTTTTAAAGGATTACACGGACAGTATCGTTATTTTTGCCGCTGTTTTTCTAAATACGATTATTGGCTATACACAAGAAGACAAAGCAAGCCAAGCGTTGGGAAAATTAAAAAAGATTTTGCGGGTGAAAGCAACTGTTTTTCGCAATGGGGAGGAAAAAGAAATTTTGCGGAAAAAAATCGTTCCGGGCGATATTATTTTTTTAAGGGCAGGGAATAAAGTTCCGGCAGACGCGCGAATAATTGAAACGCGCAAGCTAAAAATTAACGAATCTGTTTTAACGGGCGAATGGCTTGCCGCCAAAAAAAATACAGATATTTTACAGTTTAAAACACCTCTGGCCGATAGAGATAATATGGTCTATATGGGTTCAATTATTGAAAGCGGATGGGGAAAGGCGGTTGTAATAAATACAGGAGCGCTTGCGGAGGTTGGGAAAATAGCGCAAATGGTTAAAGAGGGAGGAGAAAAAAAGACCCCTTATCAAAAAAAATTATCGCGTTTGAGCAAGATAGTCGGAATGGTTGTTGTTGTTATTTCCATAGGAATTTTTATTGAGGGAATGTTGAGGGGAGGGGAATTTATTGAAATTTTTACCACCTCAATCGCCATCGCGGTAGCGGCTATTCCGGAAGGATTGCCTGTGGCTATGACTATTGTTTTAGCACTGGGGATGGGAAGAATTTTAAAAAAGAAAGGATTAGTCAGAAAATTGGCTTCCGCGGAAACATTAGGAAGCACATCGGTAATTTTAACAGATAAAACAGGCACTCTGACTGAAGCTAAAATGAGCGTTGCGGGAATTTTTACCGGAGCGAAAGAACTTTTTAACAACAATACTTCATTATTTAAAAAGAATGCGAACGGGAATTATAAGAGCGGTCATATCCGCGCTTTAAAAATTGCCACGCTTTGCAATGAGTCATTTATTGAGAATTTTGACGCGCCAACCGATAAATGGATTGTTCGCGGCGCTCCCACGGAGAAAGCGCTGTTTTTGGCGGGAATTCAAGTGGGGCTTTCCAGAAAGGAATTAGAAAAGGAACAACCGGTAATTGATAAGATTTTTTTTGACCCATATTGCAAATACGCGATTAGTTTGCATAAATTTGACGATAAAAAAAACATTATTTACACCGTCGGTTCGCCTGAAAAAATTCTGTCAATGTCCGGTTATTTGGATAATCATAGAAAAAAGGACGCTCTTCTTTTGAAAGATTTCGGGAAAATTAAAGGGAAAATTGATAATTTAACAAAGAGCGGATTAAGAGTGATCGCTGTTGCGTACAGAAAAACGAAAGATGAAAAAATAGACAAGGATCAAGAAGAAAAATTGAAAGAAATGGTTTTTGTCGGATTTTTCACTTTGCACGATCCGATTAGAAAAGGCACAAAGGAAGTTATGGATATTTGCAGACAGGCGGGGATGAGGCCGATTATCGTAACAGGCGACCACAAACTAACTGCCTGGATGGTAGCGTCCAAACTCGGTTTCAATGTTAAAGAGAAAGATGTTTTGGAAGGAAGAGATTTGGCGGAAATGTCCGACAAAGAACTTGAAAAACGCCTTAAGAAAATTCAAATTTACGCTCGCGTTGAGCCGGCTCAAAAATTGAGAATTGTTAACGCATGGCAAAAAAGAGGAGAAGTTGTCGCTATGACCGGTGATGGGATTAACGACGCGCCTGCTTTAAAAATGGCTGATATTGGAGTTGCTTTGGGAACGGGGACGGATGTGGCAAAAGATGTTTCGGATATAGTTCTTTTAACCGATAATTTTAATATTATTGTCGCTGCTATAGCGGAAGGCCGAACAATTATTGATAATATTAGGAAAGTAATAACCTATTTGTTGTCGGATAGTTTTACGGAAATTATTTTAATTAGCGTTAGTTTGCTTTTTGGCTGGCCTCTGCCGATTTTAGCTGGCCAGATATTGTGGATAAATTTAATTGAGGACGGTCCCTTGGGCATTTGTTTGGCGTTTGAAAAAAAAGAAAATGATGTTATGCGGCAGAAACCCCGTGATTATAGCTCCTCTTTGCTGAATAAGGAAATAAAAACATTAATTTTTATTATAGGGATTATTACGGATTTATTTCTGCTTGGACTTTTCTGTTGGCTTTTGCGATATTCCGGATATGATGTTCCGCATATCAGATCGGTTATTTTTGCCGGCTTGACCGTTGATTCTTTGTTTTATATTTTTTCTTGTAAAAGTTTGCGTCGAAATATCTGGCAGGTAAATTTGTTTTCTAATAAGTTTTTGGTTTATGCGTGGCTGTCGGGAGTACTAATGCTTCTCGCGGCCCTTTATATTCCCTTGTTGCAGATTTTCCTAAAAACTGTTCCGTTAAATCTTTTTGATTGGGCTCTTGTCGGGGGATTAGGATTTCTAAATATATTTTTAATTGAAGCGACAAAGTATTATTTTATTAAAAAGCGCGCAAAATAAATATTTATTCGCGCATGTTAAGAGTATAAACTCTAAGTTAATAAAAAACATTTTATGATTTTTACCCATATCGTTATTTTCATTGTTTCTTTTTTTGTTTTAGTTTTTTCCAGCAAATGGCTGGTTGGAGCGCTAACTAAAGTTGCCAAGTTTTTTGGCTGGAAGGAATTTGTGGTCGCCTTTTTCACAATGGCTCTCGCTGGCTCTATTCCTAATCTTTCAGTGGGATTAAGTTCTGCTTTCCGCGGGATTTCTCAGCTTTCTTTTGGAGAGATCGTTGGAGGAAATATAATTGATTTAACCGTAGCGGTCGCTTTGGCGGCTTTGGTTTCAAGAAACGGATTAAGAGTTTCTGGAAAAACTGTCAGGGGCAGTACTGTTTTTACGCTAATAATTGCCGTCTTGCCGTTGATTTTGATTTTTGACGGCAACCTTTCGCGAATAGACGGAATTGTGTTAATTCTCGCTTTTCTTGTTTACAGTTTTTGGCTTTTTAATAAAAAGGAGAGATTTAGAAAAACATATAATCACAATACAAGCCCAATAACCGCTAAAAGTTTTTTTAAAAATTTTGGCGGGATATTGATAGCGGTTTCTTTGTTATTTTTGGCTACGGAGGGAATTATTAATTCAGCAGTTTATTTCTCAAGCGCCTTAGGATTGCCCTTGGCTTTGGTCGGAATGTTCGCGGTTGGGGTTGGAAACACTATGCCGGAAATCTTTTTTAGCATCCAGGCGGCAAGGGCGGGAAGGGATTGGATGGTTCTCGGTAATTTAATTGGCGCGATTATTCTGCCGGTTACTTTAGTTTTAGGGGTTGTTGTTTTAATTAATCCGATTCAAATTGCCAATTTTTCGCCATTCTTTATCGGAAGATTTTTTTTAGTGATTTCGGCTTTGTTTTTCTTAATATTCTCGCGAACAGAGAGAAGAGTTTCCAGAAAAGAAGCGATTTTTCTTTTATTGATTTATTTATCATTCATTGCAACAGAATTTCTGTTTGGGTGCAACGGGGTGTGGAATAAGTTTTTAGGGGCTTAAATTAATGACATCGGATGTCGTTATATTTGTTAGGGACTCGGTCCCTTAAGGAGTCTCTTAAGGATTCACTTGCGGGTTTAGTTTGAGTATGGTAATATTTTGCTATGGAATACTTGATTATTCTACTTTTAGTTCTTATTATCTTGGGGTTTGGCGCGGTCTTTTTTTTGTTATTTAAAAAAAAGCAAGGACAAGAAAACAGCGAATCGTTTCTAATACTTCAACAGCAGTTAAGCCAATTAAGCAAAGCGCTTGACGGCCGTTTAAACGAATCAGCGAGAGCTATCCAAGAGCAATCGGGACAAAACGCGAAAATTATCCGCAATGTTACGGAAAAATTGACAAAGCTTGACGATACTAATAAGCAGGTCATCGGATTCGCGGGACAACTGCAGTCACTGGAAAATGTTTTGACTAACCCCAAGCAAAGAGGTATCTTGGGAGAATATTATTTAGAGACAGTTTTGAAAAATGTTCTTCCGCCAAGCAGTTATCAAATGCAGTATGATTTTGGCGACGGAGAAATAGTTGACGCGGCGGTTTTTATTAAAGACAAAATTCTTCCAATTGATTCAAAATTTTCTTTGGAAAATTATAATAAGATTGTTAAAGAAAAAGATGAACTTGAAAGAACACGGCTGGAAAAAAGATTTAAAATAGACCTTAAAAATCGTATTGACGAAACAGCGAAATATATCAAGCCTAAAAAAGGAACAATGGATTTTGCTTTTATGTTTATTCCGTCCGAAGGCATTTATTACGACTTATTGGTTAATAAAGTGGGCGCGCTCAAAGTGAATACGCGGGATCTGGTTGAATATGCCTTTCGAGACAAGCATGTTATAATCGTTTCGCCAACTTCTTTCCACGCGTATTTACAAACGGTTCTTCAGGGGTTGCGCGCTTTGCAGATTGAGGAATCCGCTAAGGGAATAAGAAAAGGAGTTGAGGCGCTTGCTAAGCATTTGAAGAGTTATGAGGATTATTTGCGGAAATTGGGAAATAATCTTGGGACAACAGTTAATATGTATAATAGCGCTTACAAAGAATTTGGCAAAATAGATAAAGATGTTATGAAAATAACAGACGGAAAGTCAAAAATGAAAGTTAAGAAAATAGATAGGCCGGTCATTGACTAATTTTAAAATTATGTTTGCAGTAATAAAAACAGGCGGGAAACAATACTTGGTTTCTGTCGGGGATAAAATTAAAATAGAGAAAATTGATGCTTCTGAAAAAAAGGAAGTTGTTTTTGACGAGGTTCTGCTGATTGCCGGCGATAAGGAAGAGATTAAAATAGGCGCTCCTTTTATTAAGGGCGCCAAAGTTAAGGCAAAACTTCTCGCGCAGGACAAAGCCAAAAAAATTATTGTTTTCAAATACAAACCCAAAAAACGGTACAAAAAGAAAATGGGCCATCGCCAACCATACACAGAAGTTGAAATAACAGGCATTTCAGCGTAATTTTCTAATAAACCCCAATCTTGGCAAGGGTTCTATTTCCTCCCTCTTAAGGCGCTAGAGAGAGTGTTTTCGTCAATATATTCCAAGTCGCTTCCGATCGACAAGCCGCGCGCCAGACGGCTTGTTTTAATTTTCAAAGGAGAAAGAAGGCGTTCAATATAGAATGCGGTTGTGTCTCCTTCTGTTGTCGGGCTTAAGGCAAAGATTATTTCTTTTATTCCGTTTTTACTGTTTTTTATTCTTTCAATTAACTCTTTGATTTTTAGCTTTTCGGGACCAATTTTATCGGCAGGGGAAATAAGCCCTCCTAAGATATGGTAAAGCCCGTGATATTGCCCGGTTTTTTCGATGGGAGCGATATTAAGAACATTTTCTACTATGCAAATAATTTCTTTATCTCTTCTGGAATCTTGACAAATGGGACAAAATTGGTCGCTTTCCGCAATGTTAAAGCATTGCGGGCAAAGGTGAATTCTCTTTTTTAGGTTTTTAATTAGAACAGACAGTTGTTCTAATTCTTCTTGGTCGCGATTGATTAAATAAAAAACCAGCCGATTAGCCGCGCGGGGACCGATATCCGGCAATTTGCTTAGCTGGCTTGCTAATTTTTGAATTGGTTCGGGTTGCATTATTCTAAATATTTTTCCAAGCTTTTGAAGCTCACTTGGCTTTCATTAAAAAAGAGCTCTACTTTGCCAATTGGCCCATTGCGGTGTTTAGCAATATATATATCCGCGATATTTTTTCTTTCGCTGTTTTCTCTTTCTTTGTCTTCCCGGTAGATAAATAAAACCACATCGGCGTCTTGTTCAATTGCCCCGGAATCGCGCAAATCGGAAAGCTTGGGGATGGCGGGAGAGCGGCTTTCAACGGCGCGGCTAAGCTGGGAAAGGGCAATAACGGGCAAATTGAGCTCGCGCGCGAGCCCTTTTAAACAGCGTGATATTTCCGTCATTTGCTGGACGGGAGGGTCGCTCGGATTGCGCGGAAGAATCATCTGGATATAGTCAATCATAATCAATCCTAAATCTTGTTCCGCTTGAAGGCGGCGCGCCATAGTTCTCATTTGCATAATTGTCGGAGAGGGCGAATCGTCTATAAAAATAGGGGCGGCTGATAATTCATCCATCGCTTTTCTGATTCTTTGAAAATCATTATCGGGGCCTTCCCCTGATAACTTGCCCGTCCTCATTTTCCAGAGGTCAATTTTTGCCTGTGAGCAAATCAAGCGGTCGATCAACTGTTCTTTTGACATCTCTATGCTGAAAATCGCCACGGGAATTTTGTTTTTAACTGCCGCTTTACGGGCGAAATCGAG
>JAYEKG010000036.1:15317-17270 GCA_034660935.1 Patescibacteria group bacterium
TTTTCCAGAGGTCAATTTTTGCCTGTGAGCAAATCAAGCGGTCGATCAACTGTTCTTTTGACATCTCTATGCTGAAAATCGCCACGGGAATTTTGTTTTTAACTGCCGCTTTACGGGCGAAATCGAGCGCCAAGGTTGTTTTACCCAAGCTTGGCCTGGCGGCGAGGATAACCAGATCGGACTTTTGGAAACCGGCTAAATAATTATCCAAATCAGTATAGCCGGTCGGCACTCCTCTGGCCATTCCATCTCCCCGGTGCAGTTTGTCGATTCTCTCAAACGCGCTTTCCAAGCTATTTTTAATAGGAACAAATTTTTGTCCAATTGTCTTTTGCGAAATGCTAAAAATTTTCTGTTCAGACGAATCAACTAAATGTTCCACATCTTCCGGCTCTCCATAGCTTGATTGGCTGATTTGATCAGATGCCCCGATTAAATCTCTAAGAGTTTTTTTGCTTTTAACAATTTTAGCGTAATGAACAATATGGGCGGCGGTGGGAACGGTATTAACCAAGCTTGTTAAATAGCTGGCGCCGCCAATTTCATCTAATTGTTTTTTTTCTTTTAGGCGATTAGTCAGGCTTAACAAGTCAATCGGTTCGTTTTTGGCGTAAAGGCCGAGCATTATTTCATAAATATTTCCGTGAATTCCTTTATAGAAATCATCTGGTTCAAGAATGTCAGCTATTTTAATAATAGCCTCCTTGTCTAACATCAAAGAGCCAAGAACCGATTGTTCGGCCTCAATATTTTGCGGTGGCAGGCGCCCTTCAATTTTTTGTTTTTTTACAGCCATTTTTTCTTTTTAAAATATACAACCATAATGCCGGCGCTTATAACCATAACAATAATAATGCCAAGCCAAGTATAATGCCCACGTTCAATTTCAGAAAAGCTTCCAAAAACATTCATCCCAAAAAAACCAACAATAACGCTCAACGGAAAAGTGATAAAAGAAACAACTGTTAGAAATTTCATAATATCATTTAGTTTATAAGAGAGCAAAGAGTTGTTGGTTTGCTCAATGGAGTTAATTAACTCGCGGTGGTTTTCCAAAACATTCCAGACCCGAATAGAAGAACCGATTACCTCTTGCGCCAGCGGACCAAGCTTTTCTCCAAAAAACCTCTTAGATTTCTTGCCTAATATCTCTAAAACAGAGCGTTGGGGTTTAATGGCTCGGCGAAAATCAATAATATCTTTTTTAACAATTGAAATTTCAGTAAGCATTTCCTTTTCCTTGCCGCGAAAAACATTGTGTTCAATTTTGTCAATTTTCTCGCTAATATGGTCGAGCATTGGCAGGCAAGAATCAATCAGCCAATCTAATAAGCTAAAGAGCAAAAAGCCCTTGCTTTGGAAATATCGCGTTTGATGATAATCCTGAAGCTGGCAATCGCTGAAAAAAGTTTCCAACGAAGGGATATTATCGTTATGGCTGGTGATTAAAGCGTTGCCGGCAATAATCATATCTAATTCAGCGACTTTAGTCTGGCGAGTTTCGGGGTTATAGACGGGGAAGTGGAAGACAAGAAAAAGCTGCTCTGGATATTCTTCTATTTTAGGCCGGTGGAGATCAGGAAGAAATTGCTGGGCGATAAAAGGATGGAGATTAAACTCTTCTTTAAGTTTATCAAGGTCTTTTTGGGACGGCTTATAAATATCAATCCATGTGATGTTGTTGGCTGTAATTTTTTTCATAATTTTTTTGAGTTATTTTATTAGTGATTACATACTACCATATTTTTGTTTTTTTAGACAATTTAAAATAGTAATTCGGTTATCCGATAGCCGAATTGGCGCGCAAATGGCCAAAAAAACTTGACAAATTATTTTTATCAATATTTGGTTATTTCGCTACTATTGATATTTTTTGCCAGAGTGGTAAGATTGTGATAATATAATTTGTGATGATTAAAAAAGATAAAATGGCATACATTGATGAGAATGAAG
>JAYEKG010000037.1:0-3349 GCA_034660935.1 Patescibacteria group bacterium
TCTGTTTTAATTACCATAAATGGGCTTGTAGTTAAATCACCAACTAATGTTAAATCTGTTGCTCCTAATGATTCTGTTGTAAATTCTATTTCTGAAAGTGTGCCTTCGATTGTTGCGTTGCGTGATAATACTGTCCAGCTATCTACTCCACCTTCATCTTCATAACTAATTTCTTTTACATCTTCTGCAATAGTGAATACATCAGGTTTTAATGTTGTAATGTTTATTAATTCGTGGTCAGTCAGTGAACCGTCATCTATGATTATACTAACCACATTGTTAAGAATGTAATCAGCTTTATTTAATGTTCTTGCTGCCATAATATCTCCTTATGCGTTATCGCCTATTGAATAACTTGCTGTATCTCCACTTCGTGAAGTTTTACAAGTAATTGAAGTTTTATTACCATCTAATTTTGCAGTTAGTAAATCGCCGTATTTACCTAATGTAACTGTGATTATTTTTCCGGTTCCATTAGTTCCACCTTTATTTGTCTTGATAATCATTGTTGGGCTTGAAGTTGGTGCACCGTTAAGTGTTAAATCAGTCGGTGTTTTACTCTCATCTGAAAATTCTATCTCTGATAATGTTCCTTCAATAGTTGCGTTTCTTGCCAAAACAACCCAGCTTTCAACTCCGCTTTCGTCTTCGTATGTAACTTCTTTTACATCCTCGCTAATCATAAATACATCGGGTTTGATAGTTGTGATGTCAAGTATATCACTCGTCCCATTATTTATGATTATTTCAACTACATTGTTTAAGATGTAATTAGCTTTATTCTGCGTTCGTGCCGCCATTATGTTTCTCCTATAACTGTAAATTTAATAAATATCATTTCACCTACTATTTCAGATGTGTATGTATGCCAATCTGTTGCGGTTGTTGTTATGTCAATATTATCTTTACAATTCTTTATTTTTAATTTGTAATTTGTAATTTCATCTAAATATCTGTCCTTCATTGCATCGCCAATGAATATCACTTCAAATGCTGTTTTTGTGGTTGCATCGGTTTCATAATCACTTGGCAATCCTTCGGGAGTTGTAATTGTGTATTGTTTATTTGCAGTTGCTTCAGGTGGATTGTTTCTCAACATTGAAAATTCGTATGCTGTTAAGTAATAATAATCTTTATCAATTATTGTTTTTATTGCTGCGTGAAATTCTTTGTCAGTCATCGGCTAAACTCCGGTGGTTTTATTTCAACTTCTTCAATGTCAGTGCTTGTGATTGTGTATTCTAATTCAATTTGCTCTTGTTTGAAATTCCAATATTCAGCTTCCTCTTGTCTTCCATTTGCATTCATAATTAAGTAAATAGTGAGGAAGATTACCTTATCTTTCAAAGGTTCATCTCCCTCAATATCCTTAACAGTCGCCAATCTTTCGGACATATCACTGCCAATCAATCCTGTTTTTTCGTATTCACGGTTACGGATTTGTCTCAATATCTGTCGTTTTGCAAATGATATTTCACTACTGAAATCAACATCATCGCCTAACAAATATCGTTCAATATCGTGTTTCAATCTTTTAAGATCCGAAGTTTCAACTGTTATGTTATTTAAAACAGCCATTTTATGCAGTAATATCTGTTTCTATTGCAACACCATAATTATCAACAAGTTCGGCACATTTCCACATTCCTTCAACTACTAATTTAGTAGCACTCAATCCAATATCTACATCTTCAACTGCTTTTGCATTTACCAATCCCTTAGAATGTAATCCAATTGCACCCGGAGCCATAATCATTCCTGTTGCAGAATCACCTGAGTCATCTATTTCATTTGAAATAATCCAATTAATTCCATAAAATGATGTTACAATTCCATTTATTTTCAATGCTTCACCAATTACACCACTTTCTAATTTTGGATTGTCAAATAAAGTCGCTAAACCTAATGTTGGATGATAAAATTGTTGTGAAGATATAATTCCGTATATCGGACCGCGATAACCTGTCGCATTAATATATTGCAAAGCCTCAAAAAGCAATGATGTGCTCATTGCTGTAGTTGTGCCACCTACTGAATTTGTAAATCCACTTGCCAATGCTGTTATTTCTGCTTCTAATTTTGCTAACATTCCATTTGTTAACCATAATGATAGTTTTTGAACAATATCCTTTTTTGATTTTCCTGCTAAACTTGAGAATACATTTCTCAATGTATGTCTGGTTGGTTTCATTACAACTTCTGAAATTGTCGGTTTTGTGTTTGTAGTGTAACTTATACCTTCAGCCGGTGTCCCTACATCGCCTGAACTTGGTAAACTCCAGAATGAAAAATCCGCATTCGCTCCTTCCTGTCCTTCTGTATCTTCCCAAGCTACTGTCTTTAAAATATCAGCGTTGTTATTTAATTGCATAATACTTTTTGCTTTAATGTCCGGTAATAGTGCTGCTATTACAGCAGTCGTCATTTCATTTGCCATTGTTAATATCCTTTCTTTTTAAGTATTTCCTCAGCTTTCTCCGGATCGTCCTTTGCCATTTGATATATATCTATGTTATCATAATCAATCGGCTCTTCTCCACCCACATTTCCTGAAAAACTATTCTTTTTACTATCTTCAAAAATTCCTAAATCCTTATATTCTTTAATTTTTGAGATATTATTTTCCAGGTCATCTTCGTTTAATTCCTTGATGTTTAGTTTTTCATCTTTAAGTGGAATTACAAGTTTATCTTTAATTTTGTCAAAGTTTTTACTTTTACTTATTGTTTCAAAATCTTTAACAAAATCGTTTTTCCGTGCATCCAAATATGCTGAATACTTTTGTTTATATTTTTCTGTTTCTTGTTTAAGATTCTCAAGTTCGGTGTTATCCGATAACTTCTCAATCTTAATTTTGTTCTCCTCAAGCACTTGCTCCAACTCACCTATTTTTACTCGCCGTCCAGCTGATTCACTGTTGGCTTTCTTTAGGTTTGTTGTCAAATAATTGTGTTCACTTTCTACATCTTTTAGAAAATTTTCAATTACTTGTTTATCTAACTTCTCGTTAGACAATTCCTCGCGGACATCCGCTATGTCTTTTGTAAAATCCATTACTTTCTCCTTCTTCTACTTATAGTAGTTTTGGTTGTTAACTTCTCTCTAATTCCTTTATTTTCAAATACTTATAAAATATAATTGGTTATTTAACTCGTGATAACATACATTTGCACCCCACATTGCATTCAGTCAATCCTTGTCCGGGCAGTCCAACTCCAAATTCTTTTAACTCTTCTTTTGTGCCTATTTGTCCGGACATCATTAAACAATCATCACAATGTTCTGCTCCGGGTTCTAATATCCATTCTACTTTCTCATTCTCACCTATTCGTTGTCTATTTATGTTCTG
>JAYEKG010000038.1:0-3278 GCA_034660935.1 Patescibacteria group bacterium
TGGCTGGGGAGGAGGGATTCGAACCCCCGGTACACAGGATCAAAACCTGCCGCCTTACCACTTGGCTACTCCCCAATAATTTTTTAACTAATCTCTCTTTTCTTGTCATTCCGTTCTTTGAGACGGAATCCAGACCCCCTGTTATTCACAACTGGATTCCCGCTTTCGCGGGAATGACACGCTTGGTCGGCTTTCGCATAGCCGACCAACTCTCTAATTTGGCTTTAGTAAAGCCGAATTTTCTAAAGCCGAATTTTCCTCGCAACATTCCACTATCGCCAGTTCCAGCGGCAGTTGCGGGAAATCGGCTGATTTAACTTCGTTTTCGGCTTGGATAAAAAGGCGGATTATTTTAATCAAATTCGACTGAGAAAACTTTCCGCCTTGCTCTGTTATAACATCCAACTGCTCTTTAGTCAATTCAACAGCAATCAACTTGGCCAAAGAAGAATCAACTTTCAAAATCATCATCTTTCTTAAATAGTTAATCAGAGATTTGGTGAATTGGACCGGGTCATAACCCTGGTCAAATATTTTATTAATATGGCCAATCGCTTCTGAATTTTTCTTTTCTGCCAAAAATCCGGCTAAGCGCTGAACTGCTCTAATATCAACTACTCCTAAAATTTCCTGGACTTCTTTTAGAGTAATCTCTTTATCCTCCATAGACATAATCTGCCCAAGCAAGCTCTCGCCGTCGCGCATCGCGCCATCAGCGTTAAGGGCAATTAATTCAAGCGCCTCTTTACCTATAGAAACCTTTTCTTGTTGAGAAATCCAAGACAGCCGTTCAATAATTTTTTCCAGCGGCAGCTTATGAAAATCAAATCTTTGGCAGCGGGAAATGATTGTCTGGGGAACTTTTTGAATTTCTGTCGTAGCTAAAATAAAAATGGCGTGCGCGGGCGGCTCCTCAAGCGTTTTTAGCAAAGCGTTAAATGCTTCTCGGGTGAGCATATGCGCTTCGTCTACAATAAAAACCTTGTACTTTAACCTAATCGGGCTGAATTGAATTCCGTCGCGCAGTTCCCTGATTTCGTCAATTCCCCTATTGGATGCGGCGTCAATTTCAATTAAATCCATTGATTTGCCTTTATCGATTTCTTCGCAAGCGGAACATTTGCCGCAGGATTTATAGCCTTTTCTGTTTTCACAGTTAACTGCTTTCGCGAGCAGGCGGGCAATTGTCGTTTTCCCCGTACCTCTTGGACCGGTGAATAAATAAGCATGGGCTATTTTGTCCATTTCTAAAGCGTTTGTCAGTGTTTTGACAATATGCTCCTGCCCGGCGATTTCGCTAAAATTCTTTGGCCGATATTTTCGGTATAAAACTAAATTTGACATATAAAAAAGTATATCACACAAAGACTAAAACCAAAACATTCAAAGGTTTGACCTCTGTAAGAAGCTCCGTAAGAAAAATCCAAGGGCAGCCTTCGCCGCGAGGGCTGCCCTTATTATGATCTCAACTTTGATGAAAGTTATTTCTTGAAAACAATCAATTTGTATCCCGTAAAGTTCCAGATTAATGAAACGCCGGTTGCGGCAACTTTCGCTAAGTTGGCCCAAACTTCTGCGCTTAATCCAAACATAGGTGAAATTAGAGTTGTGATGCTATAAACAATAGCCGTGTTAATTACCATTCCAATTAGCGTAATTGTGATAAACTGGGCAAATTCTTTGCCTGTTTGAGCGCTTTCTTTAGCGCGAAAAATCCAAAACTTATTCCAAAAATAGCTGTTTATGACCGCCACTGAAAAAGATATCGCGTTCAGCAGAATAATATACTTCCCGCTGTAAATCCCCGTCTGCCACATTAGCAGATTTAAAACAGCAAAATCAATCCCTGTATTCAAAAACCCAATCACAACAAATTTGCTGAATTGAATAATCAACTTTTTATTTATTTTGTTTAACATTGATTTGCGTTAAAATTAACAACACAGAGACAGTAACTCTTTTTCAGAAGCGTCTTTCGGCAAAATTGCTTGGTTTCCGTCTGCGGAAAATTTTGACGAAAACCGAGTAATTTTTTCGCTGGAAAAAAATTACGCCTTTTGAAAAAGAGTTACTGTCTCTGTGTTGCAATGCCAAAAAACCTATATCTCCCGGGCTTTTTCGACCTTAAAAACCAGCCCTTCTTTTAAAATAACCCTGTCTCGGCGCTTAATTTTATCCTCCAAAAATAAACGCGCCAAAGCGCTTTCTACTTTATCTTGAATTACCCTCTTCAACGGACGGGCTCCATATAAAGGATCAAATCCGCGCATAGCCAGCTCTTTTACCGCCAGTTCTTCAACTTCCAACTCCACACCTTTTTCTTTTAACTTTTCTTTCACCGCATCCAAAAATAAATTTGTTATAGCTGTCATATTCCCAACCGACAACGCCCTAAAAAGAGTTATTTTATCAAAACGGTTCAAAAACTCCGGCTTGAAATTTTCCAACAAAATCCTTTCCTTTAGCTCTCTATAAATCTCGTCATAGCTAACCGACTGTTTAATTTTCTGCTGAACAAACTGCGTCCCGGAATTTGAAGTGGCAATAAGGATAACATTAGTAAAATTAATTGTTTCCCCCGATGCGTCCGTTAACCGTCCATCATCCATCACCTGCAGAAACAAATTAAGAATATCGGAATGCGCTTTTTCTATTTCGTCCAAAAGCAGGAGCGAATACGGCTGGCGCTTAATGGCCTCTGTTAAATACCCCCTATTTACCTCCTCTTCCGTTCTTAAGCCAATCAGCCGCCGCATACTTCTTTTTTCCTGGTATTCGGACATATCTAAGCGAACCATTCTTTTTTCGTCGCCAAAATAAACGCGCGCCAATGTCTTGGCTAATTCTGTTTTACCTACCCCCGTCGGTCCAACAAAAAGAAAATTGCAAATTGTTTTTTTCTTTCCGCGCAACTGAAGCCGGCTCCGCCTCAAAGCGTTTCCTACCGCTTTAACCGCTTCCTCCTGGTTAATCAAGCTTTGGTGAATTAATTCCTCCAGTTGAAGCAGTTTTTCCTTTTCTGTCTCCCTGACCTGCCCTAAAGGAATTTTCGTTTTTAGAGCGACTAATTCAACGATATCTTCTTCGCTAACCCTGCTGCCCGCGCCCTTTCTTTGCCTGACAATATACGCAGCTTCGGTTAATAAATCAATCGCCTTGCCCAACAGCGCCTTTCCGTAAATATAGCGAGCGGCTAATTCAAGCGCCCTATCCAAAGCGTCAACCGAAAAGAAAACTTTTAATTCCCGCTCAATGATAAAAATCTTTGTGATTAAAAT
>JAYEKG010000039.1:0-3253 GCA_034660935.1 Patescibacteria group bacterium
TCCTTTACAAAGGCGGGGTATTTTCCTTTAACAAAGACAATGGCGTTTTGCTTGCAAACATCGGCGCATTTCCCGCATTTTGTACATTTATCAAAATCCCATTTGGGAATTGGCTGTTTAATGCTGGTATATTTTTTTCTTTCTATAGAAAGCAAAAGGTGGTCATTGGGACATTCCACATCGGCGTCCACAAGTATAGTTTTTTTATTTCTCGCAAGCTCAACCGCCAGCGATGTCGCCACCATTGATTTGCCCGTCCCGCCCTTGCCTCCCGTAATTGCAATTTTCATATATATGTCGGCTTTCGCATAGCCGACTTAAAATTAATGTCCCCTGCAAACATCTCCAATATTTGCTTTCTGAATCTTATTATTCTTCCACATCTCAAATATCTCCTCGACCGTTTCTGATGAAGAGACATACACATCTATCCCAAATTGTTCGCACAAATTGAGAGCTTTTAACCCCAGCCCTTTGCACAGCAAAACATCCGCTCCATGCTTCTTCATAATTTCCGGCGGAAGACCGGCTCCTCCCGAGTGTTCGCTCGTGTTGTCTATTATTTCAACAACATTGCCATTTTCATCGAGAAAGGTATAGGTCTCACACCTGCCAAAATGTTCCGCCACTGTCCCGTTTAACCCCTTTTTATCGTTTGTAGGAATTACTATTTTCATAAACAGTATTCGGCTATCGGATAGCCGAATTATTTAATTTCTTCAAGTTTGCCATCTATAAATTTTTGTACGGCTTCTTTTACTGTTCCGCCAGCTTTATACGCCTTAATGTCAAACTGGCTTAAAACATCAGCAGCTCTCGGGCCAAGATTCGCTGTTATGACCGCTTCTATGTTTTTTTCCGCAACCGTTTGAGCGGCGGAAATTCCAGCTCCGCCTGCTTTGTTCGCGCTCATATTTTCTACCTCTTCAGATTCAGCTATTTTGCCATCTTTGATCTCTACGAAGACAAAATAAGGACACCTCGCAAATGTGTCGCTAATATTCCCGTCTAAACTTTTTTCTGTTGAACTTATTGCTATTTTCATATTTTTGTTATTTATTTCTTATTAAAACTATCCCGACCTTTGTAATGAGTATATACCCATAATAATATGGTGTCAAGGAATTGATTAGCGTAATAAAAAACCTTAGCTATTTTGCAAAAATTATCAGAATGAAATTTGAACAACGGATAAATTAAAAATTTATGCCAATTCTCCCCGCGATTTAGGAATAGATAACACGGAATTTATAAGATTTTTTCAAGAATTTCTTTCGGAGTATGAACTAAATAATCTGGTTTTTCTTTTTTTAACAATTTTTCTGCATTAAAACCCCATGTTACCGCAATAATTTTAATTTTAGCTTTTTTTGCCGCAATAATATCTCTATCCTCATCTCCAACATAAGTCATATTATTATGATTTATTCCGTATTTTTTACATATTCCTTTCAAAACTGAATGTTTGCCGAATATAGAATTTTCAGTATATATAAATTCAAACAAATTTTCAATTTTGTATTTTTTTAAAACAATTCTAATATTTTTTTCTGAATTACTTGAAAGAATACCAAGTTTATAATTTGCGCTTAATTTTTTAAAAACATCTAAAATTTCAGGGAATAATCTAATATTGGTTTTATTTTTCAGTTCAGATGTTATTTTGTAAACAAATTTTGGAATTTCCCAAAAAGGAATTTCTGCCTTTTTAATTAAATATCTCATTCCATAATTCTTAACATCTCTAAAATCAATTTTTTTGTATTCATTTTTTTTGAAATTATCTACAATATTTAAAACATCTTGATATGTATCTGCGATAGTTCCATCAAAATCAAACACAATATATTTCTTCATAATTTCAAGATAATTTAGACTTCTTGGCCCCTTGATAAAAAATATTCGGGCTGGCCACCTCGGTCCAGATTAATAACAAATGAGGCCGTTAAGGGCTTTTTGGGGCTGTCTAATAACATTCACCCAACGCGCCGATCGCTATTATTTTTATTCATCTTCAATTCCTTGAGTGTGTAACTTTTGCCCCTTTTTAAGATTAGAATCAGGCAAAACACTCCAAAAAATAATATTACCATCACCAATTCTTCTTAATATTACCCTAATTTTAATTTGTGAATTTCCAATAATAGCGATAAATCCCCAATATTGAATTTCTTTCATTTTTGTAAAAACATCCTTTGCTTTTTTACCTACAGCTACTAATCCTTTTCTATATTCTTGAAGAGTACCTGATTTTTTAACAACTTTAATAGCTAACGGTAAAAGATTAAATTTAAGGATTTGTTCTTTTTTACCCCTTTCTCTCCTCGCTGAAAACTGCAAATGATGAAAACCGTCTGAATTAAAAACGACCTGATTTTCTAAATAGGGATTACGAACATTTTTCTGCTTATTATATAATTCTCTTGCTTTTTCCTTTTTCTTATTAAAATACTCTATATCCTCCATATGGTATATCATCTCATTTTTTTGACAAAATGTAAATAAAACAAAAACACCGTTCGAAAACGGTATCTTTGTTGCGCTTGTCTTCAGCTTGGGAAAATCCTTAGCTGAACGGGGCTTTCGCCCACAAGCACATTGTTATAGTATTACAAAAAATAATGACTGTCAATGCCTCTTATCCACAAATAAAATTAATTTAAAAAAGCCGATATCAAGAATTACACTCCTTAAATCAGAAAGCATCAGTGAAAAAAGAGATTTGCTAACCTGTACAAATAGCCGGTTAGTCCTAACCAATAGTATGGTCGACGGCAATATAGAACTTTATTCTGCTAACAGAATTTTCTGATATCTTGCTACCTTTTTCTCCACCTAAATCAGCTACATATATTTTTAACCCGCCCTTGCCCGATTTTTTAGATTCTTTACTAACAGTAACCGCAACATCAAAAGAAATAAATCCCCTTTCGCTATTTTTATCTCTATGCCAAATAGAAGGCTCTATCATATAAGTTATCTTATCGGATTTATAACTCTTTTTAAGTTCTTCATTGGTTGACTTCAAGCCACTAGCAATACTGACTAAAGTTTTCTTTATAAATTCTTCTAATTCCATATTTTTGTTTTATTTATAGAACCCGATCCCTTGATAAAAAATATTCGTGGCTGGGGAGGAGGGATTCGAACCCCCGGTACACAGGATCAAAACCTGCCGCCTTACCACTTGGCTACTCCCCAATAATTTTTTAACTAATCTCTCTTTTCTTGTCATTCCGTTCTTTGAGACGGA
>JAYEKG010000040.1:0-3224 GCA_034660935.1 Patescibacteria group bacterium
GGCTATCCGATAGCCGAATACTGTTTATGAAAATAGTAATTCCTACAAACGATAAAAAGGGGTTAAACGGGACAGTGGCGGAACATTTTGGCAGGTGTGAGACCTATACCTTTCTCGATGAAAATGGAGATGTTGTTGAAATAATAGACAACACGAGCGAACACTCGGGAGGAGCCGGTCTTCCGCCGGAAATTATGAAGAAGCATGGAGCGGATGTTTTGCTGTGCAAAGGGCTGGGGTTAAAAGCTCTTAATTTGTGCGAACAATTTGGGATAGATGTGTATGTCTCTTCATCAGAAACGGTCGAGGAGATATTTGAGATGTGGAAGAATAATAAGATTCAGAAGGCAAATATTGGAGATGTTTGCAGGGGACATTAATTTTAAGTCGGCTATGCGAAAGCCGACATATATATGAAAATTGCAATTACGGGAGGCAAGGGCGGGACGGGCAAATCAATGGTGGCGACTTCATTGGCTGTTGAATTTGCGAGAAACAGAAAAACCATGCTTGTGGACGCTGATGTGGAATGTCCCAATGACCATCTTTTGCTTTCCATAGAAAGAAAAAAATATATCAGCATTAAACAGCCAATTCCCAAATGGGATTTTGATAAATGTACAAAATGCGGGAAATGCGCCGATGTTTGCAAGCAAAACGCTATTGTCTTTGTTAAAGGAAAATACCCCGCCTTTGTAAAGGATGTTTGCATTGGCTGCAGAGCTTGTGTTGTCGCTTGTCCCGAAAACGCCATAACTACAACCGAAAAAGAAATTGGAACGGTCTTTACGGGAGAAAATTATGGCGTAAATTTTGTTTCCGGAGAACTTAAATTGGGAGAGCTCGCTTCGGGAGAAGTTGTCGCCGAATTAAGAAAGCGCTCAGATGAAATTGATAAAAAAGTCAAATCAGATGTAATATTGATAGATTCTGCCGCAGGGATTGGATGTCCTATTATTGCTTCATTGGTTGGGACCGATTATATCGCGGCCGTAACCGAGCCGACACCTTCCGCCCTTTTTGATTTAAAGAGGATTTTGTATTTAGCGGATTATTTCGGCATAAAACACGGAATTGTCATAAATAAATTTGATCTTGAGGAGAGTTTTTGTTTGAAAATAGAGGAGTTTGCGAATGAGAATAAAATTCCTGTTATTGGGAAAATTCCCTATAGAAAAGATTTTGTTAACTCTACGGTCAAAATGAGGCCCGTTGTTGAAATAAATCCGGAATATAGAAAAACATTTGATAAAATTATTAACGCGATAGAAAAAGAATATTCTAAAAATTAAAATTATGCCGAGACCGAGATTATACCGAAGGATTGGATTTAGTCCGAACATAACATATTTTAAACCTCAAGGCGCGCCGATGAGCTCTTTAGATATAGTTGAATTAACCGTTGAGGAAGTGGAAGCTTTGAGATTAAAAAATGTGGAAGATTTAGACCAAATTAAGTGCGCCAAATCAATGAAGACATCGCAAAGCACATTCCAAAGAATTTTATCGTCGGCTTACAAGAAAATCAGTAAAGCATTAATAAAAGGAAAAGCAATCAAGATAATAAAGGGGTGATGATTAGTAAATTAGAATTAGAAATAATTAAAATACCAGCAGTATTTTCTGCTGGTATTTGTATTTGGCGCGATTGAAAAAACAGTGAATTTGCTATAAAATGGAAGAAAGGTTGAAGCGGTTGTTCTTGATAAACTAATGTAAAATATGCTCCCAAAAGTTTTTATTATAATCTTAAATTGGAATAATTGGACAGATACGAAGGAATGTTTAAAATCCCTTGAAAATAACGGCTATCCAAACTGCGAGGTGGTCGTTGTTGATAATGGTTCGGACAAGAAACAAAAAATTACAAATCCGAAAATTAAAGTTATTTACAATAAAGAAAACTTGGGATTTTCTGGTGGTAACAATATCGGCATTAAATACGCGCTGAAAAATAACGCCGATTATGTTCTGCTTTTAAATAACGATACGATTGTTAATGGAGATTTCCTGGAAAAATTAGTTAAAGCGGGGGAGAGCGATGCAAAGATCGGTTTTTTGGGACCAAAGATATATTTTGCGGACGCAACAAAGGAAATTTGGTTTGCGGGCGGAGAGATTAATTGGTTGTATAATAAGGGAACGATGAGGGGATATAGTGAAATTGACAAAGGACAGTATGATTCGCCTGAAATACAAGATACAGAATATATTACCGGTTGTTGTCTTTTAGTGAAAAGCAAAACTATAAAAAAGATCGGATTAATGCCGGACAAATATTTTTTGTATTACGAAGACGCAGATTGGTCTTTGCGGGCGCAGACATCAGGTTTTAGAACTGTTTTTGTTTCCTCGGCGCAAATTCAGCATAAGTGTTCAAGAAGCAGTATTGAGGGTTCGCCGTCATATATTTATTATCACTCCCGAAACGGACTGATTTTGGCGCGGGAATACGCGCCTTGGTTTGTTTTGCCACTCGTTCATTTGGACGCTTTTTGGCGGATTGCCAAGCAATTGGTTAAATTAATTTTCTTTCCCAAAAAACGCGTTTGGGCAAAAAGCGTTTTGTTGGGAATAAGAGATTTTTATTCGGGGAAAAAGGAAAGGTTAATTTTTAATTAAAATACAAGGGCAGCCTTCGCCGCGAGGGCTGCCCTTATTGAGAGAGGAGGAAGAATGAAAATTGGCATTGACGCTCATAATTTAGAAGGACAGCGAACAGGTGTTGGTCGTTATTTGTTTAATTTACTCAAGAATTGGAACGATTTTGACCTGTCTGCCGACAAGGCAAATTTGCCGTCCGATTTAAAATTTATTCTGTATTTTAAAAAAGAAATTCCAAAGGAGTTATCCTTTCTTTCGGACAAATTCCAATTTAGAAGATTAGCTTCCAAATTAGAAAGCAATGTTTTTTTTACCCATTATCTTTTGCCCCGGGCGGCAAAAAGAGACGCGATTGATATTCTATTTTGTCCCGCTTATGTCGCCCCTATTTTTTATCGCAGGAAAATCGCTTTAACTTTGCACGATATTATTTATCAAGTCCACCCGGAATTATATAATTGGCCCAGTATTTGGGACAGAATATTATTAAAAAGATTTTCCCGAATAGCCGCGCGAAAAGCGGAAATTATTTTTGTTCCGTCTGAATATAGTAAAAAAGAAGTTTTGAAATATTATGAAATCAAACCGGAAAAAGTTTTTAATACGCCTTTGGCGGCAGA
>JAYEKG010000041.1:0-3129 GCA_034660935.1 Patescibacteria group bacterium
TTATCGGTTTTTTAGACAAACCAACCAGCGGCAAATATTTTTTTGACGGAAAAGATACCAGCCAATTCAACGATGATAAGTTGGCTGAAATCCGAAATCAAAAAGTTGGTTTTGTCTTTCAGTCATATAATCTTTTGCCGCGGACATCTGTTTTAGAGAATGTCTTGCTGCCAACTATTTATACAGCGGGTTTAAACAAGAAAGACGCCGTAGAAAAAGCAAAGCAAACTTTAGCTCGAGTGGGCCTTTCTCACCGCATTAATCATCACCCTAATCAGCTTTCCGGCGGAGAACAACAGAGAGTAGCTATTGTCAGAGCCTTAATTAACCAGCCCCGTTTAATTTTAGCTGATGAGCCGACAGGCAATTTAGATAGCAAATCAGGACAAGAAGTAATGGAAATTTTACAAGACCTAAACGAAGAAGGGCATACAATTATAATGGTCACTCACGAAAAGTATGTTGCTGAATGCGCGGGTAGGATTATAAACCTAAAAGATGGCGAGGTTCTTAGTGATAAAAAAGTGTCTGAAAGGCGTTTAGCGAAAGATGGGATAGAAAAGTAGAAATTAAAAGTTAGGCCTTTCAAAACGACACCATCAAGAATACTTATTTTTTAGTGACAAAAAATGGAAAGGTCTGGCCTTTAATTTTTTATTATGCATCTGTTTAATGTTCTAAAATTAACTTTTCAAAACCTGCTCTTGAGAAAGAGCCGTTCTTTTTTAACGATGTTAGGCATAATTGTCGGAGTTGCCGCTGTTATTTCTATTATGGCTATTGGCGCGAGCGCGCAGGATTTGCTTTTAGCGCAAGTTAAAGCAATGGGGAGTGATTTGATTGGCGTTATGCCGGGGCCGTCAGAAGAAGGAGGGTCGCCGGCAGCTTTGTTCGGAATTGAAATTACCACATTGACGCGAAAGGACTCTCTGGCGATTGAGGAGTTGCCGGGCGTAATTGCTTCTTGCGCGTATGTAAAAGGCAGGGGGACAATGAGTTTTTTAAACAAGACAAAAGATTTCGATTATACCGGTGTTTCTGCTAATTATTTGGAAGTGGAAGACGCTTCTGTGGCAAGGGGACGATTTATTAAACAAGAAGAAGTTGACGGTTTGGCAAGGGTAATTGTTTTAGGAAGCGGGGTTAAAAAAGAATTATTTGGCGGCAATAATTCTATCGGCCAGCGAATTAAAATTAATCAAATTGGTTTCAAAGTAATTGGAGTGATGAAAGAAAGAGGGACAGCTGCTTTTCAAAATCAAGACGAACAGGTTTTTATTCCTGTTAGAACAGCGCAAAAAATTCTTTTAGGAATTGATCATCTTGCTCTTATTCGCGCTAAGATTGGTAAATCAGAAAATACCGGTTTAATTATTTCTCAAGTTGAAAATATTCTTCGTTTTCGCCATCATATCAAAGATCCAATTAAGGATGATTTTTCTGTCAGAAGCGCCGCGCAGGCTCTTGATATTTTGGGCTCAATCACTCAAGCGCTTAAAATGTTTTTGGCGATGGTGGCGGCTATTTCTTTAATTGTCGGTGGAATTGGAATTATGAACATTATGTTTGTTGTCGTCAATGAAAGGACGAGAGAAATTGGTTTGCGCAAAGCGCTGGGGGCTAAAAGAAAAACTATTCTTTTTCAATTTTTAGCAGAAAGCGCTGTGATGACTTTAATTGGCGGTCTTTTTGGAATCGTTTTGGGAGTTATAATCGCTTATGCTGTGGCTATTGGCGTGAATTATTTTGGGTATGATTGGCGATTTATCGTAACACCTCTCTCTGTTTTTATTTCTACCCTTATGGCTGTTAGTGTTGGCATTGTTTTCGGCTTGTGGCCCGCCAATCGCGCTTCAAAGTTAAATCCTATTGAAGCGTTGAGGTATGAATAGGGAATGGTTATGAATTTTGTTGTGGTTGCTAAACAATCCGTGATTGCTTTGAGAGCGAATAAGTTGCGCAGTGTTTTTTCTATTTTAGGAATTGTAATCGGCGTGGCGGCAGTAGTTATTATTCTTTCCTTGGGTCAAGGATTAAAAGGTTTAGTTACTAACGAGATTGACGCGTTCGGACCCAATATACTTGATATAGCGATAAAAGTTCCCGGAGCGGGGCAAGCGGGAACGCTTGTTTCAATGGTGCAGGGAATTAAAATAACCACGTTCAAAACAAAAGATGTAAAAGCGTTGAAAAACAAGCAAAATTTTCCCTACATAGAAGCGGTTACCGGACAAGCATTTGGGCAGGAATGGGCGACATACAAAAACAACGAAAAAAGGGTTATTATTTATGGCTGTAATGCCGATTTCCCCGCGGTTATGAAAATGGCTAAAAATAAACAAGGGCGATTTTTTACAGAGCGCGAAAACGAGAGTTTGGCAAGTTTGGCTGTTTTGGGAAGTGGTTTGGCAGAATCGTTTTTTGGACAAAGCAATCCTATAGGCGAGAATATTAAATTAAAAGGGCAAAATTTTAAAGTTATTGGCGTTCTTGAACCGCAAAATATGGTTTCATTTGGCGGAATTGATATGAATGATTTTGTGTATATTCCATTAGAAACATCGCTTAAAAAAGTTTTAGGAATTGATTATTTATCAGAAATAGCTTTGGTTCTCACGAATTCTGATTACTCGAATAGGGCAATTTCAGAAATATCCCAAATGCTTCGCCGTAATCATAATATTACGGACCCCGAAAAAGACGATTTTCAAATTACGACGATGGAAGAAATATTAAATCAAGTTAATGATATGACAGTAATTCTTAATTTATTGCTTGGTTTTTTAGCGGCCATTTCCTTATTGGTTGGCGGGATTGGGATTATGAATATTATGCTTGTTTCTGTTTCCGAAAGGATGCGCGAGATAGGATTGCGCAAATCATTGGGAGCGAGCAAAAAAGATATTCTTGAGCAATTTTTAATTGAAAGTTTGGTTATCACAGGATTAGGCGGTTTGGTTGGCGCTTTATGCGGGATTGGAATGTCTCTGGTTATCGGTCTTGGCGCGCGGGCGTATGGATTGGATTGGCCTTTAACGATTTCATGGCTGGCGATTATAGCCGCTTTTTCCGTTTCAATTATTATTGGTTTGGTCTTTGGCATTTACCCGGCGCGCAAAGCGGCGCGGT
>JAYEKG010000042.1:0-3109 GCA_034660935.1 Patescibacteria group bacterium
AGTTGGATACTTGCATTAGTTGGATCCCGCCGGAGGAATATTATTGGTAATCAGACAAAATTATAATTATGCCATCTTTAAAAGAAATATTTATTTTGGTTTTTGTTTTGTTCGGATCTTTGGCAATCGTTTTAAGTAGTCCCGGACAGCAAGGTGATAAAAATAAAAACATCCAGCCGCCTAAAAATATCAATAGCGGCTTTTCGGTTTTCAAAAGCGAAACAAAACAATTTAACAAAAGCAACCAAAATAAAATCGCCGCGCCGCCTGAAACTTCATTGAATAACAAACAACAAGCAGTTCTTGATAAAAATCAGGCAATTGAAGATATTTCCATAGTGGCAAATAACCAAGAAAGCTCCAGCGCGTTCGCTAAAAACGATATTAATATTATAACGCCGCTTTCTCCTGAAATTGTTTTGAGTGAAGCCAAAAATTTATCTTCCGATTTAAAATTGGAATTTGAGAAGATTCAAGAGCGGAAAGAAAATTGCCCAACTTGCGGCCAAACAGAACAATCGTCCGGTTCTATTTGCACAACTATATTGGCATCTCCTGGCGGAGGCGGCTGCAATTGCGATAACGCAATGGGTCCTTGTTATACAGACACGCCTTATGGTAGGGTTTGGCATTGCGCGGGCCTTTGTTGCTGCGCTTGCTGTCCCGTATGTTGTAGATAGTAAACAATAATGCCTAATTTTTTTACAAAACATAAGAAATTTATTTTAAGCTTATCTCTGATTTTTTTAGTCAGCTCTTTGGGAGTTTTTGTTTTTGGAGCGGGAGAAGCGAGGGCATGGTTTGATATTGGAAACATCGCCTTTAAGGGCGTTATGAGTCTAATTGCGGGCATTGGCGTTATCTTTAAATCTATCGCAGGTTTTTTCTTCTGGCTTGCGGCAATGGTTTTGGAAATGGCTTTCGGATTGGAAAAATTTACGGACGCCGAAGTTGTTAAAATCGGATGGAAAATCACCCGCGATGTGGCAAATATGCTTTTCGTCATCGGGCTTTTGGTTATCGCCGGAGCGACCGCTTTGAACATAGAATCATACGGAATAAAAAAACTTCTGCCTAAATTAATTATAGCGGCTCTTTTAGTTAATTTTAGCTTGGTTATCGCGGGAGTTGTTATTGATTTTACGCAAGTTCTGACTCACTTTTTTTATGACGCGATAAATACTGGAAGCGGAATTACGGCGCAAATAGCCCAAATGACGCATATATCAAAATTGCCGGAGTTGAACCCTGATGCTGATGCTGGAGAAAAATTGGCAGCTGGCATATCCGGTTCAATAATGATGGTTTTCTCCACATTCCTTGAGGTAATTTTCATACTCGCCGCCACTATAGCAATTGCTTTAGGCGCTTTCTTTTTAATAGTCAGAATGATTACCCTTTGGATTTTATTGATTTTAGCTCCATTGGCCTGGCTTATGTGGATTTTGCCCGCCACAAGCCACCTTTGGCAAAAATGGTGGAGCGATTTCTTTAAGTGGTCTTTCTTTGCTCCTATTTACGCTTTTTTTATCTATATCGCAGTTGCGGCATATCAGGGCGGAGCATTCTCCTCAATTATTAGCAGCGAAATGGAAGGTATTGTTAATACATCCGGATGGAAAGAGACCTTGGGAAGCGCGTTTTTGGCCCTTCCTAATTCGTTTATGCAGTTTTTGGTGATTATAGGATTGCTTTTCGGGGGATTGATAGTCGCCCAAAAAATGGGAGTTTATGGGGCTAATGGAGCTATTGGAATAGCGAAAGGATGGCAGAAAAAAGCTGGTGATGTGGCTAGCGGCTGGGCTAAAAGAAAAGCGCAAAGAGCGACCGCGAGACCGGCGGGTTGGGCAGGACGCAAGCTAAGCAATCTTAGCGGACGCATGGGCTGGGTTGGGCGCGCAACCGGAGCCAAAGCTCTAACAAGGCAAGCCGGCAGAGGATTCCGCTCTCTTGAAGAAAAAGAAAGAGCGGCTATAGGAACTGAAGGAAAGAAATATGAAAATTATACTGATAATAACCTGAAATCAACACACAAAGCGGTTGACGCGAGAGGGAAGGTCGCTATCGCTAAAATTTTAGCAAAAAGAGGAAAACTGAAAGAAGATAAAGCGCTTGGTTTTACCAATGAAGATATAGAGAAAACAATTGGAGTTGCCGGAAAATATGGGCAGGAAAAAGATATACTTAAAGTCCGACCCGATTTAGCGCCTTTAGTTAAAGATGATAAAGATACAGACAAGGAAGCTATAGAGAAAGCTTTTTCTTTCAAATCGGACGACCTGGTAAAACTCCAATCTGAATCATATAGCGGAGACGGAGAGCGCCAAAAGATGGTCAAAGAAATTCTGAAAGATGCTATAATTAAAGCTGGTGGAAAAATGAAAGCGCCCGCGTTATCTAAAATAGCCGAAAGCAATCCCAAGTTATCCGAACATATTTCGCAAGAAGTCGTTGAAAAACACATTATACCCGAAAAAGAAAGAGGGCAGGTTAAAAAAGAAAGACCTGATATTGTGAAATATTTTGAGGGCGATGCCGCTAAAGCGCTTTGGGGAAAAGGAATTGAAAAAGAAAAAAACAATTGACCGAGGAACAAAAAGCAAAAAATAAACTGGAAAATATGTTTGGTACTGTAGAAGCATGGAAAAAATAAGTAAATAAATTATAGATTAGTAATTTAATTTTATGCTTAGCCCATCTCAAGTAGAATCATTAAAAAATATTTCAGACCCTTTGATAAAAAAAAGGTATCTGAAGTTTTTTCAACTTCCGCAAACATTGCGACAAACAATTCCCGCCGTTAAAACAAACGACAGAATAAGAAAAGTAGCCGAGAAAAACAATTTGAACCAAGAACAACTTTGGAATTTTTCCTATATCGTCGGCATGGTTTTGTTGGGTGAAACGAATATAACTGAATTTGTGAAAGAAATCCAAGAAAAGTGCAAAATGGAAGAAGAATCGGCGCGGCAAGTTGCTCGAGATATAAATCAAGCGGTTTTTTTACCGGTTAAAGAAGAGCTTAAAAAAATCCATAAAAGAGACAAGTGGCCCAGAGAAGAAGAGCAAAGCCCAGTCGCGCCATTAGAAACCGAGCCAAAATTAGAAG
>JAYEKG010000043.1:0-3057 GCA_034660935.1 Patescibacteria group bacterium
CCTTTTTATCCCCGAATACTTTTCCAATCTCAAATATGTCAATAAACTGAACATTCTTTTTTTTATATTCTTTAAACTGGCTAATTAAACTGGGGGCAATTGACTGCCTTAAATCCGGGTAAAGTTCGTTAACTGAATTTTGCGCGCTAATCACATCCCAATTAAGATAATTTACCAGCTTATTTGTCCCCTGCTTCGTCAGAAGCCAAGACAAAACTTCGTCATAACCAAGCGCCGCGAGTATATCTCTTATCTTTTCGCATAAAATAATATTTTTAGGCGTAATATCTTTTACTACCTGCAATTTAGGGATTTCATCTGACGGTATTTTATCATAACCGTACATCCTAACTGCTTCTTCCGTTAAATCCTGTTCCATTGAAATATCCATTCTATCGGTTGGGGGCGTAACTAATATCTTACCCCCCCTGCCTTCCACTTTAAATCTCAAATTTTTGAATATATCAATTGCCTTATTTTTCCCTATTTCTACTCCCGCGTACACGCTTGGCAAAGCGCGGTCAAATTTAATTTTTTTTGAGACCCTTTTTTGGGGATAATAATCAAAAATTTTGCTCGAGATTTCCCCTTTGCAATATTTTAATATTAGAGAAGTTAGCATCCTCGCCGCGCAATCAACTCCGTTCGGGTCCAGGTCTTTTTCCAATCTATGGCTCGCCTCGGTAACAATTTTCAAAGTTCTTGAATCTTGCCTTATAATCGTTCTGTCGTAAACCGCCATTTCTAAAATAATTGATTTTGAATTCATATCAACCGGGCTATATTTCGTTCCAACAATTCCGGCCAAAGCGATAATATCCTTCTTGTCCTCAACTATTAATTCATTTTTTTGGCTCAATTGGATGTTGGTTCCATCTAAGGTTGTTGTTTTCTTAAAGTTGTTATTTAAATTCCACGAGATTGGTTCTATGATTTTATCTGCGTCAATTAAATGCGAGGGATAGCCGGTTGCCAGCATCACATAGTTTGACAAATCAACAAGTAAATTAATGCTGTTGATTTCATAAAAAGACAAATATTCTATTAACCATTCTGGAGATTTCCTGTTTTCCAGCCCGCAAAATTTAATCGCCCAAATTCTTTTTACAAAATCAACCGCGTTTTTGTTTATGCCTATGTCTAGTTTTTCGCCACCCAAAACGATATTGCCAAAATCAGGCATCTTCGCTTTAAGCCCGTAATAAGCGGCGACTTCTCTGGCAATTCCTATCACAGATAAGCAATCGGCCCTGTTCTGCCTTATCTCCAAACCAATTAAATAATCCGTCCGCCCTTTATAGCTAATCTTTTCAAAACTCTCCATCATGGAGCCCGTAAGAGTAAGCGCTTCTCCGATTTCTTTCGGAGAAGCTTTCAGCGCCGGAATATATTCTTTTATTTGGCTATAAAGTATTTTCATTTTCGTAATATTTATACCCCAAATTGCCGCCCAAAAGGGTTCTGATGTCCGTTATTTTATATCTCGCCATAACCCATCTGTCCAAACCTAAACCAAACGCGAATCCCATCCATTTTCTATTGTCGATTCCCGCCATTTTCATAACATTGGGATGGATAATTCCCGCTCCGCCCATTTCAATCCAACCCACTCCCTTGCACAGCGAACAACCCCTTCCCTTGCATCGAAAACATCGCATATCAAGGCCTACGCCCGGCTCAACTTCCGGATAATATTTATTTCGGTACCTCATTGTTACATCCGATCCATACATCTTTTTAAAAAGCGCCGTAAATATTCCGAAAAGGTCTTTCAAGCTGGTTTTTTCAAGAACAACAAAACCTTGATAATGGTGAAATATGAAATGGTTGCTTTTGTTGACTTTTTCGTTTCTGTAAACTCTTCCGGGAGAGACAACTTTCAGCGGCGGCCGATATTTCTCCAACACCCTGGCTTCTATGGAAGAAGTTTGCGTGCGCAGCAAAAAATTTGGTTCTTGGATATAAAGAGTGTCCTGCATATCCCGCGCAGGATGGTCTAATGGAACATTTAACCTGCGAAAGCAATATTCATCTTCTTCTATTTCCGGACCGTCCGCAATGCTAAACCCAAGACTAATAAAAATTTTGTTCATTTCGCGAACAGTTTGGGTAATGGGATGCAAATGACCAATTTTGGGCGTTTTATAGCCTATATCCTCGGCCTGTTTTTTTAATTCTTGCTTTGAACCGGACTTTTCTAATTCTTTTTCTTTTTCTTCAAACAATTTTACGGCTGTTTTTTGCGCTTTTTGTATTAAGGGCGCGAGCTCCTTTTTTTCTTTTTCCCGCAAATTACCAATTCCGCTTATCAGTTTTTTGATAATCCCCTCTTTTTTGCCAAGATATTTTCGCTGAATATTCTTTAATTCTTCCAAGGAGTCCAATGCTAAAATATCTCTATCCAGTTCATTTAAAATACCATCTATATTTTTTTTATTTAAATCGCGCATAATTTTGTCCGTTTCAATTTTAATAAAAAGAATTAACTTGGTCAAATAAATCTAATAATTATTTCACAATCTTTAATAATCTGCATCTTGGTCCTTTCGGCGCGTCTTCAACGATAATTCCCTCTTTAAGCAAATCTCGCCTGATTTTATCCGCTTTGGCGTAATCTTTTTCTTTCCGCGTTTTTTCTCTCTTGCTAATCATAACCTGAATCTTTTTAGTTCTTACTTTTTTATCAAGCCGTTCTTGATATTGCCTATAAAGAGGTTTAATAAATCCTAAAACAGAATCAATTTCAAAAATATATTTTTTGATTTTTTCCGCTTGCTTAACAGATATTAATTCCCTTATTTTATAAATTTCCTCCATCAAATCAAAAACGGACGCCAAAGCCAAACTAATATTTAAATCATTATCCATTGCTTCTTTAAATTTTTCCTTGCTTTGCGATATTATGTTTTTAATATCCAAATTATTTTCTCTTTTTTTATTTACAAAAGAAAGATTGATTAAAAAGTTCAAAAACTTTTCCGCGATTAATTTCGCCTCTTTAAAATCATTAAAAGAAAAATCCAAAATTTTGCGATAATGGGTTTTCAACAAAACCAG
>JAYEKG010000044.1:0-3016 GCA_034660935.1 Patescibacteria group bacterium
AATATTTTTTTCATATATATAGTTATTATCGCTTGAGCCTGTCGAAGGGCTGCTTTACTACGGAGTCGCCGTATTCAGTCCTTGCGGCTTATTATGAATTGAATCTGTCTCTAAATAATATTCTATCACATAAGTATCACCTTGCAAGGACTGATAATAATATTTATAGGTTACGCCATCAATCTCTCCGTCAATAGGATCAACAGGCGCTCCCGATATTAACAAATCATCGGTTAGGGCAGTTGACATAGCGTCATTGCCCGTAATATACCCATCGGAAATCGGATAAAATTGATGGTTGTTATTATACATCCCAAGCGCCTCTTGAATTGATTTAATATCACCTACTCGGCGCGTATCCCTGCTCTTTGCCCTAATACCCGCAACGCTAAATAAAACTATTGTCGTTAAAAGGCCGAGAACCGCCACAACTACTAAAATCTCAATTAAGGTAAATCCTAAATTTTTTTTTATCATAATTTTTTATTCCTCAATCACCCTTGACATTTCTTCAAAGGAGACAATTCCTTGAAGAACTTTGCTGATTCCGTCTTGTCTTATAGTAGTCATTCCTTGTCTTTTAGCTTCTTCGTTCATTTTTGCCTCATTCATGCCTTCATTAATAATTTCTTCCAATTCCGGAGTCATTCTCAACATTTCATAAAGAGCTATCCTCCCTTTTGTCCCGCTATTATCGCAAAACTTGCAGCCAACCGGACGATAAATTTTAAACGGTTTTTTCCATGGAAAATTCTTTCTTTGAACCGGAGACAAGCTGTCTAAGGCGCTTTCAATTTCTTTTTCTATCGGCAGCGGCGCTGCTATTTCTTTCTTGCAATGAGGACAAAGCCGCCTGATTAAGCGCTGAGCAATAGCTAAATTTATAGAAGGGGGCAAAAGAAAAGAGTTGACTCCCATATCAACTAAACGAGGAATTACGCCTACGGCATTATTGGTGTGGATTGTTGAAAGAAGAATATGTCCGGTCAGCGCGGAATGAACAGCTAAACCTGCCGTTTCTTGATCCCTGATTTCACCAACCATAATAACATCCGGGTCTTGCCTTAAAATATGCCGCAACCCGGAAGCAAAATTATATTTAATCTCGGGTTTAATCTGGGACTGGCTTATGCCCTCAATATAATACTCCACAGGATCCTCCAAACTAACTATATTAGTTGTCTCTTTATTCATACTGTTTAGAACAGCATAAAGAGTAGTTGATTTTCCAGAGCCGGTCGGTCCGCTTATCAATATCATGCCAAACGGCTGCTTAACAGCGTTTTCCAATGTTTCTAGATTACAGCCCTGAATTCCCAAATCGTCAAAACTTTTCAAACCTAAAGAAGAATCAAGAACCCTTAAAACAACTTTTTCTCCGGCTATCGTTGGAAAGGTGGAAACCCGAAAGTCAATTTTTTTTTCGGCAACAACCGCGCGAAAACGGCCGTCTTGCGGCACTCTGGTTTCGTCAATCTTTAAATTTGAAAGAATTTTTACGCGGGACACAACAGCTGAATGAATTTCCTTCGGTAAGAGCAAGCTTTTGTGAAGAATCCCGTCAACTCTAAAACGCACTCTAATTTTATCTTCGGCCGGCTCAATGTGAATATCAGACGCGCTCCCTTCAATAGCGTGCCTTAAAATGACAGCGACTATTTTAGTAATAGGCGCTTCCGTAATAATTTTTTTGGCTATTTCTTCAACTTCTTTTTTAATCGGCTTGGCTTTTTTCGCTATTTTAAGCTCTTCTTCCAGCTCCTGAAGCGCTTTTTTGATTTCTCCCCGAAAACTTTTGTATTGCTTTAGAATATTTTCAAGGTCTGTCTGGCTGATAATAAATATTCTTGATTTTAAACCGCTTCGCTGGGCAATGAATCTTAATGCCTCTTTAGCTTGAAGGTCTTCGGGGTCAACCATCCCCACATCAAGAACATCCCCTTTTCTGGCAAACGGCGCGAAATTATAAAAAGCGACTGTTTCTTCAGGTATTTCTTTTAATACTTCAACCGATATTTTTTTTCCAGATAAACTGACATAAGAAACGCCCAACAATTTAGCTTTCGCTTTAATCGCCTCTATATCTTCTTGTTTATCGTTTTGAAGATTATTTTGAACGACCATAAATGTAAAAATTTCCAATCTCTGTCCCATCGAGGTTTCCGCGGAGATTGAACCTCCGCATTTCGTAAAGGTTTAACCTCGACAGAAATAACCATCGCTTAATACGGCAAGAACGGATTAGCCCTGCCTTTTTCACCCACTTCCAAAGGCCATTCTCCATAAATTTTTAAATTCTTGAAACGGGAACTTTCCAAAAAGCTTGCGTCAAAATTAATTTCTTCAATAAGTTCGTCAGGCGCGCCCATTTCAAATAATTCATCTTCTATAGGACTCTCATTAACGCTCTCTGTATTTGGCAAAGTCGGAGAACTCCGAAAATTAAAATATAAAATTATTATAATAATCAATACTATAACAAATAAAACAAACACCATTAACCGCTGTTTTTTATCTTGAGGCGATAATATAGAATTTTTTGAGAATAAATCAAAATTCATATTTTTTTAAGGGACTCGGTCCCTTAAACATTAAAAAATTTCTTATTGATAATAAGTGTTTATCTTTATGTCAAATTGAAAAATGCCAAGATTGTCAAAAATGCCGCCTTTGTTTTTTATTTGCGGCTTAAGATTTATGCTTTCAATATCCATCGGGCGAATATTATTCTCTAAACTCTTTAAACAATTTTTAAATGCTTCGTAAGAACCGCTCATGCCAACATCCGCAAGCAAGCTCAAAACCCCAACCGGCAATTTCTTTATATCGGTTTTTTCGGATAATAATTGAATAGCCTTTCGGCGAGACTGCTGGTCTGTCTTTTCTTCTGTTTTGCTAAATTGCGTTCCGTCCAACAATAGGCCGTTTTCCCGAACAATGTTTTCAAATTGAATTAATAAATATAAAATATCTCCTCCTTCGGGCAAGGCTAAAAAAACCTTTTGCGCTTCTCCTT
>JAYEKG010000045.1:0-2963 GCA_034660935.1 Patescibacteria group bacterium
CCTCGCGTCAACCACTCCGGGGTTGAATTTCCCTAAAAGTTTCTCTAACCCGCCAATTTTTTCTTCAATATATTCATTAACACTTGAAGAAATATCCACATTTGTCGTCTTAATAATTATTTTCATATATTATAGTTATTATTGCCTGAGCTTGTCGAAGGCATAATACCCTTCAATCCGCTTTGCTCACTCAGGGAACAAGCATATAACTTATCATACTCTTATTTTAACAGATATGAAAAAATGCGCAAATATTCAAAACCCCACTCTTTGAATTTCTTCCTCTAAATCCAAATTAAATTTTTTCTTAACTTCGTCTTTCGTTAATGCAATTAACTTCGCTATATCTTCCGCGCGCGCGCCACCGAGGTTGATAATAAAATTGGCATGTTTTTTTGAAATCATCGCTTTGCCGATTTGCTTCCCTTTTAATCCGCAATCTTCAATAAGTTTTCCGGCAAAAGAGCCGTCAGGATTTTTAAAAATACAACCCGCCGAAGGATAATTTAATGGCTGCGCATTTTTTCTTTTTATAATATATTCTTTAATTAGTTTTTTGCTTTTCTCTTTATCACCTTTTTTTAATTCCAATTCAACCGAAAAAATGACATTGCCCTCTTTTTCAATATTTTTAACCAACCCGGCAATATCGGAGCCAAAAGCGCGCGCGCTAATTTTAACCGCTCCGCCAATTGTCCCGGGGATGCCAATAGCCCATTCCAATCCGGTTAAATTATTCTTTACAGAAAATCTGACCAAATCGCTTAATTGCGCCCCTGCTCCGGCTATGATTTTATTGCCATCAACGCGCAACCGACTATTATCTATCGCTATAACCAGCCCAGCGAATCCCTTGTCACTGACCAGAAGATTACTCCCTCCGCCAAGGATAAAATAAGGCAGTCCTTTCTCTTTAGCAAAAGAAACCGCCTCAATTAAATCCCTTCTATTTTTAGCAATGAAGAAATATCTTGCCGGCCCTCCAACCCGAAACGAAGTCCGCCCCGCTAAAGAAATATTTTTTTGAAACTTAATCCCCCGCATACATCACATTAGAACCCGTCCGATAGAGATTTCTTTCGGAAGTATTGATAATATAAACCATATCCCATAAGCGGCCGGTAATGGAAAACTCCTCCGCCGTCATATCAAGCCAATGTTTTGTTCCATCGGCGTTAACTTCGTAAACTCTTTTATCGCCGTCGGCGCGTATTAGCCAGCTTTCCTTGTAATTGGACAATTCTTCCTTGCTAACTTCAACAATGCTTTCCCAGTTTAAATGGCCGTAATAATTAAAAATCTCCGCGCTTTGAATCCAGCGCTTGTAGCTTCCTTTGATAATATAGACCTTGTAATCGCCTTTCGCTCTAATTAGGCTTCCGTCGGCATAGCTTGGCAAATAATTAAACGCGTCCGCCAGCGCGGTTTGGTTATTATCACTGTCAAAAAGAATAAGGTCTGCCGAACCCGCCGAATGCGCGGGGGAAATAAAAGAGATTGTCTGATTATCAACTATTTCAAAATCTGATACTGTTTTTCCGCCTAAAGTAATTTTTTCAACCAGCGACAAATTCTCGCCACTCACGGTTATCTCCGTCCCTCCGGCAGGAAAACCGCTATCAGGCAAAGTGCTCTCAATAATAGGAGGAATAAACGCAACGCTTGAAGCAGTGAACGAAAAAGAAGTTGAAAGTTCATTACTGCTAAAACCTTTCCTCTTATACTGATTAAAGGGAATAATAACAACCGACTTGTTTAAACTGCTGAAATTGGGGATATAGACAGAGCCCTTTTGATTATCTAAGGGAATAAACTGAACAGTTGTTTCGCTGTTTGGACCCGTAACAATATATGGCACACTAAAATCGCCGCGCAACTCCGCTCCGTCAAATTCTAATTTCAAGGTGTCTCTGTCTGTTTCTTGGACAGTCCCCTGATTAAGCCGATACCAGCGAGGCGACCAATCTTTGAGCGAACTGCTCCGAGAAACAATTAAATTAGGAAATCCGCTATAACTCGCCGAATAATCCACATTTAACCGCTGATGAGTTAAATTTTTATTAAGATAACAATACTTATTGTCCATGGAGATGTCGCAATCATTAAGATAATTAGCAACGGTCCAACCGGCGAAAACATCCGAAAATGTTTCAGAATAGCCCAAATCGGATAGAGCCGCGTTAATGCTGTCTATCCCCGTTTTGTTATTGAGAATCATGCGGGTAACTACATTCTCGCCGTAATGGCCGGCGAGATAATGCATAAACAAACCGGCCACTCCATAATCAGCAATATTGTTTTTCCATTCTCCAAGCGGATCCGACGGCTCGTCCAAAAACGAATCAACTCTCTCGGCAAGATAGCTGTTTACATAATTATCGCTGTAGCCGCAAACTGTCGGCGCGTATTCCGAGCGCGCCTCGTTAAGCCAAACCTCTTCCTCTAAATTATACAGGACTGTTTTTTGGTAAAAGGAAATTAAGTGCTGAAACTCGTGGGCTAAGATAGCCTTATTCTTTGAATTTAAAATACCGGCCGTATTGACATAGAACATTTCTCTCTGGTTGGACGAGGGAATTTGCGACTGTAGAAATTCATCGTTTGTGTTGAAATAGCCGCCCGCATTATTAATCAGCTCACTGACTAAAACCGTAATCCTTTTGTCGCCGTCAATGCCTGGAGTCCATTCTGAACCGAATACAGCTCTTTCTTTTGGATAAATAACAGTGTCAAATTCACTCACCAATTCTTCCAATTCTTCTCTTAATCTGTTTTTATCAGTCCCGCTTAAATTATTCCAATAATCGTCCTCAATATAAAAATAAATATTATCGCCTATAGCTTTTACGGTGGCCATCAATTGTGTTCTTCCATGCGCGTCATATCCGGAATCCACAAAAAATGATTCCCTGTCTTCTAAAACAGCCGCTTCCGCGCCTAAAGGAAAAACGAAAAAAGCTCCC
>JAYEKG010000046.1:0-2951 GCA_034660935.1 Patescibacteria group bacterium
TCAATTAGGATTCTTACCCTGGCCGACACCTCTTGCCGCGCATATAGATTTTGACAAGCGCTGTCTGGAAGTTCGCCATAATAACGAAGTGTTTTTTCTTTATGCCCGAGCCAGAAATGTTGAAGAAGTTAAAAACCTTTTTTCTGATTTTAAAATTGATAATATTTATACTTTTCCAACGCTTGCTTCTATTCTTCCTGATGTGATTTTAAAAGATGAAGATAAGGAAGGTAATTGCCAGGAAAATGCCAAAGCGAAAAATCTTATAAAAAAGATTGATACGACTTTAGCGGATTCAGGCATATGTTCGGGAACTTACATTATAGTAACAGGAGGAAAAATTGTTTAAATTAAGAAAAGGCCCTTCCACAAAAAGTGGAAAGGGCCTTTTTAATTTTAATACATTGGTACCCCCATTTTATTTTTAACTTCTTCAACTGTTGCCGAGATTATTTTTCGAGCCCTTTTACCTCCTTCATGTAAGACATCAAAAGAATAATCCGGCCCCTTTGCCACAAGTTCGTATTTCTTTTGCTGTATTGGGGCAAGAAGATTAATTATATTCTCCGCAATTATATTCTTACAATCAACACAGCCTATTCTGGCTGTTGTGCAAGCATTGCGCACATCGTTCAGCACATCGCCAGAACTCATCAACATATGCAGAGCATAGATGTTGCAAATTGCAGGATTGCCAGGATCATTTCTTCTGACCCTAGCTGGATCTGTTACGGCTTTTGCTATCTTTTCTTTAATAACTTTTGGCGAATCAGACAAATCAATAGTGTTCTGATCGCTTTTTCCCATTTTTCCTGTTCCATCAAGGCCAGGAACTCTTATGGCCTCGCTTTCAAGAAGTTCAGGAACCGGAAATGTTTCGCCATAAATATAATTAAATCTTTTAGCCAATTCCCGGGTTAATTCAACATGTGGATGCTGGTCTTCTCCAACAGGAACCAAGTCTGCGCGAGGTCCAAGTATATCAGAGGCCATTAATATAGGGTATGTTAGTAATCCAGCGTTGATAATTTCTTTAAGAGCTATTTTCTTGTCTTTTTTTTCTTTAAAATGCGGCATTCTTTCGAGTACCGCAACAGGCGTAAGACAGCTAAGCAGCCAATTTAATTCACATGTTTCCGGAACACTTGACTGAGCGAAAATGATTGATTTTTTAGGATCAATACCGACAGAAATAAAGTCAAGAACAATTTCTCTCAAATCCTTTTCAATATCATCCGGATCCATTTTCGTGGTGAGAGTGTGAAGATTGGCAATAAAGAAAAAACATTTTTTGTTTTTGTCGCGCGATAATTCAACGAAATAGCGCATAGCTCCAAAATAGTTTCCGAGATGCAATTTCCCGGTTGCTCTTATGCCAGACAATACTACTTTTTTATTCGTTTTCATTTTTACCTCCTGATTTACATGCATTAGGACAAATAGGAATTCCTTTTGAAGAATTTGAAAAAGAGCAACCACATATTACGCATTGAAACTTTTCGGGGCTTATTTGATTTAAATTATCATCTCTCGCTCTTCTACAAATTGGACATTTAGCAAGTTTGTCTTTGTCTGTACTCCCGAATTTTATATCACACCATGGACAATAAAATTTATTCATAATATGCCTCCTTTCGCGAAACAGATTTTTTAAAATTTTAAAGTACCAACTTATTTTAAATTACACCACTAATTTAATTATGTCAAACAAAAAAGAAAGGGATTAAGAAATTCTTTTTAATTGAAATAATAGAAAAAGAGAGGAATGCTTGGTTTTTGGGGAAATAAAAAATCGCCTTTTGGGTAATTTTTTGGTAGAATAGAAATATGAAGGATTTTTTAATGAAGTATAGAATAATTTTGGCGGTTGTTCTGATTTTGATTATCATCGGAATTATTTGGTTCCTTTTAGTAAATCCGGCAGATAAGGATTCCTCGGCAGATCTGGTGTGTATGGGAGAAGATTGTTTAGTCCCGCCGAAATTGGAGGACGGAGCGGTTCGGATAGTGACTAAGGTCATTGACGGGGATACGGTTTTGATTGAAGGCGGATATTCGGTTCGTCTCTTGGGAATTGACGCGGACGAAAGGGGAAAGCCGTGCTATGGAGCGGCTAAAGAGCGGTTGGAGGAAATGGTTTTGGGCAAGGAAGCGGTTTTAGAGATGGGAAGAGATGATTTAGACCAATGGAGTCGGTATCTACGATATGTTTTTGTGGATGACATTAATATCGGATTGGAAATGGTTAAAGAAGGATTTGCGGTGGCCCGCGCTTCGGGCGAAAACAGCAAATATCAATCAGAGATTGCTTTAGCGGAAAAGTCGGCTATTGAAAATAAGGTTGGCTGTAAATGGAACGGCCAATGGGCGGCAGAATCAGAATTAATTAATCGGGGTGGAATTTATCAATGGTTAAAATTAACCCCTGAGTTAACCGGTTTAAAAGTGGTTGATGCCTGTTCGGCCGGCGAATATTACGGCCAAGATGTAATTGTTGAGGGACGGATAGCTGACGGTTATCGTTCCAAAACTAATACGGTTTTTCTGAATTTTGAGAATGCCTATCCTGAACAATGTTTTGTCGGAGTGATTTTTAATTCTGATTTATATAAATTTGTTCAAAATCCAGAAGAATATTATTCAAACCAAATGGTCAGAATCAGAGGCAAGATTAAAAAATACGGAGGCAAGCCGGAAATTATTTTAAAATCGGCAGAGCAAATAGAAGCGGGGCGAGGTAAATAATAAAAAGATATCAGGAATAAATTTATAAAAAAACAAATTGTTATTATCCACGGAGGAAATAGTTTTAAGACATACAAAGAATATATGTCGTTTTTAAAGTCCCTGAAGATTGATTTGGACAGATACAGAAAGATAGGATGGAAAGATTCTTTACGGAAAGAACTTGGGAATAGATTTGATGTTTTGTCGCTGAAGATGCCGAATTC
>JAYEKG010000047.1:0-2944 GCA_034660935.1 Patescibacteria group bacterium
TCATCATACCTTATCATTTATTTTTAATTTTTACAAGACAATATGTTAATACGAATTCTTTTTGAGGACCCGATGCTATTTTTAATAATAGCCGCGGCAATAATTTTTGCAATTAGCATCCATGAATTTTTTCATGCATGGATGGCTTATTATTTAGGCGATAATACTGCTAAGGACCAAGGTCGATTAACCATAAATCCGCTCGCGCACTTAGATCCGTTTGGAACAATTCTTCTTTTTATCGCGGGGATTGGCTGGGGCAAGCCGGTTCCTTTTAATCCTTATAATTTAAGAAACCAAAAATGGGGGCCGTCTTTAGTAAGTTTAGCCGGACCGGCCTCTAATTTTTTAATGGCTTTATTTGCCGGTTTTTCTCTGCGTTTTTTGGAATTAGATAATTCTGCTTTGATCTTTTTCTTAAGTTTTTTTGTTTGGATTAATCTTATTTTAGGAGTATTAAACTTGATGCCTATTCCTCCCCTTGATGGTTCGCATATTTTTTTCGCCTTATTTCCTTCATTAGAAAACATTAGGGACTCTTTGGCCCAAGGCGGTTTTTTGCTTCTTATAGGCGTGATTTTTTTTATGATTTATATTGTGATTCCTTTTATAGTCAGGCCTCTTTATGCTCTAATTGCGGGAAATTACGCGTTATTTTAGAAGCATAAGCAAAATTTGAGGAATGCCCTTGATTTTTTTGGTTTCCGACAAAACAAAAACCCTCTCCCTGCGGTACTGCAAGGAGGGGCTTTTGTTCTCAGGCAGAGAGCATTACCTTGTCTCGCAAGCTTTTTAGCGGCGCGAGATTATTATTTTCTCTCTTCCAACTTTATTTTCGTTACGCCAATTTTATCTTCTCTTAAAATCTTTACTTCAACAATATCGCCCGGTTTGCATTTGTGAATAAGCTCTTGCAAAGGATGTTTCTTGTCAATTTTTATTTTGTTAAATTCTAAAATAATATCGCGTTCCATAATACCGGCCTTAAAAGCAGGGCTGTTAGGAACAACAGCAGGATCTCCGATACCTGGTTCGCGGACAACCAAAGCGCCATGGTCAACCGGCAAACGAATTCCTGATTGCGCAAAGATTTCTTCTTTGAACGCTTTGTTAATTAAAATATATCGGACCCCCATAAACGGCTGGACAATTCTTCCGTATTTTTTAAGGTCTTCTACGTCTTTTTTAGCGTTGTTAATGGGGATAGCGAAACCAATATTTTGAGCGCCTTGAACAATAGCTACATTAATGGCGATAACTTTTCCTTCAATATCCGCTAAGGGTCCGCCCGAATTGCCGGGGTTAATTGCGGCATCTGTTTGAACAAGACCTCTTAATTCGGCTACGCGTCCGGAGACGCCGTCATGGGCCGTGATAAAGCGGCTTAAACCGGAAATAACTCCTGTTGAAACAGTATTTTGAAAAGCGCCCAAAGCATTGCCGATAGCAATTGCCTCTTGCCCTAATTCTACCTTATTAGAATCGCCTAATTCTAAAATAGGAAATTTTTTATTCTTGGGGCATTTTATTTTAATAATAGCCACATCGTTAACATGGTCGCGCGCTAAAACTTCCGCTTCGTATTTTTTGCCGTCATTTGTAATTACCATATATTCAACATCAGAAGAAGCGACCACATGGCGATTTGTTAGAATAACGCCTTCCGGCGAAACAAAAAACCCGCTTCCGCCGCCAATTTTAACTTTTTGTTTTCCTTCTTGGCGGAATTGGGGAATAGGCGCTCCGTAGGGCCCGAAAAATTCGTCAAATGGCTGAACAAAATATCTCCTAATTTTAGGCAATTCCTTGGTAATCGTGATACTGACTACCGCGGGACTGATTTTTTTAACAACTTGAATAATAGGTGATTTTTGCATGATTTTTTCCTCCTTATTTAAACTTATTAAAAGTATAATCCATTGACTAAGATAAGTCAATAATATAAAATGGAGTCGCGCAAGTATTGGTTTTAGCCCTCGTAGCTCAGTGGATAGAGCAACGCACTCCTAACGCGTAGGTCGCGCGTTCGACTCGCGCCGAGGGCACAAAGTTGCGTTAAATGTATGAGACAAGTATCGCTTTGTTTGCTGTTAAAAGAAAATCAAAATAATAAAGACATTCTTTTAGCGATGAAAAAAAGGGGATTCGGAGTTGGCAAATGGAATGGCGTTGGCGGTAAAATAGATTTGGAAAAGGGGGATAAAAATGTTTTTGATTCGGCGGTTAGAGAAACGAAAGAGGAGATAGGGGTTAAAATTAAAAATTCGGAAAAAGTCGCTATAATAGATTTTTGTTTTCCGGAAGTTCCCAAGGAAAAAGATTTTGACCAGCAAGTTCATATATTTTTAGTTAAAGATTGGGAAGGAGAGCCAGCGGAAACAGAAGAAATGGCGCCCAAGTGGTTTAATGCGGCAGAAATTCCTTTTGACAAAATGTGGGATGATGACAGGCATTGGTTGCCGCATGTTTTAGATAATAAAAAGATAAAGGCCAAATTTATTTTTGACAAAAACGATAAAGTGGCAGATAAGGTTATAGAATTCGTGGAAAAATTTGAGTAGTTGCCCCGCAAAATTGCCCATTATATTCGCAATCGCGGGACATTGAATTTCTAAACAAAATCAGAATTTTTAGTAAATTCGCGGGCCCATGGCGCAGTGGTAGCGTATCTCGATGGCATCGAGGAGGTCGTGGGTTCGAATCCCACTGGGTCCACAATTTTTGTCTAAATTCTTATTTAGTGACAAAAATTAGTGTCCGCTTTAGGCGAGTTACAAAATTTAATAAAACATGCCGGGGTAACTCAGGGGTAGAGTGCGATTCTGAAAAAATCGAAGTCGGCGGTTCAAATCCGCCCCCCGGCACCAGAAGCGGGTATCGTATAGTGGTTATTACGTCTGGTTGCCAATCAGACAACGGGGGTTCGATTCCCCCTACCCGCTCA
>JAYEKG010000048.1:0-8497 GCA_034660935.1 Patescibacteria group bacterium
TACGAGGAAATTAAAAAGTTTATTAAAAGAACCATCGGAAAATGAAACTTATAGTTGGTTTAGGAAATCCAGGAATTCAATACAATAAAACCCGCCACAATTTAGGCTGGCGGGTTGTTGAGCGCTTAGCGCGCGAATTAGGGATTGTTAACTGGAAAATGGAAATGAGGTTTAACGCTTTCATCGCAAAAGCTTTTTTAAATGGCGAAAAAATTATTTTCGCTAAACCGCAAACATTTATGAATAATTCCGGAATAGCGGTTAAATCAATCGCTGATTATTACAAAATCCCAAGTGAGGAAATTTTGGTGATTCACGACGAGATTGATTTGCCTTTGGGAGAAATAAAAATCCAAAAAAATAGAGGAGCTGCGGGACATAATGGAGTTCAGTCGGTTATTGACCATCTAAAGACAAAAAATTTCACTAGAATGCGGCTCGGAATAAAGCCCGCTGAAGAAAAAACTTTGGAAACTGAAAAATTTGTCCTCCAAAATTTTACTGCTGAAGAAGAAGAAATTGTTAGAGAGGAAATTAAAAGAGCTGTTCAGGTTATTAGAACAGCTCTTTAGAGTTAATCTTTTTTGGAATTAATTTTCCTCGCGGTTACCAATAAAAATTGCAATCGCGATTAAAACGAACCCTGCAAGAGAAATCATCGTTCCCCCTAAAATTCCCGCCGTATCAGTTTCTATTCCTCCGATACCGCCAAGAACCAATAATCCGCCTATCAGAATAAGTCCCGCTAAAGTTCTTTCTTTCATTCTCCCCCCTTTTTTTTCTTAAAAAATAAAATAAAAATTCATATCTAGTATCCGCGGACCTGCCGAGGAGCGCCAGAAACAAATTGCAAAAGCAAACCGCCTCTGAACTCTGGCTTAGTCAAACGGTAGGAGGGATTGTTCAACATTGGCCGCTCCCCAAACAGGTCTGCGGATACTAAATAACTTTTTAAAAAACTATTGTTCAAATTATAACAGAATGAAAAAATTTGTCAACCCTCAAGCGAAATATTTTAACGCTTTTAATGTTATTGGCGGAATCGGGCCTATAGCTTTCGGAAAATTGCTGGATAGTTTTAATTCTCTTGAAGAAGCATGGACGGCTTCAACCGGCAAGCTTAGCCAAATTGGCCTGGGAAAATCAATTATTGAAAAAATTGCCGAACAAAGGCCAAAAATTAATCCTGACTTGGAAATGGAAAAATTAGGCAAAGAAAAAATCAGGTTGATTACAATCCAAGACAAAAACTACCCGACATTGCTTAAAGAAATATATTCTCCTCCCGCCTTATTATATATCAGAGGAGAAATTTCATCTAAAAACAGCATAGGATTAGGGATTGTCGGCTCAAGGCAGCTTTCGTTTTATGGACAGCAAACAACGCCTTTATTCGCCGCCGAATTGGCGCGGGCGGGCCTAACTATTATTAGCGGATTAGCCAAGGGGATAGACACATTAGCCCATCAGGCCGCGCTTGAAGTCGGCGGGCGCACTATCGCCGTTTTGGGTTGCGGAATTGACGATAAAAGCGTTTATCCATATTCCAATCGCCGATTAGCTGAAGAAATAGTGGAAAATGGAGGTGTCGTTATTAGCGAATTCCCTATCGGAACACAGCCGCTACCCCAGCATTTTCCCCAGCGCAATCGGATTATTTCAGGATTAAGCAAGGGCGTCTTAGTTATTGAAGCCACAAAAAAAAGCGGGGCGTTAATTACCGCCCGGGACGCGTTAGAACAAAACAGGGATGTTTTTGCCGTTCCCGGTTCGGTTTTTGCCCAAAATTCTTTTGGTCCCAATAATCTGATTAAAATGGGAGCCAAATTAGTCAGCCAAGCCGATGATATTTTACAGGAATTTAATTTAACCTCCCCGCCTGATTCCGCGCCAAAGAACAGGGCAACAGCCGACAGTTCTGAAGAAAAACTTATTCTCAAACAACTTTCGCGAGAGCCCGTCCACATTGACAAAATCATCAGTTTGTCTAAACTGTCAACTGCCGCAGTAAGTTCAACTCTGACTATGATGGAGATAAAAGGCAAAATAAAAAATCTTGGCCGTGGAAATTATGTCTTGGCGAATTAGAAAATAATTTGCTATCAAGGTTAAACCTCGGTAAATAAATCTTATGAACCTAGTTATCGTAGAGAGCCCCGTAAAGGCTAAAGTTATCTCTAAATTTTTAGGCAAGAAATACAAGGTCTTGTCTTCTTTTGGGCACATTCGCGATTTGCCAAAGTCGGAACTTGGCATCGATGTTGAAAATAACTTTAAGCCAAAATACATTATTCCAACTAAGGCGCGCAAAACAGCCAACGCGCTAAAAAAAGCCGCCAAAGAAGCTGATTTAATTATATTAGCAACTGATGAAGACAGGGAAGGAGAAGCCATTGCTTGGCATATCCTTTATATTCTAACGGCCAAAGGCAAAACAAAAACGGAGCCGAAAAAACACCAACGAATTGTTTTTCACGAAATCACAAAAAATGCGATTGAGAAAGCGCTCGCAAATCCAAGAGAAATTGATATAAATTTGGTTAACGCCCAGCAAGCGCGGCGAGCTTTAGACAGATTAGTCGGATATGAACTATCACCTTTTTTATGGAAAAAATTAGTTAGGGGATTATCGGCCGGCCGCGTCCAATCAGTGGCTGTTCGCCTGATTGTTGACAGAGAAAGAGAAATAGAGACATTTAAGCCAGATGAGTATTGGAGTATTGAAGCAGAATTAAAAACTCTTCGTCATTGCGAGGAGCCCGCTATGGCGAGCGACGCGGCAATCCAGTCCAAAGACAAAATTACAAGATTGCCGCGCTCCGCTCGCAATGACGAAAAGCGGTTTATCGCTTGGTTAATCAAAGCAGACAACAAGAAAATCCCCAAAATGGGAATAAAAAACAAAAAAGAAGCGGACGCTATACTAAACTCCCTCAACGGAGCTGAATACAAAATTGGCGATATAAATCAAAAGGAAGTTAAAAAATATTCTTTGCCGCCATACAAAACCAGCACCCTCCAGCAAGACGCGTCCCACAAATTAGGATTTTCCGCCAAGCAAGCAATGCGGGTCGCCCAGCAATTATATGAAAGTGGCCGCATCACTTATCACCGAACCGATTCACTGAATGTATCCGTTGAAGCGCTGGCTTCCGCGCGAACATTTATTAAAAACAAACTTGGCGCGAGGTATATTCCCGACACTCCAAAATTTTATAAAACAAAAGAGAAAGGCGCCCAAGAAGCGCATGAAGCAATTCGTCCTACCCGCCCGGATCGCGAACCGGCTGAAATTAAAAAACGCCTTAATCCAACGCAATATAAATTATATAATTTAATTTGGCAAAGATTTATTGCCAGCCAAATGAATCCCGCTATTTTGGATTCTGTATCTGTTGATGTAGAAACAAAAAAAACCAACAGCGCCCCGTATATATTCCGCGCCACCGGTTCGGTAATTAAATTTGACGGATTTCTTAAAGTTTATCCAATCAAACTCAAAGAAAGCATTCTCCCTCCCCTAACGAAAGACGAATTATTAAAATTAATAAAGTTAATCCCTTCTCAACATTTCACCCTCCCGCCTGCCAGATATAATGACGCGTCTTTGATTAAAACACTAGAAGAATGCGGCATCGGCCGACCGTCAACCTACGCTCCGACCATAAGCGTGATTCAAGACCGCGGCTATGTAAAAAAAGACGAGCAAAAAAGATTTATTCCCGTAGAAATTGGCTGTATTGTTATTGATTTGCTTAAAGAAAATTTTTCCCAAATCGTTGACATTGAATTTACCGCGCAAATAGAAAAAGAATTAGACAAAATAGCCGAAGGCAAGCGCGATTGGAAAACAATGCTCAAAGAATTTTACGAACCATTCCATAAAAATCTAATGGAGAAATACGACAAAGTTGAAAAGAAAAATTTTGACAAGCCGACAGATAAAAAATGCCCTAAATGCGGAAGCCCGATGCTCATCAAGCTGGGACGCTTTGGAGAATTTTACGCCTGTTCCGCTTTCCCCAAATGCAAATATGCCGCGCCGATTATCAAATCAACCGGGGTTAAATGCCCTGAATGCAAAAAAGGCGATATCATTGAAAGAAAAACGAGAAAAGGAAAAATATTTTACTCTTGCTCCAGATATCCCAAATGCAAATTCGCCCTCTGGGACAAACCCACCGGAGAAAAATGCCCTAAATGCGGCTCTCTGATGGTAGAAAAAGGCAAATCGCTTAAATGTTCAAACAAGGAATGCTCCTAATTTTTTACATAATAGAAGTATAGTGAATAAAAAATAGTTGTTAAGTATCTTTGGTAATGCGTGAGAACTTATAATGATTTTCTCTGTTCTTGTAATATTCAATGCCATAAAATTATTATTGCCAAATAGATAAATCCGTCGTATAATGAAGTTATGGCAGATATTCAGCAAATTATAGAACGGTTTAAAAAGGATAATTTCTCGGAAGACGCCGAGGTCATTCTCCGCGCCTATCAATTTGCCGAAAAAGCGCACCGAGGACAAAAAAGAAAATCCGGCGATGACTATATCACTCATTGCCTCGGCACAGCCAAAACGCTGGTTGAGTTAAGATTGGATTCTGAAACTGTCGCCGCCGGTTTGCTTCACGATGTTCTAGACGACACAAGTACAACGCCAAAGCAATTAGAGAAAGAATTTGGCGCGAATATTCTTAGATTAGTTAACGGCGTATGCAAAATAGGAAAAATTAAATACAGAGGCGAGGAAAGGGCGGCTGAAAATTTAAGAAAATTATTTTTGGCTATGGCTGAAGATATTCGCGTAATTCTGATTAAATTTGCCGATCGTCTTCACAATATGAAAACGCTTGGCGCTTTGCCGAGAGAGAAACAAAAGAGAATCGCCATGGAAACGCTGGAAATTTACGCCCCCCTGGCTCATCGTTTGGGAATTGGAGAAATCAAAGGGCAGCTGGAAGACCTCGCTTTCGCCTATGTTTATCCTAAAGAATGCAAAGAAATAACCGATAAAGTTAAAGGGAAATATGAAGAGAATAAAAAATATCTCTTGGATATCACCCCTTTAGTTAAAAAAAATTTAGGAGAAAAAGGAATTAAAGTAATTGAGATTCACGCCAGAACAAAGCATTATTACAGTTTATACAAAAAACTTATCAGGCACGATATGGATTGGCATAAGATTTACGACTTAGTCGCCTTGCGAATTATCGTCCCCGATGTTGAAAATTGCTACGCGGCTCTGGGAATTATCCATAAAAAGTGGCGCCCCTTGTTCGGCAAAATTAAGGACTATATTGCTATTCCGAAGCCTAATGGATACCAGTCGCTTCATACAACTATTTTTTGCCAAAACGGCAAAATTACCGAATTTCAAATTCGCACTCCTCAAATGCACGAAGAAGCGGAATACGGCATCGCCGCGCACTGGCATTATAAAGAAAAAGGGCTAAAAGCGTATATCCAGCAAAAAATATTGAAACAAACGCCCAAAAAGGAAATGGTTAAGTTGGTTGAAGAAGTCGCTTGGGTTAAGCAGCTGCGAGAATGGCAAAAAGAAAAATTCGCGTCGCCGCGGGATTTTTTTAATTCGCTAAAAATTGATTTCCTTAAGGATCGTATTTTTGTTTTTACACCCCGGGGCGATGTTATCGACTTGCCCGAAGGAGCTACCGCGGTTGATTTCGCCTATCAAATTCATACCGATATTGGACATCAATGCGCCGAGGTTAAGATTGACGAAAAATTGAGCTCCTTGTCAAAACCGCTGCAGAATGGACAGCTAGTTGAAATAATAACCCAAAAAAATAAAAAGCCAAATAAGGATTGGCTTAGATTTATTAAAACTAACCAAGCGAGAAGCAGAATTAACGCTTGGCACAGAAAGAATTAAATATAAATCCTCTTGCGAGACAATTATAAAAATTCTTCTAAATTCTTATGAGCTTTTTATTGCTCTTCCGTAAAAGGACTCATATTTTCAGCAGATGATTTTTTAATTTATCCAGCTCTTTTTGACCTATAAATTCAACTCTCAAACATCCCGTTTCTTTTCTTTGGGTAATGCTTACCCGCCGTCCCCATACTCCGACAATGTCTTGTTCTATTTTTTTGAAAAGAGAATTCTTTGGACCTCCTGCTTTGGGCTTATTAGGAAGTAATAATTTCCTCGCTTTGTCTTCTGCTGCGCGAACACTTAAATTGTTTTTGACAATGTTCCTAAAGAGAGCCAATCGAGCTGACGGTTTGACCATTAAAACAGCCCTTCCATGTCCTTCGGCAATTTTCCCGGCAATCATCGCCTTCTGGACTTCTTTAGGCAAATTCAAAAGCCGGAGAAAATTAGTAATTGTCGTCCGTTTTCTGCCGACTTTCTGGGCAATTTCCCCGTGCTTCAGGCCGAAATCATCTTGAAATTGCTTAAAAGCCAGCGCCATTTCAATGGCGTTAAGATTCTCCCTTTGAATATTTTCAACCAAAGCAATTTCCAATTTCTGCCTAGTAGAAGTGTCGCGAATAATAACAGGAACACGAGGCAATCCCGCTATTTGAGCGGCGCGCCACCTTCTTTCACCGGCTATTAACTCATATTCCACATTCCGCCCTCTGTCTGTCGTTTTCTCAATTTTAGCAACAAGTATTGGCTGAAGAACTCCGTGTTCTCTAATAGAATCAGCTAATTCTTTTAACGAGCCATCCGAGAAATCACTGCGCGGCTGGAGAGAATTCGGACGGATTTGAGCAGTTTCCACATTAAAAATACTTTCCTTTTTGGGCTTTGCCCATCCCGACCTCTGCGCTTGATTGGGCGCTAAATCGGTGATTGTTTGCCGCTTTTTGGGAATAAGCGATTGAAGTCCCTTACCTAATGATTCTGCCATAATATTATTTCTCTAAATTAATTATTTCTTGAGCTAATTTTTGATAAGCCTTAGCGCCTCTGGAATGAGGAGCATATTGAAAAATTGATTTTCCAAAACTTGGCGCCTCGGCCAGCTTAACACATCTGGGAATAATTGATTCAAAAACATAATCGTTAAAATTTCTTTCCACCTCTTTGCGAACTTGCCTTGAAAGCCTATTGCGGCGGTCATACATAGTCAATAAGGCGCCTTTAATTTTTATAGGACTGTCCAAATTGTCCTGAACCAATTCAATTGTTTTTAATAATTGGCCCAATCCCTCTAAAGCGTAATATTCGCATTGGACGGGTATAATCACCTCGTCAGCCGCAACCAATCCATTAACAGTCAGAAGCCCTAAACTTGGCGGGCAATCAATTAGGATATAATCGTAATCCGTTCTGATTCGGCGCAACACCTCATAAAGTTTAAACTCCCGATTGGGCATATTAACCAATTCTATTGTTGCCCCAGCTAAATCAGAAGAAGCAGGAATAACATCATACCCTAAAAGGTTTGTTTTATGAATAGTTTCTTCAGATGAAACATTGTCTATCAAGGAATGATATAAGCCGCGGAACACTTTTTGTGAATTTAATCCAATTCCCGAAGTAGCGTTAGCTTGAGGGTCAATATCAACCAAAAGAACATAACGACCTAAAGCGGCTAAATACCCCCCTAAATTCACAGCCGAAGTTGATTTGCCAACGCCGCCTTTTTGGTTTACTAAACTTATAATCTTCGCCATTAAATGTATTATACTCTAATCTGTTTTAATTGACAACAAGATGTTTTTAAGAGAAAATGAATTTATGGGCGAGTGGTGGAACGGTTGACACGCATCTCTCAAAAAGATGTGAGCGCAAGCTCGTGTGGGTTCGAATCCCACCTCGCCCACCAGTATTAAACTTTCAGGAATTTTGCCAACTAAACCCGCGGCGCGATGCGCCGCGGTCGAATTTCGTCAAACAAACGCACCATAATAATATTTATGGCAAAAACTAAACTGCCAGACAAGAATTTTATATGGACACCCAATCTTGCTTATGTGATTGGTCTAAGAAAAAACAAGGGCAGCCCTTGAAGCCGAAGAAAAAACAAGGGCAGCCCTTTCAGAAAACGATTCTACGAACACTTATTTTTTAGAAGCAAAAAGATGGAAAGGGCTGCCCTTGTATTTCTTGGAAAGGGCTGCCCTTGTGAGGGATAAACTGTAAACAACGCTATGATTTCTTACATATAATTCTACCACAATAAAATTAGCCATTAGTCAGTTTTATTTATTTTAATATCCCCATCAAATCCTTTTTGCTGATAGGTCCAATGTGTGTGATTTTGGGCTGAAAAGCGGTTAAATCCAAAACAGTTGATGGCTGAATGTCTTGCAAATCCCCCGCATCCAAGAAAAGATTTGGGCGGGGATATGATTGCCCGAATATTTTCATAACATCTCTGGAATAAATCAAAGGCGGTTCCCCGAAAATACTGGCCGAAGTGGCCGTAATCGGATTTTTAAAATTATCCGCTAAAAAACGCGCGAAAGAATGAGCGGGAATTCTTAATCCAACGGTTTTTTTACCGGCAACCGCAAT
>JAYEKG010000048.1:8597-10409 GCA_034660935.1 Patescibacteria group bacterium
AAGGCGGTTCCCCGAAAATACTGGCCGAAGTGGCCGTAATCGGATTTTTAAAATTATCCGCTAAAAAACGCGCGAAAGAATGAGCGGGAATTCTTAATCCAACGGTTTTTTTACCGGCAACCGCAATGTTCGGAATAACTTCTCTCTTATTTAAAATTGCCGTCACCGCGCCGGGCCAAATACCTTCAAGAATTTTTTCTGTTTTTTTATCAATATAAGCGATTCTCTTTGCTGTCTCAATATCGCGAACCATAATTGGAATTGGCTTTATCTTGGGCCTTTTTTTGATTTTGAAAAGCCGTTCAATGCCGGCTGCATTAAAAGCGTCAACTCCCAAAGCGTAAGCCGTATCAGTTGGATAGACAACACAACCGCCGCCGCGGAGAACTCTTGCCGCCTCGCGAACAATATTCATATCAAAATCATTTAAATTAAATTTTATAACTTTCATAAGTTTGTAAAAAGATTGACAGAACAAATAAATTATGGTAGTATTGTGGCAGTCAAAAATAATCACTTTAACAATAAGGAGGAAAAATGAACGGAAAAGAGAAAATTATGATTGTGGACGACGAAAAAAGCGTAGGAGATGTTGTGGCGGAAATACTTCACATATATGATTACACTACATTCCGTTGCGACAACGGAGAGGAAGCCCTCTCCGAATTAAATAGGTTTGGCCCAGATCTTGTCGTGACTGACTTCCAAATGCCTGTTATGGACGGGTTGGAATTGACAAAGATACTAAAAAAGGAAATACCCGATTTGCCTGTAGTTATTTTAACAGGCAGACCTGATTTGGTTCCAGAAAACGGCTTGGTCGATATGGTTATAGAAAAACCATATCGCATAGAAGAATTTTTGAAAAAAATAAAGGAGCTAATATAACAAACTCAACAGAAAAGCGTTAGGAGAAAAACTCTTAACGCTTTTTTATATTACCAAATTAACTAATCTTTCCGGAATATAAATAACTTTTTTGGGGTTTTTCCCATCAAGCCATTTTTTAATTTTGTCTCGCGAAAGAGCCAAATTTTCAATTTCTTTTTCTGAAATCCCCGCTTCAATTTCCATTACATCTCTGACCTTGCCATTTATTTGGATTACTAAACGGCAAACTTTTTCATGAATGAGTTTTTCGTCAAAATCAGGCCATTTCTCCAAAAAGATGCTTTTTTTATTGCCTAATTGCTCCCATAATTCTTCGGCAATATGCGGAGCGAAAGGAGAGAGTAGTAATAAAAATTTACCCCAAATCTTTTCGGAAATTTTTCCTTTTTCCGCAGCTTTGTTGCTAAATATCATTAACCGGCTAATCGCCGTGTTGAACTTAAAATCCTCTATATCTTCCGTCACTTTTTTAATTGTTTTGTGAAGCAATCTTTCTAATTCGCCATTCTTTTTATCGCCAAGATTATGCCCTACCCCCCAAACTTTTTCTAAAAACCTCTTAATTCCAACTATCCCTTTGGTATTCCACGGCTTTGCGTCTTCAAGAGGCCCCATAAACATTTCATACATTCTTAATATGTCGGCGCCGTATTCACTAACCACATTATCGGGGTTAATAACATTCCCTTTTGACTTGCTCATTTTCACCCCATTTTCAGCTAAAATCATTCCTTGATGCCTTAATTTTTGGAACGGCTCATTGAAATCGACAAACCCGTATTTTTGCAAAACTTTCGTAAAAAATCTTGAATACAAAAGATGTAAAACTATATGCTCCGCCCCGCCGACATAAACATCTGCCGGCAGCCATTTTTCTATCGCCTTTTTGCTCGCAAATTTCTTGTCATTTTTCGGATCGGC
>JAYEKG010000048.1:10509-14943 GCA_034660935.1 Patescibacteria group bacterium
TCGTAAAAAATCTTGAATACAAAAGATGTAAAACTATATGCTCCGCCCCGCCGACATAAACATCTGCCGGCAGCCATTTTTCTATCGCCTTTTTGCTCGCAAATTTCTTGTCATTTTTCGGATCGGCGTATCTTAAATAATACCAAGACGAACAAACAAATGTATCCATCGTATCCGATTCCCTTTTTGCTGAAGCTCCGCATCGCGGACATTTAGTGTTTTGGAATTTCTTTGAATATTTTAAAGGAGATTCGCCCGTTGGCATAAAATCGACATCTCTTGGCAATTCAACGGGCAAATCTTTTTCAGGAACAGGAACTTCTCCGCATTTTTCGCAATAGATAATCGGAACAGGAACACCCCAATATCTTTGGCGGCTAACCAACCAATCCCTTATTTTATAATTAACAGCTTTCTCCCCTATTTTTTTTTCTTTTAGCCATTTAATAATTTTTTCAGTTGCTTCACTCTTATCAAGCCCGTCCAAAAAAGAAGAATTAATATGCAAGCCGTTTCCCAAATACGCTTCTTTTTTGACATCACCACCTTTGAGAACTTCAATAACTGATAAATTATATTTCTTCGCAAACTCCCAGTCCCTCTCATCGTGCGCGGGAACTGCCATAATCGCGCCTGTCCCGTAATTTATTAAAACATAATCAGCAAGAAAAACAGGTATCTCAGCGCCATTAACAGGATTTACCGCCTTAATTCCGTTTAACATAATCCCTGTTTTTTCCTTTGCTAAATCAGTCCTTTCCAATTCAGTTTTTTTTCGCGCCTTATTTCTGTATTTCTCAACCTCATTCCAATTATTGATAGAATCTTTGAACTCATTAATCATCGGATGCTCCGGAGAAAGAACAAAATAGGTGCATCCAAAAAGAGTGTCCGGGCGAGTGGTGTATATTTCTATCGCTCTGTTAATGTCAGACTTTGCGCTTTTTATTTTAAATTTTACTCTTGCGCCTTCTGACTTGCCGAGCCAATTTTTCTGTATTCGTTTAGTTGATTCGGGCCAATCAGCATTATTAAGCCCGCTCAACAAACCTTTAATTTTTCTTCCCTTATAATTCTGGTCTTCAATAAAATCGGTAATCTTAAAGAACCATTGCTCTAAATCTTTTTGAATAACAGGACTTTCGCACCTTTCGCATTTTCCGCCTTCCGCTTGTTCGTTTGCTAAAACGGTCTGACATTTTTCGCACCAATTTACCCTTGCTTTTTTTTTGTAAGCCAACCCTTTCTTATACAAAAGAAGAAAAAACCATTGCGTCCATTTATAATAATCCGGCTCCGAGGAATTAATCTCCCTTCCCCAATCGTAGGAAAAACCCATTGAATTCATCTGGCGCTTAAAAACTTTAATTGCTTTTTTGGTTGTCTCAGATGGATGAATTCCAGTTTTAATCGCGTAATTTTCCGCCGGCAAGCCGAAAGCGTCCCAACCTTGGGGATGCAAGACATTATATCCATTCATCCGCAAAAAGCGCGAATATATATCCGTCGCGGTATATGATTCTACATGGCCAACATGAAGCCCTTCGCCAGACGGATACGGAAACATATCCAAAATATACTTTTTTCTCGCCTTGGGATTTGAACCAGTTTTATGCAAATTGTTCTCCTCCCAATACTTCTGCCACTTTTTTTCAATTTTATTCGGATTGTATTTTTGCATAATAAAATAATAGCCCATTTTCGGACTATTATCAAATAAAAAATAACGACATCTGATTATTGTTATTTTTTATTTTTTTATATCCCGAACAATTCCCTCGCGTTTTTGGTTGTTTGTTTGGCAACTTCTTCAAAACTAACCCCTCTTACCTCCGCTATTTTTTCGGCGACATATTTAACATACGACGGCTCATTTCTCTCTCCGCGATGCGGAATAGGAGTTAAATATGGAGCGTCTGTTTCTAATAAGATTTTTCCCAAAGGTATTTTTTTTATAACCTTATCATAATCCCGCGCGTATGTAATTATCCCGTTAAATCCCAGATGAAAACCCATTTCCACAAGTTTTTCCGCTTGCGATAATCGCCCTACGAAACAATGCATTGTTCCTCGCAGTTTTGGAGAACAAGAATGCGGACAATTAGCGCATCCAAAATTAAACATTTCCAATAACTCAATCAAGTCGTTATACGCCCCTCGACAATGAAAAACGATTGGCTTGTTCATTTGTTGGGCCAATTCTATTTGTTCCACTAAAACCTCTTTTTGTTTATGTTTTATACTATCTTCGTTCTTGTCATTGCGAGGAGTCTGCGACGCGGCAATCTCTCCTTCTTCTCCGGGATTGCTTCGCTTCGCTCGCAATGACAAAAGAGTGTCATTGCCGTAATCTAAACCAATCTCTCCTATTGCCACGGTTTTGGGATTTTCCAACAATTTTTTATATTTTTCCGCGTCAAAAACTTCTACTTCCTTAACTTCTATATCTTTATCTTGCTTTAAACTGTCTATATGAACATGGCTCGGATGAAGCCCGACAGCGGCGTAAACCCCCTCCTTGTATTTTTCCGCGTATTCAACAGCGCGGCAACTGGTGCTATATTGCGCTCCCGCGTTTATCATCCAAACGCCATTATCAAGAGCGCGCTTAATAACTTCGTCGCCATCGTTTTTGTAATCTTTAAAATTAACATGCGAATGGGTGTCAATCAATAACGGTTTTGGCATAAAAAATAATATTTTAATTTATCCGCGGAAAAAGCGCTTCGCTTTTTTTATTCTGTTTGATTTGCTCCAAGATTTTTTCTGCCGTATCCGGCATAAATGGTTTGAGTAAATCAGCAATTTCCCCGATGGAAACAAGCATGTCCGAAATTACCTCGTTAAATTTTTTCTCATTATTCTTTCGCAGTTCCCACGGCTTATTTTTCTCAATATACTCATCGCAAGCAGAAATTAATTTCCAAACCGCTTCCAGCGCTTCGTTGAATTTAATATCTTCAAAAGCTTTTTTGTAATTTTCTCGGGTTAATTTAATTGACAGGGCGATACTGCTATCTACAAGATTGCCGCGTCGTTCGCCACTGCGAACTCCTCGCAATGATAAAAAAGCGCTCGCGGCAGCATCAGTTTTCTCCGCTAACGTTAAAACTCGGCTGACTAAATTCCCCAATCCGTTCGCTAAATCAGAATTATATCTTTCTTTAAGCCGTTCAATGCTAAAATCGCCGTCTTCAGTACTTGAAAACTCTCTTAGGAGAAAATAGCGCGTGGTTTCGCTTCCGTGCTTTTCAATCACATCAAAAGGGTCAACAACATTTCCGACTGATTTGGACATCTTTTGCCCTTTTGAAGTTAAATAGCCGTGAACAAAAACTTTTTTAGGCAAAGGCAACCCGACCGATAAAAGCATTGCCGGCCACAAAAGCGTATGAAAACGCAAAATATCCTTGCCAATACAATGAATATCTGCCGGCCAATACCGTTCAAAATTTTTCTCGTCGCCGCCATATCCAAGCGCTGAAATATAGTTAATTAGCGCTTCAAACCAAACATAGCAAATTTGCGAATCGTCATCCGGCGCGGGCACTCCCCACAAAAGAGATTCCTTTGGACGGGAGACACTAATATCTTTTACTCCCTGCTTAATTAACCCCAACACTTCTTTTTTTCTTGTTTGAGGAATAATAACTAATTCATCTTTTTCGATAATCTTTTTAATTTCCGGCGCGTATTTAGATAATTTGAAAAAATAGTTTTCCTCTTTTATAATCTCTGGCTTCTTTTGGTGAAACGGGCACTTCCCGTCAACCAAATCGCTCTTGCTTAAATACGCTTCACAGCCAACACAATAAAGACCGCTATATTTCCCTTTGTAAATATCTCCTTTTTCGTCCAGTATCCGCCATATTTTTTTAACAGCCGGCCAATGGCGTTTTTTGTCGCTTGTTCTAATAAAATCATCGTTTGATATGTTTAGAATTTTGGTTAAATCTTTAAATTTCTGCGTGTTTTTATCAACTAATTCCTGAACTGATTTTTTTTTCTCTTCCGCGGTCCTGACTATTTTTATTCCATGCTCATCGGTTCCGGTCAGAAAAAAAACATTTTCGCCCAATTGGCGGTGATACCGCGCCAAGACATCCGCTTGGACCATTTCCAAAGCGCTCCCGATATGCGGAACGGAATTAACATAAAAAATGCTGGTCGTGACATAGAACTTATTTTTCATTTATATGTCTTCGTGATAAAATATAGACAAGATTAGAAGTTTATATAATTATTTTAGTTCACTAAACAAATTAAATCAATAAGTTCGCATATAACTTGTTATCCAAAATCGCTCCGCTCTTTTGTCTAATGTGGCACGACTACCCCACTGTATCTTCGTGTTGCTCCGCGACACTTCCGATAACAGCGGATATCCAAAATTTCTTTCAGTAAATCCCTCAGGATTTACTTCAAGAAACTTCG
>JAYEKG010000049.1:0-2919 GCA_034660935.1 Patescibacteria group bacterium
TGTTTGTCTACTTCTTTTTGTTCCATTTTCTTAATTTTTAAAACGTTAGTAAAATAATTTGAATTTGTTGATTGCTTCGATTAATTCTTTTTCTGTAATCTGCTCAGTACCGTTGTCCAGTGGCTTGCCCTGCTGGGTGCCGTTTTTGAGTGATAAAATTTTAGAAACTTCCTTAACCTTTGCTTCAACTTTTAGTAAATAATCATCTGTAAATTCATTTGATTTAAGTGCTTTTTCTGCAAACGACAAATATTCAATAATATCATTGAATGATTTAACATAAGCCGTTGGAGTGTTTTCGTTTGCCCCCCAAGCTGTCAGCGAGCTTCCCTCCATGATAAATCCCTCTGTGATAATGTTAGCCTTCTGTTTTTCATCGAAATGCTCTTTTATTGTTATAAATCCGTGCGAATGTTCTTTTATTGCACCCGCTTTGTATTCTGCATAGGTATTTCTCCCGACATCAGAATCCAGTATCAGTTGCGAAATCATAAACAAATAATCGCCCTCTTTTATCAGTTCTTTTGGGACGCCCGGGACTAAATTAAAATCGTGGTTTTTAAAATGTCTAAAACGCTTAAAGTTTTCACTGATACTTTTGTCGTAGGCAGACCTCTGAATAATATCGCCATCTGAATCTTTTGAACCGAAATTGACAATCGCAACCTTAATAAGTCCCTTGCTGTCAATGTCTTTCAGTTCTGTTTCTATCGCTTTTCTTTTAAAATTATTGTTCATTTTCATTGGGTTTTAAAGTGTCGTATTCATTTGATGTTTCCTGACCTGCCGCAGCTCTCAATTCGTTTGCAGTGGCTGCTCTGCGGTCGTAATTGTTCAATATCATTTGATGTAATTCAGCTTTGTCGTCTTTTAACGCCTCAATTCTCGACGTGTCCGGGATTAAAACATGTCCGTCTGGCATGTTCAGAAACGTTGTCAATTCACTGTACATCTTATATGCAGTTGGCAGCCCGGATGTTAAATAAAATTGTCGTTCTGCTGTCTTGTAATTGTTCAAAGCTGCATTTGTTGTATCTCCCGTTAAAATCGGATGTACTCCAATTTGCATTGAAATGAAACGAAAATCTGCACTTCTGCTTTCATCTAATCCTAATTCATTAGCCGTTTGTCCAATTTCATCGGTTTCCATCGGAGTTGGGAATACCTTAATCCTTTCACCATCAGGATTGTCTGCCCTCCAATGTTGGTTTAATTTCCGGCTTGCGGCTTTTTCTGGTGGTTCAAACTTAAATTCCGAGTTATCTGAACCGCCTTGCTGTTGTGAAATCGAACCAATACCCGGCATAGCACCACGTGTCAGTTTTGGTGAAATCAGTAACCGTTTGCCTTCGTACATCGAGCGGCGTGCAATGTAATTCTTTTTTAAATTTTGATAATTTTCAATTAACGGAACGAGTAACGAAACGCCGCCCTGTGTCATTTGCTTATATCGAGCGCCTGTAAACATGATATGTGCTATATCCCCTGCCTCGATTTTTGTATAATCATGATTGCCAGGAAACTGCGTTTTAAATTTTAAAAGTTCTTTAAACCGAAAATCTCCTTCATCACTCCATATCGGCTCTGTGCAAGTTGGGTCGAGTACGAATAATTTACTCGGCACAAGCAAGGGCGCTCCAATCTTATTGAAAAAACAATCGCCGGTTGCCAAATAACTTAAAATAGCACTTTCCATTAGTGCTTCACGACTATTTTGATACTGATTTGGTTTATTTAACAATTTTAAATATTTGCTATTTTCAACTTGTTTTCCGTTTTGGTCTAAGTGTACAACAGGAATGCGTGCCGTTGTGCGAACGGCGTAATTCATCGGCGTTGCGAACTCTGTCTTCTTTTCGACCATATCCAGCAACGTAGCTTTGTCGGTAGAGCTTCCATCTCCGATAGGATAAAACCAATCATTCCCAATTTTATGAGGTGTGTCGGGTCGTATAGTGCCTACTGTAGCACTTTTTTTGGTTACTTTCTTTTTGCCTAATTTCAATGAAAAATTAATTTCCATGCCGCTAATTTAGTTATTTATATGTTAGATAACATATTTATTTTTCAACAATTTAATTTATATACCGTTTTTTGTACTCAGAATTACCGGATGGAGTGGTAATATTCGTTTCCCTTCCGGTATTTCTTATTATCTTTTTAAAAAATCTGCTGTAATCCTTTTCATTAATTTGCATATCATGTTTCTTTTCCTGAGCCGCTCCCGCCAAATACCGTTTAGTGTCTTCGTGAGTAAAAATCTGCGTGCCTTTTGGCATATCCATAACAGTAGCGGTATCAGGTGTTATGCCTGCTATGCCGGACGGGGTTACATACATTTCGCTGCCTTTTTCACCTGCCAAAACTTCACCGCCCGGAGTTCCTTTTTTTCCAGTACCCTTATAAAATTGCGGTATTGGTTGCGCCTCAATAGCTGCAATTTGAGCGGCAACGGTAACGGCTGTTAATGCGCCAACAACTGGATTTATTGCCCACGCTTTTATTATTGCAACCGCTCCACTTACGGCTGCCTGAAATGCTGCTAATTGCTTATCAATTTTTGCCTGCTTCTGTTTTTCGGCAAGCATTTCCTGTTGTATTTTCTTTTCTGCAACTCTCTGTTGCTCCCTTAACTGGTCTTGTAATTCTGAATCCCCCTCTGCGGCGTTAATCTTAGCATCATATTCTTCCTGCACTGTATTCAAATCCGCCTGATGCTGTTCCATGCGTCGGTTGTAAAACGCCTGTTGAACATCTGCAATCCCATTGATTGCATCCATGCCGGCGTTTCCGTAATCGTCCCAAAAATCTAAAATTGCCCCCTGATCTTTATCATCAGCGCCTTTTTTAATTTCATCTCTTAATTCCTGTTGTAATTTGAGTATTTTTTCCCATTTTTCCAGTTCCTCGTCATCTGGC